>NZ_MLBG01000051.1 GCF_001936595.1 Desulfovibrio sp. DV
GGCCCGCAGGGACTGGGCCGTGGCCGGCGGCAGCTCGCTTTGGGCTTTGGCGGTCAAGGCGGCCAGACGCGCCCCCATCGGCCCGCGCCCCGCTCCGGCCGCTTCGCCGGCCAACGCCAGCCGAAAGGCCTGGCCTGGGTCGCGCGGAACGATCCGCCCGGCCAGATACAGTTCCCCAAGGACCACGGCCGCCTCGCCCGAACCGGCGGCCACGGCCCGGCGCAGGTAGGCCGGCGCGTCCGAGGCCGGTCCCAGACGCCCGTCCAGGCGCAACAGCCCAAGGGCCAGCAAGGCCCGGGACGATCCCTTGGCTGCCGCCTTTTTGAGCCAATCTCCGGCCCGGGCGTCGCTTTGGGGCACACCCTGGCCGCGCAGATGGAGATCGGCCAGGGCCAGCATCGCCGGCACATTGCCGGCCTCGGCCGCCTTGCGATACCAGCGTCCGGCCTCGGTGGCGCTTGCCGGCACCCCCCGCCCGGCCTCGGCCATGCGTCCCATGAGCCAGGCCGCCGAGGGGTTGCCCGAGGCCAAAAGCGGCCGCAGTTCCCGTAACACCACGGCATCGTTGCCGCCCTCGTAAGCCTTGAGGGCATCATCGAAATCAGCCAGGGCGCTGCCCGGCCAACAGCCAAGGCCGGCCAGCAGGGCCAGCCGGCAGACCGCCTGGCCAAACCGTTGCGGGAAACGGCCTGCCCCGGGCATCAGTGTCCGCCCTTCTTGGCCGGCGGGGCGGGCGGTTCCGGCGGCGGCGGCGTTTCCTGGCCCGGCCGGCAAAAACCGTAGCGTTGGGAAATCTGCGGCTCGCTGCCGGCCCCGTGGCGCGAGGACACCATGAGATAATTGTCCGAGGCCCCGGAATGGACCGGATACACCGTCACCATCGTCACCCCGCCGTCGGGATAGCGGGCCATGACCGTCAGCCCGACCGGCGTGGTCATGAGCACGCCCGGCGTTTCCTGCTGGTCTTCTTCCAACAGGGCCCGATTTTTTTCCCGATCCGCGATGACAATGGTCAGCCCGGGGGTATTGGGATCAAGGGGCGGTTTGAGATTGACCCGGCCCTGGGGGGTGAAAACGGCATTCATGCCCTGGCTGTAAGCACAGGCCAGGCGTTTGGCGGCAAAAAGAGCCCGGCCCGGCTCTTCGGCCCTGGCGTCTCCGGCGGCCAGAACCAAAGCCGCAACCATCCAGGTAAACAGTGGTTTCATGTATCCTCCGTGTCTCCCGGACCGACATGCCCGACACCCGGTTGCCGTGTCCAGGCAGGTTCATCCGGGTACCCCTGCCGAGGGGCTTGCCGACCGGCCGGCCTTAACGTAGTGTTACGTCCCTGCCGATTTTGGCTCAGGGCGGAAATTCTAGCAGCATACCCGCCCTCAGGCTGGCATTTTTTCGGAGTTGTACGCAACATGCAAAAGTTTCGTGTCTATTTCGCCACCAAGGTTTTGATTACCACAGGCTGGTTCCGTCGGCAAAAAAGCGTATCGGAAACAGAATACGTGGTTGTACGTGCCCATAATGAGGCTCATGCGGTCAAGGAAGCCAAGGCCCTCATTGATCTTGACGCCCTGGGCGTCCCGTTCCAGGTGACGCGAATCCAAGCAACTACCGAGGACGATCCCGAAGGCTACCACGGCTCCCTGGCCCCCAGGCAGGCCCCTGCCCCGGCCGCGGTCGAGGTCGACCCGTCCTGATCCTGACCGACGCCGCATCCGTTTTCGGAGGCTCCCCATGATCACCGCCTTCCCCAGGGGCTTGGCCGCTCATGTCCGGGGAATCCGCTTTGCCCTGGCCAACAAGGGCTACCTCGGCCTGTGCGCGATTCCCTTTGCTGTGGCCCTGCTCCTGTATGGGGTGGGGTTTGCCGTGTTTGCGGCATCCAGCGACCAGATCCTGGCTGCCGTGTGGACCCCGGACGGTGCTGCCGGGGGAATGCTCGGGGTGCTGGCCTGGCTGTACCTGCATGTCGTCAAGTACATCCTGTTCGCTCTGGCCTTTGTGCTCATGTATTTTCTGTTCATGGTCACGGCCAACATCCTGGCTGCCCCGCTTTACGACCATATCGCCGGCAAGCTCCTGGCCCAGGCCGGCAGCACCCAGGCCGGACCGGGCCTGCCGGCCTGGCGGATGATTGGCGAGGAAGCCAAGAAGGCCGTGTTCATCATGGCCCTGCCCCTGGTGTTGCTGGTCATTCCCGTGCTCGGGCAATTGC
Organism: Desulfovibrio sp. DV; assembly: GCF_001936595.1. Classification (GTDB taxonomy): domain Bacteria; phylum Desulfobacterota; class Desulfovibrionia; order Desulfovibrionales; family Desulfovibrionaceae; genus Solidesulfovibrio. The sequence goes on from NZ_MLBG01000051.1 coordinate 2,213, forward strand.
TGGCTCCGGTGGCGGCAGCGCTTCTTATTGCCCTTGATTTCATGGACTATCCGTTTAGCCGCGAGGAAGGACGATTCGGGGAACGCCTCAAAACCCTGGCCCGTCGTCCCCTCTTGCTCCTGGGCTTTGGCCTGCCGCTTCTGATCCCCTTTCTCAATATCATCCTCTTTCCCTTTGCCATCGTCAGCGGCACCCTGCTCTACCTGGACATGACCGGACGCCACCCGACACAGCGACCCAAATGACAATTCTGACACATTTTTTTGCCTAACATTCCGGAAATACGAATTTTGCCATATCTGAAGCCATCGCGGCCCACCGCACCCCCTTGTCGGCGGCCGAGGGTGAAGCTATGAGAGCGCGTTTCCAGCAACATCTTTGTCGCGCGCGCACAAGACGCCGGCGAAGTCTGTCGCCGTGCGGCTCCCGGGTCCGGCACGCCACACCTCGTCCTCGCGGAGAAACTATTTCATGACCCACACCGCCGGACAGGCCCAATCCGGATTCGCCCGCACCGCCGCCCTGTCCCTGGGCGCACTTGGCGTTGTCTATGGCGATATCGGCACCAGCCCCCTGTACGCCATCAAGGAATGCTTCCACGGAATCCACGCCATAAGCGTCACCCCGGGCAATGTGCTGGGCGTGCTGTCGCTTATCTTCTGGTCCCTGACCATGGTCATCACGGTCAAGTACATCCTGTTTATCACGGCTGCCGACAACCGGGGCGAGGGCGGCATCTTCGCCTTGATCGAGCTTTTGCCCAAGGACACCGGCCACCGCCATGTGCGCACCATCCTGGCCTTTCTCGGGCTTTGCGGCGCAGCCCTGCTCTACGGCGACGGCATCATCACCCCGGCCATTTCCGTGCTCTCGGCCGTGGAAGGCCTAAACGTGGCCACGGACGCTGCCGCGCCCCTGGTGGTCCCCATCACCTGTCTGATCCTGTTCGGTCTTTTTTCGGTCCAGCGCCGGGGCACGGCCGGCATCGGCAAGGTGTTCGGCCCCATCATGCTCATCTGGTTCTCCGTGCTGGCCATCCTGGGCCTGCGCCAGATTCTGGCCGCCCCGGAAGTTCTGGCCGCAGTCAATCCGGCCTATGCCGTGGCCTTTTTCCGGGAAAACCATATGCACGGCCTCATTGTCCTTGGTTCGGTGGTCCTTTGCATCACCGGCGGCGAGGCCCTGTATGCCGACCTCGGGCATTTCGGCCGCCGGCCCATCCAGTACTCCTGGCTGCTGATCGTTTTTCCCTGCCTGCTGCTCAATTATTTCGGCCAGGGGGCCGGCCTGCTCCTTGATCCGGGCATCGCGGCCAACCCGTTTTACAGCCTCGTTCCCGAAAGCCTCCTCTATCCCATGGCCGCCCTGTCCACGGCAGCCACGGTCATCGCCTCCCAGGCCCTTATTTCCGGCGTGTTTTCCCTGACCCGGCAGGCCATCCAGCTTGGCGTGTGCCCGCGCCTGCGCATCGTGCACACCTCAAGCGCCATGGAAGGCCAGATCTACATCCCGGAAGTCAATTTCGCCCTCATGTGGGCCTGCATCGGCCTGACCCTGGCCTTTGGCGAATCGAGCCGGCTGGCCGCGGCCTACGGCATCGCGGTCACGGCCACCATGGGCATCACCTCCATCCTGTACTTTTTCGTGGCCCGCTGGACCTGGAAGCAATCCCTGCCCCGGGCCCTGGCCCCGGTGGCGGTGTTTCTGGCCTTCGATCTGGCCTATTTCGGTTCCAACCTTCTCAAGGTGGCCGACGGCGGCTGGTTCACCCTGCTCATCGCCGCCCTGATCGTCATGGCCATGGCCACCTGGGAAGACGGACGCCAGGCCCTGCGCAAACTGTCCATCGCCTCCACCGTGCCCCTGCGGGTCTTTTTATCCGATGTGGCCACCAAACAGCCCATCCGCGTCCCCGGGACGGCTGTCTTCATGTCGCTGTCTCCCCGGGGCACCCCGGTCACCCTGCTGCACCACTACAAGCACAACAAAATCTTCCATGAGCATGTGGTGATCTTGAGCATCACCGCGGCTGACGTGCCCACCGTGGACGACAGCGAGCGCCTGGACATCCAGGATCTGGGCCTGGGCTTTGTCCGCATCGTGGCCCGCTACGGCTTCATGGAGACGCCCAACGTGCCGGCGGTCATGGCCCAGGCCAGAAGTCTTGGCGTCCCCATCGATCCGCCGGCGGATACGACCTTTTTCCTGGGCCGCGAAAGCCTGCTCACCACGGGCAAGGCCAGGATGGCCGGCTATCGCAAGACCCTTTTTGCCCTCATGTCCCGAAACGCCCGCCCGGCCACGGCCTACTTCGGCCTGCCGCCGGGCCGGGTGGTGGAACTGGGCGTCCAGGTGGAGCTGTAACCCGCAGTTGAGACCGCCATTTTACCCGTTCCCCTTGACCCCAAAGCCGTCCTGCCGTAACCGCGAAGGCGCGGCAAAACTGGCCGCTTCATTTTGTCCGCCGCCAGAAAAGAGGAGCGCATGAGCGAGACGCCTGACCATACCGACACCCCGAAGGCCCCCCGCACGGGCGAAGACGCCGCAATCGCGCCGGACACGGCAGCCCCGGCCGCCACGAACGAAACGGCACCGGCCATGCCGGACACGGCCGCCGGGTCCGAGACACCGCCGGCGCCGCCGGCCACGGCCTCCGGAGACGGCACGCCGCCGCCCCCGCCGGCCACGCCCCCGACAGCTTCCGGCAGCCCTTCGGACATGAAGGAAGCGCCGCTGCTCGAGCATCTGGTCGAACTGCGCACCCGGCTGGTGCGCTGCCTTATTGCCGTGGGCGTCGGCTTTGCGGCCAGCTACTCCTTTGCCGAGCGGCTCCTCGATATTTTGCTGCACCCGCTTATGGAAGTCATGCCGGCCGGCAGCAAGCTCATTGCCACCAGCCTGCCCGAGACCTTTTTCACGGTCATGAAGCTGGCCATGGTGGCCGGCGCGTTCGTGGCCAGCCCGTACATCTTCTATCAGCTGTGGCAGTTCGTGGCTCCCGGCCTTTACAAGGAAGAACGCAAGATCATCGTGCCGGTGGCCATCGCCTCGGCCTTCTGCTTTGTTTCCGGGGCACTGTTTGGCTATTTCATCGTCTTTCCGTTTGGTTTCAAGTTCTTCGTGGACTACGCCTCGGACTACATCACGGTGATGCCGACCATCAGCGCCTATTTCTCCCTGGCGGTCACGCTGCTCTTCGCCTTTGGCCTCATCTTCGAACTGCCGGTCTTCATCTTCTTCCTGACCAGCCTCGGCATGGTTTCCACCAAGGCGCTGCGCAAGTTCCGCCGCTGGGCCATCCTGCTCAGCTTTGTGGTTTCCGCCATCCTCACGCCCACGCCGGATGCGATCAACCAGTTGCTCATGGCCGGCCCCATGGTCGTCCTGTACGAGCTTGGCATCTGGGTGTCCTGGTTTGTGGACAAGCCGCGTCTGGCCGAAAAGGCCGCCCGCAAGGCGGCGGAAGAAGCGGCCAAGAATCCGCCCGAACCCCCCAAATCGCCCGACACCCCGGGCGAGCCCGAAGCGCCCGACGCCGAACCGGCGGCCACGGCAACGGCAGGCACGGCCGGTGACACTGGGCCCAAGGCCGGGTAAAAAAACGAGTTTCTTCGGACTCTCGCAACACGCTGCCATCACAGGGTTATTCCGCAAAACGGCAAAGCCCTTGGTCGCAACCACCTCTGCTCACGACACTTTCCGGGGCCGGCCGTCTGGCCGGCCCCGGCTTGACAGCCCTCCCTCAAATCGCCATAGGTAAGCTACAGGCAGCGGTCGCCGCTTCGCTATCCGCTCCGCCTGACTCCGTGACGCTGCCACAAGCGCGTCGCCCCGCAGCCGGATGTCGGTGCCCGGGGCACAGCTCTCGTCCCCACGCGAGCCACTCCACCAACGCGGACGACACAACACGGCCGGACCCTTGCCCGGCCGACTTGCCCCGCCGCCTCCCCCAGGCATCCCTGCCAGATGCCGGCGTTGCGGGTCAGTCGTCCCGAAGCCATGGAGCGACGATGCGACATGTCCGAATTATGATCACGGCGTTGACCCTGCTGGTCACGTCACTGACCCTGCCCGGCTGCGCCGGGACCAAAAGCCCCAATGCGTTGGCCGACTCTTCTGCCGCCTCCCGCCCATCCAAGAAAAAACCTGAGGACGCCGCCATTGGCCGTCTGGAAGACCCGGCCTTTCTCTTTGCCAGGGCGGCCGCTTCCCCGTACAAGTCCGTTCGCGTCAAGGCGCTGGCCTACACCGGCTGCTCGGTCAATTCCAAGAAACGCGCGCCGCGCGGGGCCTGGGGCGATACCCTCACCTCTGGCGTCAAGGCTGTTGCGGTCTCGCCGGATCTGCTCGACATGGGGCTTGACCGGGGCGACGTCATCAGCATCGAAGGCCTGCCCGGCCAGTACAAGGTGCTCGACGTCATGCACGGCCGCCACGACAAGACCATTGACATCTTTTATGGCGACGACCAATGCGGGGCCAGACAGTGGGGCAAGCGTACGCTCAACATCACCTGGCAGTGACCCGGCGCAGCCCTAGGGCAGAAGTTCGATCAGGGTAAAGCGGGCCGCAAAGCCCAGGGCGTAGACGCAAAGCACCAGTAGAAACGCGGTCCGGAAAAGTCCCTTGCCGCCCCGGTTTTCGGCCATCCGGGCCAACACGAAGGCAAGCACGCCAGCCAGCACGATGCCCAGGCCCAGGGCCACCGCCACCTTTAGAAGCGACACGTCAGCCATCGTCCATCCTCCGAATCACGTCAGATTTCCAGCCGTTGTAGCCCATCCCGGGCGTTTGTCCATCATCGGACGCCCCCAGGCAGCAACCAGCCTCCCCGCATCCCAGCCGACAGCCCGGCTCCTGTCCTCACGACAAAAGAAAACGCGGCACCTGTCTTTCCCGACAAGTGCCGCGCTTACGTATTTGCCGTTCTCGTCTTTTTTGTTCACTTCATCTCGCCGATTTGGCGGCACGCCTGGTTAATCAAACAACCCCCAGGTGGGTTTCCAAAGGGCACTGCCCTTTGGCCGCCGGAGGCATCTTTTCTCCCGCGTCTCCCTCTACCGCTGGTCCAGCGGCACATACGACCGGCGGGTCGGGCCGGTGTAGATCTGGCGGGGGCGGTGGATGCGGGTGGTGACGTCCCGGTTTTCCTCGTGCCAGTGGGCGATCCAGCCGGGCATGCGGCCGATGGCGAACATGACCGGGAACATGTTGACCGGGATACCCAGGGCCCGCAGGATGATGCCGGAATAGAAATCCACGTTGGGATAGAGCTGGCGGCTCTGGAAGTAGTCGTCGTGCAGGGCCGCGTCTTCCAGTTCCTGGGCGATTTCCATGAGCGGGTCCGGCCGCCCCGACTGCAGGAGCAGGTTGTCGGCGGCCTTTTTGAGCACCCGCGCCCGGGGATCGAAGTTCTTGTACACCCGGTGGCCAAAGCCCATGAGCCGTTGCTCCTTGCGCTTGACCATCTCCAGATAGGTTTTGACCTTATAGCGCCCTTCCAGCATCTGGGTGAGCATTTGGATGACGGCGGCGTTGGCTCCGCCGTGCAGCCGGCCCCACAGGGCGCAGATGCCGGACGATACGCTGGCAAAGAGGTTGGCCTTGGTGGACCCGACCATGCGCACGGTGGAACAGGAGCAGTTCTGTTCGTGGTCGGCGTGGACCACTAAAAAAAGCGACAGGGCGGCCGCGGCTTGCGGGGTGGCCTCATACTCGCGGTTGGGCACGGAAAACATCATGTGCAGAAAGTTGCGGCAATAGCTCAGGTTCGGGTCGGGATACATAAACGGCAACCCAAGCGATTTGCGGTAACTAAACGCCGCGATGGTGCGCACCTTGCTGATGATCTTGGCCACGGCCAGCCGGAATTCGACCGCGTTTTGAATCTCCAGCAGTTCGGGATGGTAGTTGCCCAGGGAGTTGATGACGGCCGACAAAATGGCCATCGGCTGCCCGCCCGGCGGGAACCCATCGAAATGGTGGAGCAATCCTTCGTGCAACAGCTCATGTTCGGACAAAAGATTGCGAAAGGCCGTACGATCTTCGGCCGTGGGCAATTTCCCGAAAATAAGCAGCATGGCCGTCTCGATAAACGAGCTTTTTTCGGCCAGTTGTTCGATGGGGATGCCGCGATGGCGCAGGATGCCCTTTTCGCCGTCAACGAAAGTGATGGCCGACTGGCAGGAGCCGGTATTGCCGTAGCCGGGGTCAAACGACAGCAGGCCGGTGTCCTTTTCCAGGGAGGTGATGTCGATGCCCACCTCGCCTTCGGTCCCGACCAGGACGGGCAGTTCAACGGTCTTGTCGCCGTACGTCAGGGTGGCGGTCTTGCGTTCGCGCATGAGACTCCTCGGGAGGCAGAGGGTGCGGGAGAACGGCCGGAAACGGCGCAGGGCCTTCGTCGGCGGTCCGGGAAGGGGGCACTTTAGAAAAAAAATTCGGTCTTGTCTTCCCCTGTGATGGCCCGGTGCCCGGCCGGCGCCGGCCGGTTCCCGGCCAAGGCGGCCAGACGGCGCATCAGGTCCAGACCATCTGCCGCCAGTCCATGGTGGCCGGCACATGCCCGTGCTGGCGGGCCAGCAATTCGATGGGAGCCAGGACCAGGGCGGCGATCTCCGGGCGAAGACCGGGCAGGGCGGCGGCGGACAGCTCGCCCAGGAAATGATTGCAGCGCCGGCACACCGCCACCCGCTCGGCATCGTGGCCTGGCACGACGTACACCTGGCCGGATGGTCCGGGCGCCTCGCAGTAGGGGCATTCCCGGCGGGTAAAGCGCCAGGTGGCGGCGCAAAAAGAGCAGTGCATGGCCAGCCCGGCGCTGCCGCGCACGGCAAAGCCCGGCCAGGAGCCGCAGACCGGACAATAGCCGCGGTTCCAGGCGGCCTCGGCCACCAGCGGCCCAAGCAGCCGCCCTCGGGCCATGGCCAGGGGCGTCACCAGCTGCACACACCAAAACCCGAGCACTCGCGGGTCCACGCCGCAGGAATGGCCAAGCCCGACCAGGGCGGCCCGCCGGTCGGCCAGCATGTGGGACACGGCCTCGTAAAGCAGTTCCGGTTCCTGGCAGGCGGCCTGGCCGAGATTGAGCAGGTCTGAGCGGGCATCGCGAAAAGAGGCGGCCAGGACCGTGTGCAGGGTCTCAAAGGAGCGTTGCAGGGCCAGACGATCCAGCGGAAACTCGTCACGCGGCTCCAGGCAGGCACCCTGGCCGAGGCGGATGGGATCGGGACGCGGTGCCGGTCCGCCGGCAGCCACCATGGCCAGGGCCTCGACGAGCGGCCCGCGCGCCAACAGCACCCCGAGAAAGGGATCGAGAAAGGCCCGGGCATGGGGCCGTTCCCGCCGAAGCCGCTCCATCTCGTCCGCCACCGCCAGATCCGTTTCCGTCTGCCCGGCCATCAGGCACCTCCCGATACATGCGGCCGGCAGCGCCGCCGAGCCGTGTCGCGTTCACGCCAAGCATAGTGCCGTGGGCCTGCGAAGACAAACCCTGTTTCCAGACTGGAGGGCCGGCCAACGACGACGGAAAACCAGCCGATGCCACGACAAGCCCTGTCGATGCCAACAGGCGGGGCAGGCGTCAAGGGACCACTTTCGGGCAGCCAAGGCCCCGGCCCCGATGTTTCGCCAAAGCGCGCCAAGGAAAAATATTTGCTGTATTTAAAATAGCTTAACTCAATTTTTAAGGCAATTTACACGCTACTCCATCAGCTTTCCTGATAAAAGCGTGACTGTTTGTGCCAGATCTTGCGCAATTGGGATTGGTTTGACCGCTCGGCGTCCGCTTTTTTATCACAATCGTGTGCCTGTTTTGACATAAATCGTGGGACATTGGGCGGATTGCCGCCATTGCCGGGGAACATTCCAAGGAGGCCGTATGGGCATATCGCGACGCGGATTTATGAAATTGACGGGGGCCGGACTGGCCTGCCTGGGTCTCAAAGACCTGGGCCTCGATCCCCGTCCGGCAGCGGCGTACGCCACGACGCTGCGCATTGAAGGGGCCAAGGAATTCCAGTCCACCTGCCCGTTTTGTTCGTGCGGGTGCAGCATCCTCATGTTCGTCAAGGATGGAAAATTTATCAGTTCGGAAGGCGATCCGGACTATCCGGTCAGCGAAGGAGCCCTTTGCCCCAAGGGTGCGGCCTTCCATTCCATGCATGTCAGCCACCACCGGATTTTAAAGCCCAAGTACCGGGCTCCGGGCAGCGACAAGTGGGAAGAAAAAGACTGGGACTTCGTCCTGGACCGCATTGCCAAGCGCGTCAAGGAAACCCGGGACCGCGACTTTATTGAAAAAAACGACAAGGGCCAGACGGTCAACCGGGTGGAATCGATCTTCCACCTCGGCACCTCCCAGATGGACAACGAAGAGTGCGCTGTGACGCACCAAATGCTGCGAAGCCTGGGTGTCGTCCACATGGACCACCAGGCCCGGATCTGACACTCGCCCACTGTACCGGCTCTGGCAGAGTCGTTCGGACGCGGCGCGATGACCCAGCATTGGATTGATATCAAGAACGCCGACGTGGTGCTCATCATGGGCAGCAACGCGGCAGAACACCACCCTATCTCGTTTAAATGGGTGCTTGCGGCCAAAGACGCCGGGGCCACGGTCATTCACGTGGACCCGAAGTTCTCGCGCACCTCGGCCCGCAGCGATTTCCATGTGCCGCTTCGTTCCGGCACGGACATCGCCTTCCTCGGAGGCCTGCTCAAGTACATCCTGGAAAAGGAACTGTACTTCAAGGAATACGTCACCGAGTACACCAACGCCTCGTTTATCATCTCCGAGGGCTTCACCTTCAAGGATGGCCTGTTCTCGGGTTTTGACGCGGGCACCAAGACCTATGACCGCAAGTCCTGGACCTTTGACAAGGACGAAAACGGCCTGGTCGTGCGCGACAAGACCTTGCAGCATCCGCGCTGCGTCTACCAGCAGCTCAAAAAGCACTACTCGCGCTACGACATCGGCACGGTGTCTTCCATCACCGGCGTGTCCAAGGACAACCTGCTCAAGGTGTGGGACGCTGTCGGGGCCACGGGCAAGCCGGACAAAGTCGCCACCATGATGTACGCCCTGGGCTGGACCCAGCACACGGTTGGCGTGCAGAACATCCGGCTGGCCGCCATGATCCAGCTCTTACTCGGCAACGTCGGCGTGGCCGGCGGCGGCATCAACGCCATGCGCGGCGAACCCAACGTCCAGGGCTCCACCGACCACGCCCTGCTCTACGACGCCCTGCCCGGCTACCATCCGGTGCCGACCACGGCCTGGGCCACCCTGGCCGATTACCTGAAGGCCAACACGCCGGTGACCAAGGACCCCAAAAGCGTCAACTGGTGGCAAAACCGGCCCAAGTACGTGGTCAGCCTGCTCAAGGGCTGGTTTGGCGACGCAGCCACGGCGGAAAACGAGTACGGCTACGGCTGGCTGCCCAAAATCGAGCCCAACGTCGAGTACGCCAGCCTTTTTATGTTCGACAAAATGTACAAGGGCAAGATCAAGGGCGGGTTCATCTATGGGCACAACCCGGCCATGTCCATGCCCAACACCCACAAGATCAGAAAGGCCCTGACCAACCTCGACTGGCTGGTCATCGGCGAAGCCCACGAAACCGAGACCTGCGCCTTCTGGCGGCAGCCGGGTTTTGACTCCAAAAACGTCAAGACCGAGGTGTTCATGCTGCCGTCGTGCCAGCGCGGCGAAAAAGACGGCACCACTTCCAACTCCGGCCGTTGGCACATGTGGCACTACAAGGGCTACGAGCCGATGGGCGTGTCCAAGCCCATGGGCTGGATGGTGGTCGAGATCATGAAGCGCGTCAAAGCGCTGTATGCCAAGGACGGCGGCGCGTTTCCGGCCCCCATCCAGAACGTCGAGTGGTATGAACAGTACGACCCGGACTTCATGGCCAAAAAGATCAACGGCCAGTTCACCCGCGACGTGACCGTGGGCGACAAACAGTACAAAAAGGGTGATCAGGTTCCGGCCTTCCCCATGCTGACCGCTGACGGCGCGACCACCAGCCTGTGCTGGGTCTACACCGGCAGCTACGGCGCAGCCGGCAACCTGACCAAACGCCGCGACCACAACCAGACGCCGATGCAGGCCAAAATCGGCCTGTTCCCGAACTACTCCTGGGCCTGGCCGGTCAACCGGCGCATCATCTACAACCGGGCCTCGGTGGACGTGAACGGCAAGCCCTACAACCCGGCCAAGACCGTCATTGCCTGGGAAGAGGGCAAATGGGTCGGCGACGTGCCCGACGGGCCGGCGCCCCCGATGGCCGATCCCAAGGGCGTGTATCCGTTTATCATGCACACCGAGGGCCATGGGCAGCTCTTTGGCCCCGGCCGGGTGGACGGACCCTTCCCGGAACACTACGAACCGGCGGAAACGCCCATAACCGTCAACCCCTTCTCCAAGCAGATGAGCAATCCCTGCATGAAGGTGGCGGAAAGCGACATCGACGCCCTGGCCAAAAACGGCGATCCGCGCTTCCCCATCGTGCTCACCACCTACAGCCTCACCGAACACTGGTGCGGCGGCGGCGACACGCGCAACACCCCGGCCCTGCTCGAAGCCGAACCCCAGCTCTATGTGGAGATCAGCCAGGAGCTGGCCAAGGAAAAAGGCGTCAAGAATGGTGACGTGGTCATCATCGAGACTCTGCGGGGCAAGGTCGAGGCCGTGGCCATGGTCACTGTGCGCATGACGCCGCTTCAGGTCCAGGGAAAGACCCTTCACCTAATCGGGATGCCGTTTTGCTTCGGCTGGACCACGCCGGGCTGCGGCGACGCCACCAACCGCCTGACGGTTTCGGTGGCCGACCCCAACACGCGCATTCCCGAGTACAAGGCCTGCCTGTGCAATCTGCGCAAGGCCGACAAGGTGACGGAGCTGCAACGCTAACGACCATTGCGGCCGGGATCGTCCTGGTTCCGGCCGCACTATAAGAAGGGGAATCCGCCATGCCCAAGGCGTTTTTCATTGATACATCCCGCTGCACGGCCTGCCGGGGCTGCCAGGTGGCCTGCAAGGAATGGCACGAGCATCAGGCTGTGCCCACGCTGCAACGCGGAACGCACCAAAATCCACCGGATTTTACGCCGTACAATTTCAAGATCGTGCGCTTTAACGAGCACAAGATCGACGGCAAGATCAAATGGCTCTTTTTCCCGGACCAATGCCGGCATTGCATCGCCCCGCCCTGCAAGGACGCGGCCGACGCCTACGTGCCCGGTGCCATCATCCAGGATGAGGCCACCGGAGCCGTGCTGTATACCGACAAGTCCAAACAGCTCACCATCGACCAGGCCAGAGAAGTGCGCGACGTGTGCCCCTACGCCATCCCGGTGCGCAGCGAAGCCACGGGAATGCTCAGCAAATGCGACTGGTGCATCGACCGGCAACGGGCCGGCATGAAGCCGGCCTGCGTCAAAACCTGCTGCACCGGCTCCATGAACATCGGCGAGCGGGCCGACATGCTGGCCCTGGCCCACAAGACCCTGGAAAAGGTCAAGAAGACGCATCCCCAGGCCCAGCTCCTCGACGAGGACTACTTAAGCGTCATCTATCTGATCACCGAACCCCGCAACCTCTACCACGAGTTTGCCGCGCGCACGGTGCGCCAGGCCCCCGGCCCCATGTCGCGCCAGGCCTTCCTGGCCATGCTGACCCGGCCGGTTGCGAGGCTTCGCGGCTAGGCCGAAGGCTTCCGTTCCCCCGGACCGACCCGTGCGCCATCTGCCAGTGGCCACCGGGTCGGTCCCCCTTTTTCCGTTGGCCCGTGTTTTCCCTTTTTCCAAGGACACTCCCATGCGCATGCGCTTCACCCACACGCCTCAGCCCGATCTTCCGGACGTGCCGCCGCCGGCCGAGGCCCTGTCCATTGCCGCACCCTTTGCCGCCCTGGCAACATTGCGGCGGGAGGTGGCCGCCGAGCTGCCCCAGGGACTTTTCGACGTGGCCTATGATCCCGACCGGTTTGCCGCCGGGGAAACGCTGTTGGGCACGACCGAGCCGGCCGCCCTGGTGCCCGGCTTCCTGGCCGCCGCCCAGACCCTGCTGCCGGGCATCGGCCACATCTTCCCGGCCGTGGCCCGGGAGTCCGCCATCCTGGCCCAGGGACTGGCCCAGAGCCCGCGTCTGGCCGGGCCGCTGGTAGCCGGATTTTTCAGCGACCAGCCGGCTGATTTCGAGGGGTTGGCCGAGGAACTCGGCATCAGCGCGCAAGCGCTCTTTTTTCTGACCCAGGAGACGATTGCCACGGTGCTGCGCAGTGAAGCGCCCCGGCTGGCCGCCCTGGCCGACGACGCCTTGTGGCGCAAAAACCACTGCCCGGTATGCGGTTCGGCCCCGGACCTGGGGCTTTTGAAGGAACAGGCCGAGCCGTCGGAGTTTCTCATCGCCAAGGCCGGCCGGCTCATGCTCCACTGTTCGCTGTGCGGCCATCTGTGGCGTTTCCCCAGGCTGGTGTGCCCGTCGTGCGGCGAAGGCGAGCACGACAAGCTCGATCTGTTCGTCCCGGAAGGGCGCGAACGCGAGCGCATCCATGCCTGCTCCACCTGCCGGCGCTATCTGGTGGTGACCAACCGGGTGGATGTCGATGCGGCCTTTGATGCCGACGCGGCCCCGGCCGCCCTGGCCCACCTCGACGCCGCCGCCCGGGAGCGCGGCTACGAGCCGATCTGCCCCAGGCCCTGGAACCAGATAGGGGATGAATAACCAAAAACGTGTGCCCGGCCCCGTTTTTTCGGAGCCGGGCACACCGGGATCAGACGCGCAAAGACAGCAGGGGATTCTGTTTGGCCCCGCAGGGCCGTTTCGACGGGGCGCCGGGGCCGGGCTCAGGCGGAAAGCAGTCCCAGGCGGGTCGGCAGGGGCGGGGCCGGCTGGCGACCGCATCTGAGGTTCCAATAGGCCCAGGATCGGGGATCAAAGACCCCGGGAGGGGCCTGTTCCAGGGCCGCGCGGAATTCTTCCAAACCGACCACCCCGCCAAGCACCATGACATCCTCGATTGTGCCGTAGGTCATGACATGGGCCAGAAAATGGACCGGATCGGCCAATGCTTCCTCCGGGGGTTTGAACCAGACCACGCGCCGGGCCACGGCAAGCAGTTCCGGCGTTACGGGCAGGGGCTTCACTGCGCCGTTCCTGTTTCTTCGCCGGACCGGGGCCGATAGGGCGCAAGCGTCGGCAACCTGGCCGGATCGACGGCGGCGACAGCGGCGAGAAGGCGCTTGCCCACAGCGGCAGGCAACTGCGGCACGTCGCCAAAATAGCTGAGCGCCTTGAGGCTTATAAGCGGATTGAAGCTGCGTCCGTACACCACGCGCCCCGCTGCCAGGGCGGTCGGCAGAGCAAGGCCGTGCTGCAACAGCGCATCGATATCGAGATAATCCTTGGCCTCGGCCCGTTTCTGAATCACCGCGACCTTGGTTCCGGCAATATCGAGCAGGGACGCCACGGCAAGGCTGCTCCCGCATGGCCGCTGCGGCGGGGCGACCTGGCCCAGGCCAAGCCCGCCGAAGAAGGAAACGAGGATCGGCTCCCCGCGCTCCACCCGGCAGGTCAGGGTGTTGGGGGCAACCTGGACGCGCTCCGCCTCCCTGAGATAGGGCACACAACGGGCCAGAGCGTCGGGATCGAATGGCTGGTCGGAAAAAAAATCAAAGTCCACCGAGACCCGGTGTCCCAGACGCAAGGCCAGGGCCGTTCCGCCATAGAGCGTAAACAGTTCCGGCGTCGCATCAAGCTCCGGCCACAACCGCCGCTGGGCCGGGGGAAGGCTGTCAAGCCTCGGGGCAAAATCGTCCATGGAGAGATTCTACACGGATTGCCAACGGCCAAACAGGATTATTTGCTTCTGCGCCATCCGATTCGCTCCGGTTGTCCGGGCCTATCTCGCCGCCGCAAGCGCCTCGCCCAGAATAGCCACGCAGCGGTCGATTTCCTCATGGGTGACGGTCAGCGCCGGGGTCAGCCGGATGGCGTCAGGCCGCGTGTTGTTGACCAGCAAGCCCCGCTCCCGGCATCCTTCCACCACCGCCGCCGCCCGGTCGCAGCCCAGATCAAGGGCGAGCAACAGACCGCGCCCGCGCACCCGGCCATAGCCCAGGCCCAGGGCCACCGGGTCAAGTTGTTCGCGCAGATAGGTCCCGGCCGCTGCCACGGCGTCCAGGAAGCCCGGCGCGAGCAACACCTCCAAAACGGCCAGCCCGGCTGCGCAGGCCAATGCGTTGCCGTTGTAGGTTCCGCCCTGCTCTCCGGGCGCAAAACAGGATACCTCGGCCCGGCAGCCCATGGCCGCCAGGGGAAAGCCCCCGCCGATGCCCTTGCCCATGGTCAGGATGTCGGGAACGATGCCGGCATGTTGGTGCCCGAACATTTTTCCGGTGCGGCCCATGCCGGACTGGACCTCGTCCAGGATCAGCAGCAGGCCGCGCTCTTCGGTAAACCGGCGCAGGCCGCGCAAAAACGCGTCGTCCGCCGCAATGACGCCGCCTTCCCCCTGGACGGGTTCCAGCATGACGGCCACGGTCCGGTCGGTGACCAGAGGGGCCACGGAATCCAGGTCGTTATAGACCGCCTTGGGAAAGCCCGGGGTTTTGGGTTCAAAGAGCGTGTCCCAGCCCGGCTTGCCCGAAGCGGCCATGCCGGTCAGCGTCCGACCGTGAAAGGCGTTGTGAAAAGTGATGATCTCGTAAGCGCCGTTTTTGTGCACCTGGCCCCATTTGCGGGCCAGCTTCACCGCCCCTTCCACGGCCTCTGCGCCACTGTTGGTAAAAAAACCTTGTCTACGGGTGTCGCGGCGACGAGGCGAGCGGCAAAGGCCAGCAGCTTGTCGGAGTAGTAGGCGGGACTGGGGGTGATGAGACGCCTAGCCTGTGCGGCAATGGCCTGGGCCAGGACGGCCGGGGCATGGCCCAGGCTGTTGACTGCCCAGCCCTGGATGAAGTCCAGATAGACCCTGCCCTGGCTGTCGGTGAGCCAGGAACCCTGGCCGGAGACGAAAACGAGATCCGGCCGAACCGTTATCTCCAGCAACGCGCTGCTGTCGACAGGGGATTGGTGCATCTTTGGCGTCCTCCTTGGCTCCGGGCGCTGTCAGGACGATGCGTGCGGAGCAAAGAGCGGCTATAGGCCTGTTCTCCCCGGACCGCAATACGGCCAACCGGCAGAGGCTTGCCGCAACACGCTGAGAAAACGCAGCTAATCTGCCGCCGCACCCTGCCGGGTCAGCATGAACATGCCGTAGGAGGCCAGCAAATTGGGCAGAAAGGTCACCACCATGCCCTGTTCGTGGTGGTGCGGCGTGCTGACCGCCGTCTCTTTGGCGATGGCAAAGCCTTCCTTGCGGCAAAAACGGCGGAAATCCCGGATGGTGATCACCCGGATGTTGGGCGTGTCGTACCACTCGTAGGGAAGCTCCCGCGACACCGGAGCGCGGCCCCGAAAAAGCAGCTGGCCCCGGATGCGGTAGTAGGCAAAATTGGGAAAGCTCACGATGCCGCACTTGCCGACCCGGAGCATCTCGCGGATGAGCACGGCCGGCTCAAACACCTGCTGCAGCGTCTGGGACAGGATCACGTAATCGAAATGCCCGTCCGGGTAGTCGGCCACCTCCTCGATGATATCGCCATGGAGAATGGACAACCCCTTTTCAATGCCCCGGCTGACTTTCTCCTCCTCCCGCTCGATGCCCGTGCCGCGCACGTTTTTATCGACCGAAAGGATATGGAGCAGGTCCCCGGCCCCGCAGCCGAGGTCCAGGACCCGGGTGCCGGGTGCGATCCACGAGGCGATCACGGACAGGTCATAGCGCACGGGCATCCTCCTTGCCGGCGTCACTGGCCGCCCGGTCGAGAAACCGGGCGATCATGCCGGAAAGCCGGGCATTTGGCAGCAGGAAGGCGTCGTGCCCCCACTTGGCTTCGAGCTCCACAAAGCTCACGTCCAGGCCGTTTTTCTTCATGGCCTGGACCATGGCCCGGGACTGGTAGGTGGGATAGAGCCAGTCCGAGGAAAATGACGCCACCAGAAAGCGGCACTTGGCCTTGGCAAAGGCGGCCACAGCCGAGCCGCAGCCGTGGCTGGACTCCAGATTGAAATAGTCCGCCGCCTTGGTGACGTAGAGAAAGGAATTGGCGTCAAAGCGGTCCACGAACTTCTGGCCCTGGTAGCGCAGATACGACTCCACCTGGAAATCGGCTTCCTCAAAGGCAAAGGAGATTTCGCAGCGGTCCTGCAGGCGGCGGTCGAACTTCTGGCGCATGGCCTCGTCGGAAAGATAGGTGATGTGCCCGATCATGCGGGCCACGGCCAGGCCGTGGACCGGCTGGGCCGCCCCGTCGTAGTAATGGCCGCCGTTCCAGTTCGGATCGGCCATGATGGCCTGCCGGGCCACCTCATTAAAGGCGATGGCCAGGGCCGAGTGCTTGGTGGTGGTGGCCAGCGGCACGGCCGAGCGCACCATGTCCGGGTAGCGCACCGCCCATTCGAGCACCTGCATCCCGCCCATGGAGCCGCCAACGACGCTTAAAAGCGCCTCGATGCCCAGATGCCGGACCAGTCGCTTCTGGGCGCGCACCATGTCGCCGATGGTGATGACCGGAAAGGTCAGACCGTAGGGCTTGCCCGTGGCCGGGTCGTCGCTGGCCGGGCCGGTCGAGCCCATGCAGCCGCCGATCACGTTGGAGCTGATGACGAAATAGCGGTCGGTATCGATGGGCTTGCCCGGACCGATCATCAGGTCCCACCAGCCGGGCTTGGCGTCGGCCTTGTCGTAGTAGCCGGCGGCGTGGGAGTCGCCGGTCAGGGCGTGGAGCACCAGCACGGCGTTTGAAGCCTGCTCGTTCAGGGTCCCGTAGGTCTCGTAGGCCAGGGTCACGGGACCAAGGCTGCGCCCCGACTCCACCACCAGGGGGTTTTCGGCGTCGGCCACGGTGAAAAACAGCTTGGCCACCTGTCCCACGCTGGCTCCGGAGGGCGACTGTTCGACGTATTCGCTCATGGCATCCTCTTGGCCGTTTCCTACCAGCCCGGACGGGAAAGTCAAAGGGGGATCACTTTGACTTTCCCGGACCGGCACGGCACAAGGACTTCGTCAGGGAGGACCTATGGACGCTGTGGAACGCCGGGCCGAAAAACGGGTGCGACCGCCCGGGGACGCGGTCCTGGAATTCGCCCTGTGGCCGGCCCCCCCGGCCGCCCCGGCCCGCCTGCCCCTGGCCGAACTGGGCCGGCCGGCCGCGTCGCGGCGCGACGGCTGCCGGCTGGTGGTCGCCGACATCTCGGCCCAGGGCATCGGCCTGACCCTCGACGCCCCGGCCGCGATTCTTGACCCCCTGGCCGCCGTTCCAGCCTTTTTCCTCTACCTGCGCCTGCGCGAGTACCGCCCCCAGACCGAGGGCGAATTGCTGTCGCTTTTTTTCCACGCCGCCACCGCCCGCCTCACCCTGAGCGCCGGCCGCCTGCAAGCCGGCCTGCGCTTCCTGCGCCTGGGGCGCGGCTCGCCCTTTGACAAGGCCCTGGAATTTGTCGACGTCAGCCGTTTCGGCGCTCCGGGCCTGGCCAGCTGGATCGATGCCGTGGTTCGGGGCGAACTTCGTCCCGACCACGACCCGGCCCCGGGACTCAACCTCGACCGGCTCCTCGACGAGCCTGACGTGTCCGGGCCGCTCCCGGCACAGGGACAGGACAGCCCCCCATGATCGTCATTGTCGGCTTCATTGTCGTCATCGCCTCGGTATGCCTGGGCTATCTGATGGAAGGCGGCATCTTTGCCGTGCTGCTGCAGCCGGCCGAACTGGTCATCATTTTCGGCGCGGCCATCGGGGCCATGCTCATAAGCTCCACCCGCAATTCCCTGTCGCTCATCGTGCGGGGCCTGCCCCGGGCCATCGCCCCGGCCCACATCGGCCGGGAGGACTACCTGGAGGCGCTCACCTGCCTGTCGCGGCTTTTGGGCAAGTCCCGGCGCGAGGGCCTCATGAGCATTGAGAACGACATCGAGCACCCCGAGTCCAGCTCGGTCTTTTCCCAGGCCAAGCGCCTGTCGCGCGACAAGGCGGCCCTGGCCTTTATCTGCGACACCATGCGCGTCTTCCTGGTCACCGGCGACGCCCAGGAACTCGAACAACTCATGGATCTCGACATGGCGGCCATCCACCAGCAGGCCGCCAGTCCCGGCCACAATCTCGGCAAGGTGGCCGAATCCCTGCCCGGCCTTGGCATCGTGGCCGCCGTCCTTGGCGTGGTGCTGACCATGGGCAAGATCAGCCAGCCGCCGGAGGTGCTCGGCCACAGCATCGGCGCGGCCCTGGTCGGCACCTTTCTCGGCGTGCTCCTGTGCTATGGTTTTGTCGGGCCACTGGCCACGAACCTGGAAAACCAGGCCATGGAGCGCCAGACCTATTTCTCGGTCATCCGGGCGGTGATCGCCGGGGCGGCCCGGGGGGCCACGCCGCTTATTGCCGTGGAATACGGCCGCCGGGCCGTGCCTGAGGCCCTTCGCCCGGATTTTGCCGAACTCGAATCCCAGCTGCGGGGCTAGGCCGCCATGTCCGGCAAAAAACCCGCCCCGCGAAAGCCGCCCAAGCTCCCCGGCTTCCCCCAGGCCCACGGATCGAGCTGGAAGGTGGCCTACGCCGATTTCGTCACGGCCATGATGGCCTTTTTCCTGCTCATGTGGATCATCAACATGACCCCGCCGGCCACCCTCAAGCAGCTCGAGCAGTACTTCCAGGGCGAACTGAAACCGGCCCAAGGGGCGCTTTTCTCTCCCGACGCCAACGAACGCCAGCACACGGCGGCGCTCAATCGCGACGATGCCATGCGCTACGCCATTGCCGTGCGGTTTAAAAAAATCATCACCGAGGACCCCTACCTCAAAAACAGCAGCGGGATCAGTTCCGACGATGTCGGGGTGCTCCTTCGCCTGCAAAGCGGCATGCTTTTTACCCCGGGTTCGGCCGAACTGACCGAGACGGCCAAACGCCTGCTGGCCGAGGTGGTGGACGTGCTCAAGACCTACAACGTCGCCCTGGTCATCCGGGGCCATGCCGATGCGGCCGAGGCGGTCAAGGGGCTCTATCCCTCCAACTGGGAACTGTCCGGAGCCCGGGCCGCCGCTGCCGCCCGGGCCATCATCGCCATGGGCGGCATCCAGGCCGGGCGCATCCGGGCCGTGGCCTACGGCGATTCCCGGCCGCTTATGCCGGACTTTTCCCCGGAGGCGGCCTCGGCCAACCGCCGGGTGGAATTCTACTTCCACCGTCCCGATGTGGCCGGCTCCCAGGGGCTGTACTGACGCCGCATCCTGGCGTAGATTGCCCGCCACTTCACACGGAGGACCGATTGTCTATGCGTATGCGACTTCTTTCCGCCCTCCTGGCCCCCCTGGCCCTGGCCGTTGCCCTGTCCCCGGCCCTGGCCGCCGATCCCCAAAAGCAGCCGGCCGATTTCCGGGGTGTGCCCTGGGGCGCGCCGGCCGCCTCCCTGCCCGACCTCAACGGCATCGACCGCGACGGCGACATCATCCATTACGAGCGGGCCGGGGAAAAAAAGGAACTGGGCGGCATTGCCCTTAAAAACGTCACCTATTCCTTTTACAAGGACAAATTCTACCACGCCGAAATAGGCTACCAGGGACAGGGGGCGGCCGAGGCCCTGGAGAACAGCCTGGAAGCCAAGTACGGCCCCCCGGACGCCGTGCGCCAGAAAACCGATGCCGCCGGCCACGCCTATTCGGTGGCCACCTGGAACTGGCCCGGCGCGCTTTTCATCGGCCACCGCCACGACAAGGACACCCCCACCGGCCGCATCTTCTACTTCTACGCCCCCATCACCGAGGCCTCGGCCAAGTCCCAGGGCATCGCCGCCGCCCCGGCAGCCGGCAAGGCAGCCACCTATCCGGTCAAAAAGGGCGACAGCCTGGAGCGCATCGCCAAGAAGTACGGCGTGTCCGAAGCCGATCTGCTCGCCGCCAACCCGGGCCTGACCGACAAGAACCTCAAGGCCGGGGCCAGCATCAACCTGCCCGGACAGGCGGCCAAACCGGCCCGCAAGCCCGCCCCGCCGCTGCAACCCGGTGAATACATCGAATACACGGTCAAGGAAGGCGAGATCCTGTCCAAGGTGGCCAACGCCAATGGCGCGCGCATCCGCGACGTCATAAACGCCAATCCCGACATCGACCCGGACAACGTGCGCCCGGGCACGGTGCTGCGCATCCCGATCAAAAAGGATGGCGCCCCCCCGGCCGACGCCGCAGCCAAGGCCCAGGACGCGCCCGCGCCGGCAGCCCAGACCCCGGCCGCCCCCTGAATCGGCTTTGTCGATGGATTTGCAGCAGACTGATTCAAACTACTGATTTGTCGGACCATTTGAGCCGTGCTACGGTTGCAGGGTCGCTTCCCTTACGAAGCGGCCCGCAACCAGCATGAAACAGCTCGCAACCATCCTCGCCTCGGTCTGGACCTACCGGACCGTCCGTATTGCCCTGGCCGTCGCGTTCCTCGCGGCCGCCGGGCTCAAGCTCGCCGATGTCCACGCCTTTGTCCTGACCATCAAGGCCTTTGCCATCCTGCCGACGGACAGCGTCAAGCCGGCCGCCTATGGCCTGCTGGCCCTGGAGGTCCTCGGCGGCGGGCTGCTCCTGTGCAATGTCCGGGGGGGACTGGCCATCATCGGCTTCCTGCTCTTCCTTTTCATCGGCGTCATCGTAAACGCCATCCGCCAGGGCCTGGACATCGACTGCGGCTGCTACGGCCCGGGCGACATCGAAGGCGAGGTGTATCACGGCCTGTGGCCAACCCTGTGGCGCGACGGGGTGATGCTTGCAGGCGTTGCCTACTGCGTCCTGTGGCAACGGCTCCATTCCCGCTCCGCCCGCCCCAAACCCCCAACCTGCAAGGAGTGTTCATGCGCGCCGTCAAACTGATCCTGGCTCTATTGACCGTCATCGCCCTGGCCGCCCCGGCCCTGGCCGACAAATTCGAGGACGAGACCGCCAAGGAAAAAGAAGCCGTCAAGCTCGTGCGCGACACCCAGAAAGGCGGCTACGGGCTGGTGTCCACCGAGGAACTCAAGAAATGGATGGACGAGAAAAAGCCCATGGTCATCGTCGACACCATGCCCTTTGAGGACAGCTTCAAGAAGGAGCATGTGCCGGGTGCTGTGAACTTCGTCTTCCCCATCCCGGACATGGCCGCCTGGGACGCCAAGGAAACCGACGGCAAGTCCGAAGCCGACTACGTCAAGCTGCTTGGCCCGGACAAGGACAAGACCATCGTTATCTACTGCGGCTTCGTCAAATGCACCCGCAGCCACAACGGCGCGGTGTGGGCCAAAAAGCTCGGCTACACCAACGTGGTGCGCTATCCTGGCGGCATCTTTGCCTGGAAGGGAGCCGCCCTGCCCGTCGAAGCGGTCAAATAAAGGAAAGCGGGGCATTGCCCCGCTTTCCAAAAATAACCCGGCCCAAAGCCTGGCGCGAAAAGACGAAAAGATGGCTCCGGTTCTCCGGCGGCTTGCCCCGGGGAGCGCCCTGCCCGCTCCTGGCCAGCCGGATTGACCGGTTCGGCCTGATGGGCCCGGGCCGCCCGGATCAAGCCGGATTGGCCCGATCAGTCTGTTTGGCCGAAATGGCCTGCCCGGCCCTGAAGCCTCGGGCTGCCCCCGGTGGCAGCGGCCTGTCCGCCTCAAAAAACGTCCCGAAAGCCCCGGACCCTTCCTGGTTGTCCCCGGCCCCGCTGTCCCCTCCTGGGGCCTGGGCCGGTTCTCCTTCCGGTATCCGCCACTCCGACCTGTGCTCGGGCTTGCGCTCCGTCCTGCGCTCGGGCCTGCGCTCCGACCCGCACTCCGATCTGCACTCCGACCCGCATTCGGGCCTGCACTCGGGCCTGCCCTTCTACTTGCTCTCCGGCTTGGCCCCCAGGGTGACGGCCACGTCCTTGGCAAACTGCTCCACCAGCCGGCTCTGGGCGGCGGCCAGGGCGGCGTAGTCCGGGCCCTGGGTGGTTTCGCGGTAATCGGCGGTGCGCCACTCCAACACCTTGTTGTCGTTGTCGAGAACCGACCAACTGACGCGCAGCACCACGTCCTGTCCAAGCGTCCCGTCAAAGCGCGACACCTGGATGACGACCTGCCGGTCGGGATGGCCGCCCACGGGCCAGGGGTAGGTATAAAGCGGCTTGGCGCACACAAGGCGATTGAGATTTTCAGTCAGGGCGCGCTGGAAATTGTCATGGGGCGCCTCGATCCATTGTTCGAACTCGGCCAGTTGCATCTGGTTGTCCCCGATCCGGGTGACGATCTGGGACCGGTCAAGGTAGGCCGGGAAGTCCACCGGGCCGACGCCCAGGGCCAGGCACGGGCCGCCGGGCGCCGTGTCGGTCTTGGGCGCAGCCGTATTCAGGGAATAGAAATGGGTGGGCGCGGATTTGCCGCAACCGGCCACGAGCGGCAGGCAGCAGGCCGCGCCGGCGGCCAGCAGGAGGACGAGGAATCGGGGCTTGTTGCTCATTTATGCGGGCCTCCCTTGCCCTGGATGAGCGCCTCGGGGTGGCGTTCAAGGTAATTGGCCAGTTCGCGGATGGAACGGGCGGCGGTGGCGATTTCCGACAGCGCCCGGTTGAGGTCGGTAACGGTTGGCGAATCGCTGTTGGCGATCTTCTGGAACTTGGCAATGGCCGACCGGCTTTCCTTGAGGGTGGCGTCAAAGGAGTCCAAGGCCCCCTTGGCCGAGGCGCTCAGGCCATCGGTGCGCCGGTCGAGATGCTTGGCCAGTTCGGTAAAGCTCTGCACGGCTTCGTCGAGATTCTGGGTCAGGGGGCCGACCTTGCTGCGCAGTTCGACCATCAGCTCGTTGCCGTTCGTGAGCACGGTGTCGATCTTGCCGGGCATCTTGGACAATTCCGGTGAATTGACCAGGGTTTCGATGCCGGTGACCGCGCCGATGAGCCGGTTGACCAGTTCCTGGAGCGGCAATTGCTTGATGGTTTCGGTCAGTTTCTCAAAGGTCGAGGGCACGGTCGGAATTTCGGGCAGGGGCGCGCCGCCGACCAGACGGACCGGGGTATCGGGCATGAGGTCGAGGGAGACGGCCAGCTGGCCGGTGACAAAGCTCTGGGTGACGAGCTGGGCGCGCAGTCCCTTGTCGATCAGCTGGGTCAGCAGATCGCCGGGGGTTTCCTTGCGGGCCTGGACCAGGGTCTCCGCGCCTTTTTTCCCGGTCTCGCTCGGGGCCAGCTTGATCTTGTTGCCAAGGATCTCCACCACCACCGGGATATAGAAATGCAGGCGGCTGGCGTCGGCCTCGATGCTGATGTCCTTGACCGAGCCGATGGGCACCCCCCGGAACAACAGCGGCGCACCGACTTCCAAGCCCGAGACGGAATTGGGGAAATACATGATGCAGGTGAATTTCTTGGTGAAAAGCAGGCCCGAACCCAGGGCGACGATAGCCCCCAGGGCCAGGGCCAGGGCCCCCAGCACGAAAAGCCCGATCATGGTCTTATTGGCTTTGCCGCTCATGGTGGTAGGTCCTTTTCTTATTCCTTTCCCCGGGTGAGGAACCGGCGGAGCTTGGGATCGGTGGATTCGGCCAGCAGCTTGTTGGGATCGCCGCTGGCGGTCATGGTCCGCGTCTCGACATCAAGGTAGACGGAGTTGTTGCCGATGGCAAAAATACTGGACAACTCGTGGGTGACCACCACAAAGGTGGCCTTGAGGCTCTCGCGCAGTTCCAGGATCAGTTCATCCAGGAGATGGGCGCTGACCGGATCGAGGCCGGCCGAGGGCTCGTCGAAAAAGAGGATATCCGGATCAAGGGCCATGGCCCGGGCGAGTCCGGCCCGTTTGCACATGCCGCCGCTTATTTCCGAGGGATAGAAATCCTCGAATCCGGCCAGACCGACCAGGGCGAGCTTGAGCGAGACCACTTCCCGGATCTGGCGGCGCGTCAGGGCGGTGTACTGGGACAGGGGCAGGGAAATGTTTTCAGCCAGGGTCATGGAGCTGAAAAGCGCCCCGGATTGGTACAGGATGCCGGTGCGCCGGGAAATGACGGCCCGGGTTTCGGGCGGGGCGTCCCACAGGCTGCCTTCCCGGTAGACGACCTTGCCGGCGGCCGGCTCCTTGAGGCCGATCAGCACCCGCAAAAGCGTGGATTTGCCGCAGCCGCTGCCGCCCATGATGATAAAGATGTCGCCCTGGTGCACGGTGAAATTGAGGTCGCGCATGATGACGAAATCACCATAGGCGATGGTCAGGTTCGTAACCTCGATGGCCGGAGCCCCGTTGGCCAACGGGCGCGGTGCGGCGGTGTCCGGGATTTTTGGGGCAACGGTCACAAAAGCCTCACACGCCGATGATGTTGCAGGCCACGGTGAGGATGGCCGTGGCGATGACGATGGCCAGGATGCTGGTCACCACGGCCGAGGTGGCGGCCTGCCCCACGCCCAGGGCGCTGCGGCCGCAGCGTATCCCCCGGTAACAGCCGGCCATGGCCACCAGGACGCCGAAAATGGTGCTGTGGACCAGCCCGATCCAGAAGTTGGCCAGGGGCACGGACTGCCAGGTATGGGTCAGGTACTGGATGGGGTTGATCTTGAGCATGAACACCCCGACCACGAAGCCGCCCATGATGCCCATGAGATCGGCGTAGACGCAAAGGAGCGGCATCATGATGACCAGGGCGATCAGCCGCGGCAAAACCAGAAACTGGGTCGGCGAAAAGCCGAAGGTTTTCAGGGCGTCGATCTCCTCGTTGACCTGCATGGTGCCAAGCTCGGCGGCATAGGCCGCTCCGGTGCGCCCGGCCATGATGATGCCGGTCATGATGGCCCCCATGACCCGGACCATGGCAATGCCGACGATGGTGGAGACGTAGATTTGCGCGCCGAACTGGCTGAGCTGAATGGCCCCGACAAAGGCCAGGATAAGCCCCACCAGAAAGCTGATGAGCGAGACGATGCCCAGGGCGTCGATGCTGGCCTGGTACATGAGCGTGACCAGCTGGGAACGCTGGAACACGGCCCTGCCCCGGACCAGGGCCACGACGGCCAGGGTGATGTCGCCCATGAAGTCCAGAAGATTGTAAAAGGCCTGGACCGCACCCAGGCCCAGGTCGGCCATGCGCTCAAGAAAGGGGGTGTGGACGGATTTGCGGGCCGCGCCCTGGCGTTCGGGCACTTTTTCGGCCAGGGCCAGCAGGCTGGCCACGCCGTCGGGCAGTCCGGCCGGGTCGACGGCCAGGCCGCGTTCCCGGGCCGCCGCCAGGATGGCCCGGCACTGGGTGAGAAACAGGCTGTCCCAGCCCGTGACCCCGGTGCAGGCAAAGGCCAGCGACCGTGGAGCCGGGGAGACGGCCAGAGCCTCGAACACCGGCTCGATGCCGGGCAGGGTCCGGTCCATGCGCCAGGAACCGGCGAAAGTCAGGGTGACGACGCCGTCCGCCGTTGCGATGGCGCGCGTGGGGGCGTCGGCCCTGGGCGTTTGAGCTGGACGGGTCATGAAAGTAGCGAACCTTGGCGCATGGGATTTCCGATTGTCTGGCTGGCCTGTCGGCAGCGGGCCGGGCCACCGGCACCATGCCCCTGCCCGGCCCGATTGCCAAGCGTCATTTTTGCTTAGGATACAGGCGGTCGCACTGTTGGGCGCAGAGGTTGCCGCCGTGGTCGATCATGTAAAAACAGTTGCGGCCGAGGTAAATGTTGCCCTGCTGGACAAAAACCACGTTGCAGGCCGCCCGGCAGGTCTTGGCGTCGGCGTAGGTCGTATTGAAGACCTCACGAAAGGCCTGGCAGATGTCCATGTCCGAATCGCAGGGATCAGGGCCGAAGGGGAAGATGCAGTTGCCGTAAAACATGGAGTCCGAATAGGGCTTCTGGGGGGTGCAGGCCGCCAGCAGGCAAAAGACCAGGAGTGCGGCAAAACAGGCAATGCGGTGCGGCATGGCAACCTCCATGGGTATGGTGCGGCAGGGCCCGCTGTGGGCCTGCTCCTGTCTAGCATGGGCCGGGCGCAGGACGCCAGCCCGGCCTTTACAACGCTGCGTCTTTGGACCGGAGTATTTGATCAGCGTCCGGCCAGCAAGGCGAAAATCTCTCGTCCGTAGAGGATCTGCACCATGCCGCCAAAGCACAGGAACGGCCCGAAGGGAATGGGCATCTGGCGGCCCCGGCCCCGGCCGAAGACATAGAAGGGACTGGCAACCAGGGCAGCCAGACTGCCGAGCAGCACGGCATACGGCAGCCCCAGCCCCCCGACCGCCCCGCCGATGGAAAGCATGAGCTTGACGTCGCCGCCGCCCAGGCCGTCCACGCCCTTGGCTGTGCGGTAGGCGGCAGCCAGCAGCCAGAAGACGCCGAATCCGGCCAAGGCCCCCACTCCCGCCAATACCGGACCGATGGCCGGGTCCAGCACGCCCAGGGCCAGGCCCAGCGCCGCCGCCGGATAGGTCAGGTAATTGGGCAGCAGATAGACCTGAAAATCAATGCCCGAGGCGATGATATACAGCCCGCCAAGGGCCAGATGGCCGACAAACCACCAGGTCGGGCCGAAGCGGACCGCGACCAGGGCGGCAAAAACGGCCGAGGCCAATTCGATCAGCGGATAGAGCACGGAAATGCGCTGGCGGCAGCTGCTGCATCGTCCCCCCAGGGCCAGCCAGCTGACCAGCGGAACAAGCTCCCAGGGCCGCAGCCTGTGGCCGCAGGCCGGGCAATGCGAGGGCGGCGAGACAATGGAGGTCTCGGCGATGCCGCGCGAGACGCACACCGAATAAAAGCTGCCGAGAAAGAGTCCGAGCACGGCGGCGGCGGCCGGGAACACATACGGGAACAGGGCGGGATCGATGGGAAATGGCATCTGCTCCTTGTGTCCATACGCCTGCTTCGCGTCAAGTGGCGAGGGGACGGCGAACGGGCGAAGGGAGGACAAAAACGCTGCATGGCTGGACACCGCCCGGCCGGGACGGTACTGACCAGACCATGCAACCTGCATCCCAAACCGCTGCCGGGCCGGAAATCCGGGCCGCGAGGCTGTCTCTGACCGTGGCTGTCGGGCTTTTGGGCATCAAGATGCTGGCCTACGTCCTCACCGACTCGGCTGCCATCCTGTCCGATGCCCTGGAATCCATCATCAACGTGGTGGCGGCGGCCTTTGCCGTCTTTAGCGTCTCGGTTGCGGCCACGCCGCCGGACAAGCGCCATCCCTACGGGCACGGCAATGTCGAATACTACGCGGCCGGCATCGAGGGGCTGCTGATCCTTTTGGCTTCCGTGGCCATTGTCTGGGAATCCTGGGGCAAGATTTTGCACCCCGAGCCGCTGCCCAACCTCGGAGCGGGTCTCCTGCTGTTGCTTGCCGCCAGCGGCGTCAACCTGTGGCTGGGCCTGCTGCTCCTTCGCCAGGGCAGGAAATCGGGGTCGTTGACCCTTGAGGCCGACGGCCGGCATGTGCTCACCGACGTCTGGACCTCGGGCGGGGTGCTCATCGCCCTGGCCCTGGTCATGATGACCGGCTGGCTGTGGCTGGACGGCGCCATCGCCTGTCTGGTCGGGGCCAACATCGCCTGGACCGGCGTCGGCCTCATCCGCCAGTCCGTAGCCGGATTCATGAACGAATCCGATCCGGCCCTGCTCTCCAGCCTCTGCGACCTGCTGCGGGAGCGCCGCCATCCGTCCTGGATCGACATCCACCGGCTGCGGGCCTTTAAATCCGGCCGGGCCGTCCACGTCGACCTCCACCTGATCCTGCCCCGGGACATGACCCTGGCCGAAGCCCACGAACAGGTGGACGCCATGGAAAAGATCCTGGCCGACCATCTCGGTCCCGAAGCCGACGTCATGATCCACGCCGATCCCTGCGCCGACGACTGCTGCCCGGTCTGCGACGCCGAGCCGTGCGACCTGCGAAGCCGCCCGGCCGAGGACTCGCCCCAGTGGTCCCCGGCCACCACCGGCGAACCGGTGCGCGGGGACTAGCGTTTAAGCCGCAGGCTTGAGAAAGAATGCCTCCGGCGGCCAAAGGGGTGACCCCTTTGGAATCCCACCTGGAAGGCAAGGGGGGATGGGGCGACATCACCCGGGCCACGCAAGC
>NZ_MLBG01000052.1 GCF_001936595.1 Desulfovibrio sp. DV
GGCGTGAGAGAATGGTTGTTGGATTTTGGGGTGCGGACCACTCGCGGAAGCCGCGACCGGCCCGCACCCCAAAATCCAACAACCAACTCGCCAGCGGCCCCGAAGCGGGGCCGCATTTTCGAAGACGCATCGAGACAGTCGGCTGGGAATAACAGTATCAATCAAACACCCCCCCTTGAAGAGTTTTTTGGGGAAGGTGGGGGTCTGGGGGAGGAAACCCCTTTTTTCAAAAAAGGGGTTTGCCTCCCCCGAGCCGCCGGAGGCACATACACATATGGAACTGCGTGGGACGACGATACTTGCTGTACGGACCGAGGCCGGGGTGGCCGTGGCTGGCGATGGCCAGGTGACGCTTGGACAGGCCATTGCCGTCAAGCACACGGCGCGCAAGGTGCGGCGGATGTATAAGGACAAAGTGGTCATCGGGTTTGCCGGGGCCACGGCTGATGCCTTTACGCTGTTTGAGCGGTTCGAGGCCAAGCTGGAGGAATTCGGCGGCAATCTGGTCCGGGCCAGCGTGGAGTTGGCCAAGGATTGGCGCAAGGATAAGTACTTGAGACGGTTGGAGGCCATGATGATCGTGGCCGACGCCGGCAACGTGCTGATGCTCTCCGGCACGGGCGATGTCATTGAGCCGGACGACGGCGCAGCGGCCATTGGGTCGGGTGGTCCGTATGCCTTGGCGGCGGCCCGGGCGCTCCTGCGCAATACCGCGTTGTCGCCCCGGGAGATTGTGGAGAAATCCATGGGCATCGCTGCCGAGATGTGCGTCTACACCAACGACCGCCTTGTGGTGGAGACGATTGAACGGGTTTAACGAGGAGTTGCCATGCACGCCAGTCTGACGCCGCGCGAGATCGTTTCCGAACTCGACAAATATATCATCGGCCAGAGCGACGCCAAGCGCATGGTGGCCATTGCCATGCGCAACCGCTGGCGTCGCCAGCAGATCGAGCCGGTCTTGCGCGAGGAGATCGCGCCCAAAAACATCATCATGATCGGACCCACAGGCGTGGGCAAAACCGAGATAGCCCGGCGTCTGGCCAAGCTGGCCGGGTCGCCGTTTTTCAAGGTCGAGGCCACCAAGTTCACCGAGGTCGGCTATGTCGGCCGCGACGTGGAATCCATGGTGCGCGACCTGATGGAGATCGGGGTCAATCTGGTGCGCAAGGAGGAGCTGGCCCGGGTGGCGGTCAAGGCCGAAAAAGCGGCCGAAGAACGCCTGCTCGACATCCTGCTGCCCGAATCCGCCCGCACGGGCATGGCCCCTGTTCCCATGATGTCGGCGCTGGAGGCTCCGGCCGCGCCGCCCGAGGATGCGGGCATAAGCACCCGGGAAAAGCTGCGCAAGCTCTGGCGCGAGGGCAAGCTCGACGACCGCATGGTGCCGGTCGAGGTGTCCGTCCCCTCGCCCCAGGTGGAAATCATGTCCATGCCCGGCATGGAAGACATGGGCAGCCAGTTCAAGGACATGTTTTCCAAGGTCTTTCCCCAACGCAAAAAAACCCGCACCATGCGGGTGCGAGACGCCTACGAGGTGCTTTTGCAGGAGGAATCCGACCGTCTGGTGGACATGGACAAGGTGTCCGAGACGGCCAAGGAGCGCGTGGAGCAGACCGGCATCATCTTTATCGACGAGATCGACAAGATCTGCGGCAAGCAGGGCGGCGGGCAAGGGCCGGACGTGTCGCGCGAGGGCGTGCAGCGCGACCTGCTGCCCGTGGTCGAAGGCTGCGTGGTCAATACCAAGTACGGCATGGTCAGGACCGACCATGTCCTTTTCATTGCCGCCGGCGCGTTTCACTTCTCCAAGCCCTCCGACCTCGTGCCGGAGTTGCAGGGCCGCTTCCCTTTGCGGGTGGAGTTGCGGGCGCTTACGGCCGAGGACTTCTACCGCATCCTGACCGAGCCGAAAAATGCCCTGACCGTGCAGTACCGGGCGCTTCTGGCCACCGAGGGCGTGGCGCTGGAATTCACCGACGAGGCCCTTCGCGAAGTGGCGGCCTTTGCCCAGCGCATCAACGAAGAGACCGAGAACATCGGAGCCCGACGGCTCTATACCATCATGGAAAAAATCCTGTCCGACCTGTCCTTTGCCGCATCGGACCAGGGCGGCCAGACCGTGGTCGTGGACCCGGACTATGTCCGCGCCAACCTCGCCGACGTGGCCGAGGACCGGGATTTGTCCCGCTACATTCTCTAGACAACCGGAGACCAGATGATGAACCGCGAACACGCCAAAGCCCACCTGCTCCTGGAAGCCCTGCCGTACATCCGCCAGTTTTTCGGCAAGACCGTGGTCATCAAATACGGCGGCCACGCCATGGTGGACGAGCATCTGCAAGAGAGCTTTGCCTTAAACGTCATCCTGCTCAAATACATCGGCATAAATCCGGTCATCGTCCATGGCGGCGGACCGCAGATCGGCCACATGCTCAAGCTGCTCAACATCGAAAGCCAGTTCCGCCAGGGCCTTCGCATCACCGACGACGCCACCATGGACGTGGTGGAAATGGTGCTGGTCGGCAAGGTGAATAAAAACATCGTCAATCTCATCAACTTAAACGGCGGCACCGCCGTCGGCCTGTCCGGCAAGGACGGCCGGCTCATCACCGCCAGAAAGCTCGAAATGGTGCTGGAACGCGATGACGCGCCGCCCGAGATCATCGACCTCGGCAAGGTCGGCGAAGTCACCGGCATCAATACCGAGCTGATCACCACCCTGCTCGACAAAGGCTTTATTCCGGTCATCGCCCCGGTCGGCGTGGACGAACACGGCGCGACATACAACATCAACGCCGACACCGTGGCCGGAGCCATGGCCGCCGCCCTGGGGGCCAAGCGCCTGGTGCTCCTGACCGACGTGTCCGGCGTGCTCGACAAGGACAAGACGCTCATTTCCTCCCTCGACATCAAGGAAGCCTCCCAGGCCATGGCCGACGGCGTGCTCAAAGGCGGCATGATCCCCAAGGTCACCTGCTGCATGGAGGCGGTGGACGCGGGCGTGGAAAAAGCCCACATCCTCGACGGCCGGGTGGAGAACTGCATCATCCTGGAGTTCTTCACCAAGTCCGGCATCGGCACCGAGATCGTATGCAAACGGTGTAGTCTATAGAGAGATGAGAAGAGACGGGAAGAGAAGATAAGAGATGAGAAGAAAAGGCAGAAGATGCCTCCGGCGGCCGGGGGGATAATCCCCCCCGGACCCCCTTGAGGGGAAAAGTTTAAAAGGGGTTGGAGTGGCTGGTTTTATTAAAAAAACTCTCTAACAGTCTCCGTAGACGCCCCGATTCCCAACCATCCGGCACGCTTGCGCCCCCCAGGTGGGATTCCAAAGGGCACTGCCCTTTGGCCGCCGGAGGCATCTTCCTCTTCCTGTTCTTCCGCTTCTCTCACACGACAGCGGTGGCCAGACGCTGGCCCAGGGCGTGGGCCTTGGCCAGATCCTGGGGGAAGATCTCTTTGCGCCGTCTGGCCTTGGCGTCGGCGTCCCAGACCGTGCAGAGGTACTTGGAATAGTCGTCGAACTGGTAGGTGTCGGTGGCGGTCAGCACCTCGCAGGCCCCAAAGGTGCGCTCCATGAAGCCTCTGGCCCGTTCGATGAGCGAATCATACTGCCGCCCGATGATGTCCGCCTCCGGCACGTTCATGTCGTAGATCAGGGCTGTCGGGATCTTGCGGGGAAAAATCGAGGCATAGCCCGGGGTGTAGGTCAGATAGGGGAAGAGCATCCGCTCCATGAAAGAGCGCGTTTCCCCGGTCTCCGCCCCGAAATAGACCGGGGTGCCGATGATGAGCGCGTCTGCCGCAGCAGCCTCTTCCAGAAGCGGCTTGAGGCCGTCCTTGACGGCGCACCGGCCGTAATTCTTGCCGCCAATGCGCTTGCACTCAAAACAGCTGATGCAGCCCTTGTAGTCGTAGTCGTACAGGTGGACGAGCCGGGTCGTTGCGCCGGCTGCGGCCGCACCTTCCAGGGCGCTGCCAAGCAGCATGGCGGTATTCCACTTCTTGCGCGGGCTGCCGTTTATAGCCAGAATGTTCATGCGTACTGCCTCCTCGACGGGATATGGCTATCGTGTACGCACAAGTCCCGGGCCGTGCAACGGCTTCCCAAAGAGGTACAGAGGCACTGAAACGATACCATGCCCGGCAATGCCGGGCGTCCTGTCCCGGGCGTTCCCGGAGCCTGCGGCCGGAGAGCGGCTGAAAAGCGGGCTGCCCGTGGGCCGCGCCGCTGCCGCCAGAAAACTGCGGCCAGCCTCGGCGGACAGGGCCCCGGACCGTTGCCGCGCCTTGGCCGCCATGCGGCCCGTTGGGCTTGCGCCCCGGTCCGTCGCCGCGCTCCTGACGCCTACTCCACCAGCAGCACGCCGTCTTCGCCGTCGAGTTCGGCCACGGCCACGTCCACATGTTCGCCCGGTTCGGTGTGCACCCGTTTGCCGACATAATCGGCCTGGATGGGCAGTTCACGGTGGCCGCGCCGGTCAATGAGCACCAGCAGTTCCACGCGTTTGGGCCGGCCGTAATCCAAAAGCGCCTCCAGGGCGGCCCGGATGGTGCGCCCGGAAAAGAGCACGTCGTCGATGAGCACAACACTTTTCCCGTCCAGGGAAAAGGCCAGCTCCGACGGCCCGACCTGGGGCTGCACCTCGCGGGTGGTCCAGTCGTCGCGGTAGAGATTGATGTCGAGCTTGCCAAGCGGCACGTCGCATTTGCCCCGGCCGTCGATGATCGTTTTCAGGCGCGTGGCCAGTTCCGCCCCGCGCCGCTGGATGCCGACCAGGGCCAGCTCGCAGCTCGGGTCGTGGCGCTCGATGATCTCAAAGGCAAGCCGTTCCAGGGTGCGGCGCACTTCGCCCCCGGTCATGATTTTTTTGTGTTTGCTCACAGGCTTTTTCCCCCAGGCTTTTGGACCATCTAGCGCAAAAGGGGAAACTCTGGCAATCGCGCGCCCCCTGGCCGGGCCGATGGTATTTGACTTTCTGATCGGTCATGCTTAGTTGCATCAAACGAGCTTGTCCTACGGAGGTTCCCATGGTTGAGTTGACAGAATCTGCAAAGTCCCAGTTGGATGGGTATTTTGCCGATAAGGAAAAATCCCCCATCCGGATTTATTTGTCCTCAGGCGGTTGAGCGGGTCCAAAATTAGCGCTGGCTCTGGATGAGTCGCGCGAAGCGGACGAGGTGCTCGACGTTTCCGGATACACGTTTGTCATAGAAAAAGAACTCTACGAGAAGGCCTCGCCGCTTAAGGTCGACATGACCTACATGGGCTTCTCGGTTTCTTCGAGCATGGAGCTTGGCGGGGGCGGCGGTTGCGGCTCTTCCTGCTCCAGCGGTTCCTGCTCGGTGTAGTTCGCCGGGCGCATACGTTGGATTGTTTCCAGGCCGGCTTTCCAAGCCGGCCTTTTTTATGCAGCCGGCCGGGCAGCCGCCGGTTGCGCCCGAAAGGGCTGGTGCTTGGGAGGCTTGCGGGGGTCTGGCCCCTGGACGAGGCTAGGCGTTTGGTCCGGTTGGGCGGCCCGGCCGAGCCGACCTGGCGCGGCCCGAAACCACGCGCCGCCTGCGCTGCTCCCCGGCGCGCCATTGATTTTCCCGACACCAACAGGCGTGGCACATAGAGCAGGCTTATTTGACAATCCCATAGGGCGTGATTACCCAATGGTATCTCTCGCCTGGAGGTATCCATGGTTTCCTTGACCGACTCGGCCCGAGCCGAACTGGACAATTACTTCGCCGACAAACAGAAAACCCCTATCCGTGTGTATCTCAACAAGGGTGGGTGCTGTGGCCCGTCCCTGACCCTGGCGTTGGACGAAGCCCGCGACAACGACGACGTGTTCGACCTAAACGGCTACACGTTTGTCGTGGATAAGGAATTGATGGCCGAGGCCACCCCCATCACCGTGGACATGACCGATTACGGCTTTGCCGTTGGTTCAAGCCTCCAGCTTGGCGGCGGTTCCTGCGGTTCCGGTGGTTGCGGCAGCGGTTCCGGCGGTTGCGGCGGCGGCTCCTGCTCCTGACAAACACACACGTCCCAAAGCTCAGTATGAGGCCGGCCCCTGTGCCGGCCTTCTTTTTTCAGAAGACCGGGTCGGTTGACACGGCCGGAAGCGGCCCCTAAAAAAAGGCATGGAAACGAACCAAAGCCCTCATATCCGGCTGACCGCCGCGGCCAGGACTGCTCTGGACACCCTGCTTGGCCCTCAAAACCGCCCGGTATTGCGCGTCTTTCTCTCGTTTCTGCACGAATCCGGCCCGCGCCTGGAGCTTGCCCCGGACCCTCCAACCGACGCAGACACCATCGTCGATCTTGCCGGCCGAACGATCTGCATGAGCAGCCTGCTGCTCGACCAGGCCGCTCCGGTCACCATCGATTGCGGCCCTGGCGGATTTGCCATCCATTCCAGCCTGGATTTTTCCGAGGCCGGCGGCAATTGCGGCGGAGCCTGCGGCTCGCACCATTGATCCGCCCGCCCCTTTGGATTTCGCCCCTTTGGGGTGGGTTTTTTCTTAGTGAATCCGTGTGCGACCTTGCCATTGGCGTGACCATTTACTAGTATTCAAATTGGTTGGCGCTATCCAAAGGAGACGGTCATGCCTGGCAAAATTCTCATCGTCGACGATGAGGTGCACATCCGTATGCTCCTGGAGCAGACCCTCGAAGAGCTTGAGGAAGACTTCGGCATCGACATTCTCTCTGCCCAAAACGGCGAAGAGGGTTTGGCACTTATCAAATCGCAAAAACCGGATGTCGTTTTCCTGGACATCATGATGCCCAAGCTCAACGGCTACGAAGTCTGCCAGCGAGTCAAAGACGATCCGGCCATTACCGACATCGGCATCGTGCTTTTAACCGCCAAGGGCCAGGAAGTGGACCGCCGCCAGGGCCTGGAACTGGGGGCAAGCCGCTACATGACCAAGCCCTTTGACCCGGACGAAGTGCTCAAGGTGGCCAAGGAACTGCTGCGCCTCGATCCTTGATGGGTCATCTCGGGTATTGCCACCATGGTTCCGCTTCGGCGACTTCTCAAAAAACGGGCACTGGCTCCGCTGCTTGCCCGAGCCCAGGCCATGCTCGGACCGGGCTGGCAGACCGACGTTGTGGATGCCGCCCAAAGCGCCCCGGCCCCCGGCTGCCGCCAGGAACCGCTTCGCCTGGACGGAATGCTCATTGGTTATCTGGTTCTGACCCCGCCCGACGACGCCGATCCGGCCGCGATACCCGCTCCTGATCTGGGGCAAAAGGCCCGTTTCGTGGCCGACTGCCTGGAAGCCATCATCGACGGCGAAGCCCTGCGCCGCACCCTGGCCGGGGAAACCCTGACCAAATACCGGGAAATTTCCCTGCTCCACCGGGCCACCCTGGGCCTCAATGGCTCCCTTCGCCCCAAGGACGTGGCCCAGGCCCTGCTCGACGAATGCCGGCGCGGCGAACTGCCGGCCGAGGTCGGCATGGTCTTTTTGCGCGCCCCCGGGGAAACCGCCTTTGCCCCGGTGTGCGCCTACGGCGACACCGCCGCCTGCACCCTGGACCGGGTGGCCGCGTCGGGCCTTTTCCACGACATCTGCACCAGCCAGAAAGGCGAGATCGTCAATGATCTGGCCGCCGACAGCCGGTGGGCAGGCGAAGCGCCGCTCTCGTCGCTGCTGCTCTCCCCCCTGGTTTCGACCAGCCGCTGTGTCGGCATGTTGGTCCTGGGCGGCCCGACGCCCATGCTTTTTGAGGCCAGCCATCTGCAATACATCGGCACCCTGGCCACCGTGGCCGGCATCGCCACGGGCAATGCGCTCCATTTCGACGCCATCCAGGCGCTCATCAACTCCCTCATGCAGGCCCTGGCCACGGCCATCGACGCCCGCGACCCCTTCACAGCCGGCCATTCCCAGCGTGTGGCCCGGCTCGGCGTCGCCCTGGCCCGCACCGTCCATTTCGATACGTCCGCCTTTGCCGAAGTCGCCTTCACACCCCACGACCTCGAAGAACTGCTCTACGCCGGCCTGCTCCACGATGTCGGCAAAATCGGCATCCGCGAGGAAGTCCTGACCAAGGCCACCCGCCTCTCGGCCGGAGTCATGGAGGTTATCGGGCAGCGGCTGGCCCTGCATGGCCTGACCACCGGCCAGGACATGCAGGCCGATTTCCAGGCCCTTTGCCGCATAAACGCCGCCGATGTGGTCACGGCCGACGACGCGGCCCTGGTGGCCCGAATCGGCGCCCGGGAAATCCGCTTCGGCGAGACCGTCATGCCCCTGCTCGGCCCCCGGGAAATCGCTTGTCTGCTCATTGCCCGGGGCAACCTGACCCCGGAGGAGCGCCTGGAAATCGAGCGCCACCCGGCAGAAAGCCACCGCATTCTCCAGCACATCCCTTTCCCTCAAAACATGCAGCGCCTGCTTCCCATCATATCCCAGCACCACGAACGCCTCGATGGTTCGGGCTACCCCGGCCGGCTGCGGGAGGCGGAAATCCTGCTGCAAAGCCGGATCATCGCCATTGTCGACATCTATGACGCCATCACCATGGCCCGGCATTACAAGCCGGCCCTGCCCCGGGAAAAGGCCCTTGGCGTCCTGTGGCAGGAAGCCCGGGCCGGGCGCATCGATGCCCGGCTGGTGCGGCTTTTCGACGACAACATCGACACGGTGGAGCGCGACTGTGCCCGCCTGGAACGCCGCCTCGACCTCAGCGAGTTTCTCCTGACGCCGACACCGGCCTGAACCGGCCGGCCGGTCCCGGCCATCCGAGCGTCCCCCCTGCCTCTTGTTCCTCCGGCCCGGCCAGTCCGACTTTTTTGACACCTTCCTCCGGCATCCCCCGGCCAGACAGCCTTGTTGCCCCACCCGACCGGCAGCCGGGGCCGGCCGGCACCGCGGCCCACCCACGCAACAAAGCCGGGCCTCCCTGCAGGAGCCCGGCTTTACGTGCAGGTGCGCAGCCTCGGTGAGGCCAACCCATCGCCAGCCCCGGACCAAAGCCCGGTTACAAACTAGGGCAGGGTTGCGGCGTCCACCACGGCTGCGCTCAGTTCGGCCTCGGCCACAACCTGGCCGTCAACCGTGGCCTGGGCCGACATCTTGCACAGCGTCAGGCGGCGCTTGAGATTGAAGCAGCGCAGGGTGAGCTGGTCGCCCGGCACGACCGGCCGGCGAAACTTGGCCTTTTCCACCCCGGTAAACATGAAAATGCGATTGCCAAGCGGCCCTTCGAGGGATTTGGACACCAAAATCCCCCCGGCCTGGGCCAGGGCCTCGAGGATGAGCATTCCGGGCATGACCGGCGCTCCGGGGAAATGGCCCGGGAAAAACGGCTCGTTTATGGTCACGTTCTTGATCGCGGTGATGGATTCGCCCGGAACATAGGCCAGCACCCGGTCCACGAGCAGAAAGGGGAAGCGGTGGGGCAAAAGCGTTTGAATCTCATTGATGGTGATCACGCCTGAAGCGTCCTGTCCGGTCATAGCCCGTCCCTCCATGTAAAAAAAGGCCGGGACGCAGCAACGTCCCGGCCCGAAATCATGCCAGCCTGTGTTCTATTTGCCCTTGTCGAACTCGGCCTGGACAGCCGCAGTCACGTCAAGCTTGGGATCGAAGTAGGGCACGGAGTGCGATTCGAGGATGACGGAATAGCCGTTTTTGGCTGCGTAGTCGCTAACGACCTTCTGCAGGCGGGTGAGCAGGGGCTGGAGCACGCTCTGCTGGGCCTGCTGTTCTTCCTGCTGCAGCTTGTTGCGGTCTTCCATGTACTTGCGCGCCTTGCCTTCAAAGTCGGCGGCCTTGGTCTTCATGGCGTCCTGGGACAGGGCCACGCTCTTTTTCTGCAGCTCGTCCTGCATTTTCTTCAGGTCGTCGCCCTGGGCGGCCAGAGCCTTTTCCCGGGATTCAAACTTGGCCTTGAGGCCCCCCAGGGCGGATTTGCCGGCGCTGGAGTTGGACATGGCGTCATCAAGGTTGATGACCCCGATCTTTCCCTGGGCCTGCGCCGCCATGGGCACAGCCAACACGGCCATAACGATCATAATCCGAAACAGAACGCCCATTATGTAGCTCCTTGCTGATTCCATGTTTTCGGGGGGCGCGCGCCCCCCGGTGTCATTTCGTGGCGAACCGACCGCCCGCTGCTACCGTGGGATTCCCGCGGCATCAGACGGCTTTAGAAGGTCTGCCCCATGGAGAAACCGATCTGCGACGGCTGCATATTATGCTTGGAAGCGTCGAGACCGTAACCGTATTCCACCCGGATAAGGCCCAGGGGCGAGTACCAGCGGACTCCCGCGCCCACGCCCTTGTACAGGTCGAAGTCGACGTCGGAAACATCCATCCAGGAATTACCGGCGTCAAAGAAGGCAACGCCGTACAGGCCGTTGGACTTGCTGATGGGGAAGATGGCTTCAAAGTTGGTGAAGAACTCGGCCTTGCCGCCGATACGCTCGCCGGTCCAGGGGTCGCGGGGCGAAATCTTGTCGAGTTCGTAGCCGCGCACGTTGTTGATGCCGCCGAGGTAGAAGCGCTCGTACACCGGGATGTCGCCGCCGAAGTTCGAGAACAGTGTCCCGGCCTGACCGCGCCAGTGGAAGACGCTGTCAAAGGGCAGGGGGTAGAAGATGTTCGAGGTGAACATCGGCTTGACAAAGGCGTCATCGCCGCCAACCGCGCCGCCGGCGTATTCCAGGCCCAGCGTGTTCTTGGTGCCCTTGGTGGGCTTGGTGGCGCTGTCCACGGTGTCGCGGTCGATTTCGGCGTAGACCGAACTCGTCCAGTGCCAGCCCGCAGACTGGGTGATCACGCTCGAGGCATAGGGGTTGGTGTGGTAGATGTGGTAATGGTCCAGACGGTAATCCCAGGACAGAATCGTGTATTCGCCAAGCGGGTAGGCAAAACGCATCTTGGCCCCGGTCGTGGACTTCTTGAAGTCGTCGTAGGCGCGGTAGACCTGATAGATGTCCATGCCTGCGGACAGTTTCGAGTCGTAGACGTGGGGATTGGTAAAGGACAGGATGCCGCGGCTGGACTTGCCGCTGAACATGCCCTGGAACTTGGCGTGGTAGCCCTTGCCGAAGAGGTTTTTCTCCTCGACCGAACCGCCGAAGAACACGCTGTCCGAAGTCGAGTAGCCGGCGCCGAGGCTGATGGAGCCGGTGTTCTTGTCCTTGACCTTGACCTTGATGTCGACTTCGCCGGGGTTGTCGGTGGGCACGGTCTCGATGTCGAGCTTCTCGAAGTACTCAAGCTTGTCCAGACGCTCGTTGGAACGGCGCAGCTTGGAGCCGGAGAACTGGTCGCCGTCGGCCAGCCGGACTTCGCGGCGGATGACGTTGTCACGGGTCTTGTCGTTGCCCTCGATGGTGACGCGGCGCACGTAGACCTTGCGGCCCTTGGTGATGGTGTAGCCCACGTCGATGGTCTTGGTGTCGGGATGCTTTTGCATGTCGACGTCGGCCTCGGCAAAGGCGTAGCCGTCGTCGGCATAGAGTTCGGCCAGGGCGTTTAGGTCGTCGCGCACCACCGACCGGTTGAAGTATTCGCCGGAGGCGGCCAGCTCGTCGAGCTTGATCCGCTCCATCAGCTTGGGCTGGTCGTAGAGCAGGTCGCCGGTGAAGGCCACGGAGCCGACCTTGTAGCGGTCGCCTTCCTCAACCCGGAAGATGACGGTGATGCCGTCGTCGCCGTAGATGACTTCGGGCTGGCCGACCTTGGCGTCAACAAAGCCGCGGTTGGCGTAGTAGGCTTCCAGGGCGGCGGCATCGCGCTCGAGCATTTCTTCCTTGAGCACGCCCGTGCCGGTGACCCAGGACCAGAAGTGGCGGGTGGAGGTGGCCAGTTCGCTGCTCAGATCGCCTTCCGGGATCTGCTTGGCCCTTCGATCTTGACTTCCTTGATATAGATGCTTCTTGGGCTCCTTGACGACGATGTTGAGGCGGGCGATGCGGGGATCGGTCTGCTCCAACTCGTAGGTGACTTCGGTCTTGTAGTAGCCTTTCTTGCTGTAGAGTTCCCGGATCTTGCCCAGGTCGTCGGCCAGCACCTTGAGGTTCAAGACGCCGCCGGTCTTGGTGCTCATGGCTTCCAGGATGTCGTCTTTTTTCACGTCGCCGTTGCCGACCACGCCGATGGCCTGGATGCGCGGTTTTTCCTTGACCACAAAGGTCAGGCGCTTGCCGCCGGGGACGGCGTCGAGGCGCACCTGGACGTCGTCGAAATAGCCCAGTTCGAAGAGCTTTTTGATGTCGTCGTTGACGGCCTTGGGATCATAGGTCTGGTTGACCTGGCTTTTGATCTTGAGGATGACCACTTCCTTGTCGAGAATCGAGTTGCCCTCGACATCGACTTCCAGGATGCGGTCCGAGCCGCCGGCCGCAGACACGGCCACCAGGGGCCGGATCTTGTCAGCCAGTTCGGCTGCGGCAGCGTCGAGGCCCACGGCGTTTTTGGCCGAGGCAAAAACCGCCTGCGGCTCGCCGCCGGACACCTTGGCCACCCGGGCGTCGAGGCTCAGGCCTTCGCCGACCTTGGAAATGCTGCCGAAAACAACATAGTCGGCCCGGGCCGTCGCGGCCAGCTTGCGGGCAGCGGCGACATTGGGCGCGGTCTTGCCGCTCTCGGCCTGGGCAGCGACCCCGCCGGCCTTGAGCTTGTCGGCCAGAATCTGGGGAAGGCTTCCCTGGACGGAATGCAAGGCGTCGGCCGCATTGATCTCAAAGGGCACTACCAGCACTTTGCCGGACTGGGCCAGGGCCTGTCCGGCGGCCACAACCAGGCACGCGACGAGCAACAGCCCTTTAAGACCGAGTTTTTTCATTCCGCGCATAGAGTTCTCCACCCTGCAGCTCCAGTCTCCGGCCCATAAGAGCGGCCAGGTTATGGTTGTGTGTGACCACAACCAACGTCATGCCTAACTCGGCGTTGAGGCGGGCGAGCATTTCGCCGACCCGGGCGCCAGTGGCTTCGTCGAGATTACCGGTGGGTTCATCGGCCAAAAGAACAGATGGCCGCAACAGGACAGCACGGGCGATGGCCGCCCTCTGTCTCTCTCCCCCGGAAAGGGTTGTTACCCTGTGTTCGGCCCTTTCATCAAGTCCCACGAGCGACAAAGATGCCCTCGCCTGCGCAAAAGCCTGTTTTCTTTCGGTGCCGGCGATCAGGGCCGGCATGGCCACGTTTTCCAGTGTCGTGAACTCGGGAAGCAAATGGTGAAACTGAAAAACGAATCCGATCTCATGGTTACGTATCGACGCCGCCTCTTTGACGGTCAGTTTCGACAGGTCCCGGCCGGCAAAATGGATCGTTCCCGAGGTCGGCTGGTCCAGTGCGCCCAAAAGATGGAGCAGGGAAGATTTTCCCGATCCCGACGCGCCCAGGATGGCCAGGGAGTCGCCCGGGGCAATGGTGAAATCCAGGCCCGTCAGCACCGTCACTTCCTCGGCCGGGCCCTGGTAGACCTTGCGGACCTGGCGCAGCTCGTAAAGGGCCTCACTCATGGCGAAGGGCCTCCACGGGCTTGAGTCCCGCCGCCTGCCGGGCCGGATACAGGGTGGCCAGGAAACACAGCGTCAAGGATGTCAGGCCGATAATGACCAGATCGGGCCAGTCGAGCTTCACGGGCAGATGGTCCATGGGATAGACGTCGCCGGGAATCTTGATGAACTGGTACTTTTCCAGGGCCAGGGCCACGCCGAGCCCCAGGGCGAAGCCGAGCGCCGTGCCCACCAGGCCGATGATCGCGCCCTGAAGCATGAAAATGGTGCGGATGGCCGCCGGCGTCGCCCCCATGGACATGAGGATGGCGATGTCGCGGGTTTTTTCCATGACCAGCATGACCAGGGTGGTGATGATGGAAAACGAACCCACGACCACGATCATGACCAAAATCACGAACATGGCGGTCTTTTCCAGGTGCAGCGCCTTAAACAGGTTGCCGTTCATGTCGATCCAGGTGCGCACGAACACCGGCGGCCCGCCCAGGGCCGTGCGCACGGCCGGCGCCAGGCTGTCCACGGTGTCGACATCGACGGCCTTGAGTTCCAGGCCGGAGACGATGTCGCGCTTAAACCCGAGCAGTTCCTGGGCAGCCGGGATGGAGACGTAAGCCAGGGTCGAGTCGTACTCGTACATGCCGGACTTGAACATCCCGCACAGGACAAACGTCTTGACCTTGGGCGAGAACCCGGCCGCGCTTTCCTTGCCGGCCGGCGACATGAGGTTGACCGTGTCGCCAACGGACAGGCCCAGGCGGTCGGCCAGCTCGCGCCCGACGATGATGCCCGGGAAAAGCCCGGGCGCAGCCAGATCGTCCAGGCTGCCGGCAATCATCTCCCGGGGCAGGGCCAGCACCCGTCCGGCCGAAGCCCCGTCCACCCCGCGAAGGACCACTCCCTTGACCCCGCGCGCACTGGACAGCATGACCTCGGTATAGACGAAAGGCGTGGCCCCGGCCACACCGGGCACCGCTTCGGCCTTTTCCATGAGCAAGCGGTAGTCGTGCATGGCTCCGCCGGCCACCGCCGCCACCATATGGGCGTTGATGCCGAGGATCTTGTCCCGAAGCTCGGTGGAAAACCCGTGCATGACGCCGACCACCACGATCAGCGAGGCCACTCCGAGTCCCACCCCGAGGATGGAAATCAGGGAGATGACCGAGATGAATGCCTGCTTCTGGCGGGCTGTGAGATAGCGTCGGGCAATGAAAAGTTCGAACTTCATGAACCCGGCTGGCCTTCAGGCCGCAGCAACGGAAACAGGATCACCTCGCGAATCGAGGCCTGGTCGGTCAAAAGCATGACCAGCCGGTCAATGCCGATGCCCTCGCCGGCCGCCGGGGGCATCCCGTATTCCAGCGCCCGGACGTAGTCTTCGTCCATGCGGTGGGCTTCGTCGTCGCCGGCTTCCTTCTCGCGGACCTGATCCTCAAAGCGTTGGCGCTGGTCCACGGGATCGTTCAATTCGGAAAAGGCGTTGGCCATTTCCCGACCGGCGATAAACAGCTCAAACCGGTCGGTGATCTCGGGGTTCTCGGCGTTGCGGCGCGAGAGCGGCGAGATCTCCGTGGGATAGTGGTAGATGAAATGGGGCTGGATGAGTTTGGGCTCAACAAAGATGTCGAAGAGCTTGGCCTGCACCTTGCCGAGCTTTTCGCCCTTGAGCACCTTTTCGCCGTTTTTTTCCACCAGGGCCTTGGCTGCGTCAAAATCGGCGATGACGGCCGGATCGATGCCGCCGATTTTCTCGATGGATTCATGGAAGGCCAGTCTGGCCCAGCCCGGGGCGAGGGCAATCTGGTGGCCCTGGTATTCCACCGTGTCCGAACCGGTGACCGCCTTGGCCAGGCGCGAAAACAGGCGTTCGGTCAGGTCCATGAGGTCGGTATACCGGGCATAGGCCCAGTAAAACTCGCACATGGTGAATTCGGGATTGTGCCGGGTGGACACGCCTTCGTTGCGAAATTGGCGTCCGACCTCGTAGACCTTCTCAAAGCCGCCCACAAGCAGGCGCTTCAAATACAGCTCCGGGGCGATGCGCATGAAAAGGGGCATGTCCAGGGCGTTGTGATGCGTGACAAAGGGCCGGGCCGTGGCGCCGCCGGGGATGGCCTGCATCATGGGGGTTTCCACCTCC
Organism: Desulfovibrio sp. DV; assembly: GCF_001936595.1. Classification (GTDB taxonomy): domain Bacteria; phylum Desulfobacterota; class Desulfovibrionia; order Desulfovibrionales; family Desulfovibrionaceae; genus Solidesulfovibrio. The sequence goes on from NZ_MLBG01000052.1 coordinate 15,616, forward strand.
ATGAAGCCGGAGTCGTCGAGGAAGGCGCGCAGTTCCCGGATGATGGTGGTGCGGGCCTTGAAAATCTCGACCGAGCGCGGGGTGACGATCAGGTCCACGTAGCGCTGGCGGTAGCGGGTCTCCACGTCTTTTAAGCCGTGGTACTTCTCCGGCAGCGGGCGCATGGACTTGGTGACCAGACGCACGGCGTCGGCATGCAGGGTGAGTTCGCCGGTCTTGGTGCGGAAAAGCCGCCCGGACACGCCGACGATGTCGCCGATGTCGAACTTTTTAAAAACCGTATAGGCTTCCTGGCCAAGCGTTTCGCGCTCGGCAAAGACCTGGATGCGGCCCGAGGAATCCTGGATGGTGAAAAAGGCCACCTTGCCAAAGGAGCGCAGGGAGACGATGCGTCCGGCCAGCCGGAAGGCCTGGTCCAGGGCGGCCAGGGTCTCCTCGTCCAGGGGCTCGTGGCTCTGGGCCACGGCACCGATATCGTCGCCTTTTTCAAAGTCGTTGGGATACAGGGGGACCCCGTCGTCAAGGAGCTGGACTGCCTTGGCGATGCGGTTCTTGAAGACCTCGTTGAGCTCATCACGGGCGTCCAGGCTTTCGAGCAGAGGACGGAAATCCTCCACCCGCTTGGACTTGACCGCGAGCTTGTATTCTTTCTTACGTGGCGCGTCGCTGCCCACGGCGATTCTCCGTTGCTGCAAATCGGTTGTGCCCCCCGGGACGGCCGGGCAAGCGCATTTGCCTACGAGAAATACCGTGTGGCGTCAAGAATGGCGAGGGAAAGCTTTTGCCCCGCCCCGGAGGCCAGGGCATGGCCGCCAGGTGAAACAGCCGTTTTTTTTCGCGGACTGCAAAAAACACCCTTGACGGGTCGGCGGGATAGGGATAAATGCCTTCCTCGCCTTGCTGATCCCCGGTAGCTCAATTGGCAGAGCGGGTGACTGTTAATCACTAGGTTGGCGGTTCGAGTCCGTCCCGGGGAGCCAGATAATTCAGGGAGCCAGACAAACGTCTGGCTCCTTTTTTCGTTGGCGCATCCAATCCGCCGAGACGGCAAATGCCGCCCGGGCTCCGGCCTCAATACCGTGAATAGGTCTGAACATCCTCCTGGAACTGGGTCATAACCTCGTCGGTCAGGGAGGGACGGACCAGGCCGATCTTCTCCAGGATGCATTCCGTGGTCACCGCGAAGTCCTTTCCGGTCTCGTATTCCCGGTCAAAGGCGTACTGGGCAATGAGCTGATAGAGGTGTTCCAGGTCGGCCGGAGTGAAATACCGCGTCTTTTGGACAATGAGATCCAGGTCGATATCCCCGACATTGATCCGGGCATTGTGGTATTCCAGAATGGTCCGGCGTCCGTCGTCATCAAGGAATCCCACCGGGATGATGCAGTCAAAGCGCCCGGGACGCAGCAAGGCCGTGTCCAGTTGGCGGACATAGTTGGTGGCGCACACCAACAGCACCTTGTTGGCCTGGCTCTTGAGCAGGGGGACCTGCTTGAGAAACTCGTTGGTAATCGACCGGTCGATGCGGTCGGCCTCGTCCCGGCTGGCGGCAAGTTCCTCGAACTCGTCAATGAAGATGACGGCTTCCTCGAGCCGGCGGGCCTTTTCCATGGTGGCGCGCAGGTTGGCGCCGATTCTGTCCACGCCCTCGGCCATGAGCATGCTGGGAGCGATCTCGATGAACCACCAGCCAAGAATCCCGGCCATGGCTTTGACGAAATGGGTTTTTCCCGTGCCGGGAGGGCCGAAGAAGACAATGGCCTTGGGAATGACCACGCCGTGCTTTTTCGACAGGTTCTCTTCCTTGAGCGGCCGGATGATTCGTTTCTGGACGAGCTGCTTGGGCGGCTGGGAATCAGAGATGGTTTTCCAGATATCCCGGTCGATGTACTGGGCCCCCATTTCGCCGAGCAGGTCGGCCTGACGCCCCAGGTGCGGGTCCTGGCCCGCCTCGAAGTTGTCCAGAAAATCAATGCAGGCGGCCCGGAAGCCCACGTCCCGGCCGAGTTTCTCGGACAATATCCACTTGTGGTCCATGACTTTTCGCCACAAGTCGGCGGCAATCGTCTCCTCAAATCTGATGCCGCTGGCATCGAAAATTTTCGTACTGCAATCTGTCAGCTCGACGGGATCCAATATCTGCGTTTGCATGGCTTTTCCTCCTTCATAACAAGCAAAATTCATTGTTAAAATGAATATGCCTTGGGATGTGCCTGCGTGGAATAATTGACTGGGTTTGAAAAATGACGGCGGGAAGTATGAAAAAGGTTGGACGTGATGGCTGTTGCTGTCAACCATTATTTCATCATCGCCCGGGGAAAGCCTCTCCCCGGCCGGGGCTGCCCGGGCTGGCACCCTGGCCGGCAGGCCCGAAAAAAACGGCAGGCCCCTGCGTCAGGAAGCAGGCCAGCCAGATGGTCTGCGCTCGTTGGCATCCTGAAGCCCCTCCCGCCGTCCTCGCCGCAACGCCCGGCCAGGGCCTCCGGCTCAGTCCGGGCGGCAGACCGGGCATCAGCCCCGCCCCGGGGACAGGCAGGCGTCACACGGCGTACAGCATTTCCTTGGGCCGGCTCCCGCCGGCCTCGCGGAGATATTTTCGCGCTTCGGCATTGCCCTGAAATGCAGCTTTCTTGATATAGTCAAGTCCAAGCTGCTCTTTCCCCAGCTTGACCAGACAAACGCCGACCCCAAAACAGGCCGTGGTATCCAGAGAATTCTCTTTGTAGATCTTCAAAAAAATTCTGCACGCTCGCCTGTAGTCTTCGCGCTCGGCACATTCGACGGCTTCTGACAGCCTGCCGTCCTCTTCCTGTTTATTTTCCGATCGATATTTTTTATCGAGCAACGCCGTATGCATATCTTCAAAAACAAACCGCACAGCCGAAAAGACAATTATGCTCGAATACAGTATATTTGTATAACGATTGAAGAATGAATCCGTCACAACCACCGTCACAAAGCACAAAACAAGCTGGGAAATTCCAGGAAGAAAAAGTACTACCAAGGCCCAATTGGCCCCATAGCGAAGATTTACATAATATATTGTATAGACATGTAGACACAAGGCCAGCGTGATATACACCGCCCAGGTGATCTTTGAATAATGCTTCACAGCAATGCTACTCCTTGGCACTGGTACGTCATGACAAAGACATGGCAGTCAAGTCTCCATAACCGATTGCCGCCCGCCATCATAGTCAGAACACGAAGGCAGGCCAAAAAAAGTTTGCGCCGGGCCGACAGGCTGCCACGCCGGGCCTGGGCCGCTTGCGGGGCAAGCCAGCGTTTCCGGCCGCCATGGGCTGTCGACGATCAGGCCGTCGTTGTCTGGAACCGTGACAACCTGCCCGGCACAGGTCGTCCGGTTCGAACCCCCGGTAACGGGGCCGGGCTGATTAAATAAAACGCCTGTATTGGATACAATCGAAGAATACCCGAATCCTGGGTATTGACCGGGAGGGATATGGATCCGGCAGGCATGTCGCGCCCCTGCAACAACGGCTCGTCGCGGTAAAGGGATACCTCAGTATTCAGCTCATTGCCTTGCCATGCCGGAGACAGACGCTGCGGGAACGCGACACTAGGGGCACGGCAGGCGCAGCACCAGGGTCGTCGCGCCGGGCACCGAGGTGTCCAGGGTCAGGTCGCCCTGCATGGTGCGGGCCATGAGCCGGGCCGAATAGGTGCCAAGGCCCGTGCCGCCGGCCTTGCCAAAGGTGGCGTATTTATCGAAAAACTGCTCCCGGATCTCGCGGGCCGTTTCTCCGCTGTTGGTGATGCGCAGTTCGCAGCTGCCGATGGCCGCAATCTGGACGGCAAAGGTCACCTGCCCCCCGGGCGGGGAATGCTCGATGGCGTTTTTAATGAGGTTGGACAACAGGCAGTAGCAGAGCAGGTCCTCGCCGATGACCGCAAAGGCGCTGTTTTCGCCGACCGGCGCACCGTACAGGAAAAAGGCCATGGAAACCTTGCGCGCCGTGCGCAGCCAGGCAAACTCCGCCGCCACCTTGCGCGCCACCCGCAAAATGTCCACGGCCGAGGCCGACAGCTCGTAGCGTCCCTGCTCCATCTTGAGCAGGTCCAGGGACAGGTTGATCATATTGAGCATTTTATAGCCGGACTGCTCAATGCTTTCCAGGTAGTCGCGCTGCTCCCCGGTCAGGTTGTCGGCCGCGAGCATGAGCTGGGGCAGGGAAATAATGGCATTGAGCGGCCCTTTGAGGTCGTGGTGGGTGATGTACTCCACATCCTCGCGCAGCTTGGCCGCCTCGGCCAGGGTCTGGTTTTGCCGTTCCAGGCGCTCCATGGCCGCCTTGAGGGCCAGGTGGGTGGTCACCCGGGCCTTGACCTCCAGTGTGTCGAAGGGCTTGGTGATATAGTCCACAGCCCCCAGGGAAAAGCCCGTGACCTTGTCCTGAATCTCGGTCAGGGCGGTGAGGAAGATGACCGGAATGGCCCGGGTGGCCGGATCGGCCTTGAGCCGGCGGCAGACCTCGTATCCGTCCATACCCGGCATGAGGATGTCGAGCAGGACCAGATCCGGCAGCTGGGTTTGCAGGGTCTCCAGGGCGGACGGGCCGTCCAGGGCTACGGCGATGTCGTAGTCATCCCCAAGCGTCCCCACCAGCGTATCGAGATCCGTCTCGACGTCGTCCACGATCAGAATGGTCTGCTTGGCGTTTCGCACCATATCGATCACCGTTTGGTTGCTTTCAGGCCACATAGGGATGCTCCAGCGCCTGGCGTTCATCGTCGTGATCGGCAAATTCCAGGGCGATTTGCCGTATGGCCTCCTGGACAGCCATGAAGGCGTCTACCATATCGGGATCGAAATGACTTCCCCGTCCATCCAGGATGAAGGCCACGGCCTGGGCGTGGGTGAAGGGTTCCTTGTACACGCGCCGGCTGATCAGGGCATCGTAGACATCGGCCAGGGCCATGAGGCGGCCGGGAATGGGGATGGCCTCGCCGGCCAGACCCTGGGGATAGCCGGTGCCGTCGTAGCGTTCCTGATGGGTGTAGGCGATTTCCTCGGCCAGTTCCAGGAAGGAGTTGGGGCCAAGCTTGGCCGAAGCGGCCTGGATGGCGGCTCGGCCGTAAGCCGGATGGCGGCGCATGACGGCAAATTCCTCGGCGTTAAGCCGCCCGGGTTTGAGCAGGATGTCGTCGCGCACCCCGACCTTGCCGATGTCGTGCAGGGGCGCCGACTTGTACAGGAGTTCGATGGTCTCATCGGTCAGGTAACGGCAAAACCGGGGATGGCCGCGCAGCGTGCTGGCCAAAAGGCGCATATAGTTTTTCGTGCGCTTGATATGGCCGCCGGTTTCCGGGTCGCGGTATTCGGCCAGACAGGCCATGGCCTCGATGATGGCCTCCTGGGTGACAGCCAGCTCGCGGGTGCGTTCGCGCACCTTGGCCTCAAGAATCTCGTTTTGCCGGGCCAGTTCGTGGCGGGCCTGGGTCAGGGCCAGATGGGTGCGGACCCGGGCCTGGATTTCCAGCGGCTCAAAGGGCTTGGTTACGTAGTCCACGGCCCCGAGGGCAAAGCCCCGGGCCTTGTCGGCCACGTCGGTCATGGCCGTTAAAAAGATCACCGGGATGCCGGCCGTGGCCGGATCGGCGGCCAGCCGGCGGCAGACTTCGTAGCCGTCCATGCCCGGCATCATGATGTCGAGCAGAATCAGGCCGGGCTTCTGGGCTGCGGCCAGCTCCAGGGCCGACGGCCCGTCCATGGCCACGGCCACGTCATAGGCGTCGCCCAATGTTTCGACCAGAATGTCGATGTTGGTCTCCACGTCGTCAACGACAAGGACCAAAGCGGCCTCAAGGGTGTTCATGGCGGCTCCCCCCTTCCTCGGCCAGGAGCGCGGCAACGGCCTCCTGGGCCTGGGCGAACTTGTAACCGGTAATGAGCCGGGACACGGCCTCAAGACGCTCCCTGACCGGGGGTGTGCAGGCCAGGGCTGCCAGTTTCTCCATGGCCTTGGCACAGGGCCTGGGCTTTCGCGCGGCCAGATGCGGCGTCAAGGCGCGCAGGGCGGCATAGAACTCCGGCGAGCAGGCGGCCGGACCGCCTGGCCGGCCGCCGGCCAGAGCCTCGGCCCCCGGCACCGGCGCATCCGCAGCGGCCGTAACCGGCCCAGGGCCGGCTGCGGCGTCGGGCGGGCCGGCCGCCGGGGCCGGCTCCAGCGACGCCACGGCAGCCACGAAGTCACCCAGGGCGGCCTCGAAGGCCGGCAGCCGCTGCCCACTCTCCGGCGCGTCAGCGTCGCGCAGGGACTTTTCCAGGGCGGCGGCCGCCTGTTCCAGGCCGGTTGCGCCGATGTTGCCGGCCGCCCCTTTGACCGAATGGGCGGCAATCTCGGCCGTGCGATACTCGCCCGCCCCAAGCGCCGCCCGGATACTGCCGGGAATGGCCGGGAAATCCCGGGCCATCTTGCCAAGCAGTTTGCGGTAAAGCGCCACATTGCCCCCTACCCGCGACAGTCCGGCCGCCACATCGAGGCCGGGGAGACGGGCGGCCAGGGCCGCAACCGCCGCAGCATCCGGCGCCCTGGCCGTCTGGCCGGCCGCAGTGCCGGGAATGAGGGCCGCCACCGTCTCCAGCAATTCGTCCGGATCAATGGGCTTGGCCAGAAACCCGTTCATGCCCACAGCCCGGCATTTGTCGCGGTCCTGCTGCATGGCGTTGGCGGTCATGGCCACGATGGGCAGTCCGGCAAAGCCGGGGAGCTTGCGGATGGCGAGGGTGGCGGCCAGACCGTCCATGACCGGCATCTGCATGTCCATAAGGACCAGGGCGTAGGAATCGCGCTGCACCATGGCCAGGGCAATTTCGCCGTTGTCCGCAACATCCACGGCATAGCCGGCATCGGTGAGCAGCTCCACCGCCACCTGCTGGTTGATCTCGTTGTCCTCGACCACAAGCAGCCGCGCCCCGTGGCCGACAGGCACCGGCCCGGTCAGCGGACGGTCGGCCCGGGCCGCAGCATCCGGCTCCTCGCGAAAAGCGCCCAGCGAGCGCATGACCGTGTCAAAGAGCAGGGAGTTGGTGACGGGTTTGAGCAGCACGTCCTCGATGCCGGCTCCCTCGGCCGCCCGAATCACCTCTTCGCGGCCATAGGCCGTGACCATGATCAGATGGGGCGGCGGCGACAGGTCGAGGGCCTTTATTTGAACGGCCGTCTCGATGCCGTCCATGTCCGGCATCTGCCAGTCGAGAAAAACCACGTCAAAGGGCTCGCCCTGGGCCTGCCGGGCCTTGACGGCGTCCAGCGCCTCCCGGCCGCCCGGGACGGCAGCCACGGCAAAGCTCATGGAGGCCAGCATCTCGGAGAGGACCGCCCGGGCGTTCTCGTTGTCGTCCACAACCAGGATATGCCGGCCGCGCAGGTCCGGGTCGGGCAGAAGGACGCGCCGGCGTTTGCTGCTTTTGCCCAGGCGTACCGTGAACCAGAAGGTCGAGCCCTCCCCCGGGGCCGAGCGCACCCCCACTGTGCCGCGCATGAGGGCGGCCAGACGCTGGGAAATGGCCAGCCCCAGGCCCGTGCCGCCGTATTTGCGGGTGGTGGAGGTGTCGGCCTGGGAAAAACTCTGGAACAGCCGCTCGATCTGGTCTTCACTCAGCCCGATGCCGGTGTCCCGGACCTCGAAACTGAGCTCGGCCTCGGACACGTCCTCGCTGGTCAGGCGCACCCGGATGTCGATTTCGCCCTTCTCGGTGAACTTGACGGCATTATTGGCGTAGTTGATCAGGATCTGGCCCAGGCGCAACGGATCGCCAACCAGGATCTGGGGCACATCGGCCGCCACGTCGAAAATGAGTTCCAGGCCCTTGGCTTCGGCCTTTTCCCGAATGAGGGTGGCCACGTTTTCGAGCACCGAGGCCAGGTCGAAATCGACGTTCTCGATGCTGAGCTTGCCGGCCTCGATCTTGGAGAAATCCAGGATGTCGTTGATGATGCCGAGCAGATGCTGGCTGGAAAGACGGATCTTGGTCAGGTAGTCGCGCTGGCGGGGGGTCAGGTCGGTCTTCATGGCCAGATGGGCCATGCCCACAATGGCGTTCATGGGGGTTCGGATTTCATGGCTCATGTTGGCCAGGAAATCGGATTTGAGCAAGGTGGCCTCGACCGCCGCCTCCTTGGCTGCGGCCAGGGCCCGTTCGGTTTCCTTCTGCTCGCTTATGTCCACGAAGGTGCCGACCAGTCCGCCGGGAGTGCCGTCGGCCCGGCGAAACCCGGCCACATAATACAGCGTCTCGTGCATCTCGCCGTCGGCAAAGGGAATGCGCATTTCCTTTCGCACCGAGCCGGTCGTGGCGATCATGGCCTCGTCCTCGCGCTGGTAGGCGATACGGTCGGCCTCGGGCAGATATTTGAGATCAATCACCCGCTTGCCGACCAGTTCCTCCCGATGCACGGCAAAGGTCTCTTCATAAGCCCGGTTGAAGCCGATAAACCGGGTGTCCGCCCCTTTGTAGAAAACCGGATTGGGGATGGTGTCGAGCAGCACCCGCTGGAAGGCCAGCTGGTCGGCCAGGGCCTTCTGGGCGGCCAGACGCTCGGTGACATCCAAAGCCAGGGCCAGGGCCAGGGCCAGCTCGGAACAGGCCTTGTCGAGATAGCGCTCTTCCTCCTCGGAGAGCTCGCGCAACAGTCCAAGCTCCAGGGCTCCCACGCAGGCCTGCCCGTCGCCCAGAGGCAGGATGCGGATTTCGGTCAGCCGGGCCGTGCCGCCGGCCAGGGCCGCAACCGCTGTCTCGGGCAGTTGGCGCAGGGTCATGGGCCGGCCCGAGGCCACCACGTCGGCCACCAGGGGCAGATCGGAGGGCGGTGCGGCAGCGGCCTGCCAGTTGCCGCCAAACCGGGCCAGCACCTGCGGGCAGGCCCCTCCCCGGCAGGCATGGACCGCGCCGTAGGGCGCAGACAAAAAACGGACCAGCTCGTCCAGGCCCTTGCGGGCCAGCAGTTCCGGGGAAAACTCATTGGCCAGGGACTCGGCAAAGGATTGAAGCCCGTCCCCGAGCCGCAACTGGGACTCCAGCCGGCTTAAAAGCTGCTTGTATTCGCTGACGTCCTCCTGGAGGCCGACATAGCCCAGGAGCTTGCCGGCGGCGTCGGCAACCGGCGAGATGGCCACCCGGGCGTAGTAGGTGGACCCGTCCTTGCGCCGGTTGATGAATTCACCGCTCCAGGGCTGGCCGGCCCCCAGGGCGCGGCGCATGGCGTCATAGGTCTCGGCCGGGGTGTGGCCGCTGGCCAGGATATTGGGATTGCGCCCCCTGGCCTCGGCCAGGGCGTATTGGGTGGTGCGCTCAAATTGCGGATTGGCCCATTCGATGGCCATGGCTGCGTCGGTGATGACCACCGCCAGCGGACTGACCTCCAGGGCCACCCCCAGGGTCCGGAAACGGGCGGCGGCCCGGACGCGACGCCGCCTGCCGACGGCCACGGCCCAAAAAAGCAGCGCGGCCAGCAGACCGGCCAGTCCGGCCAGAGCGGCCGTCAGCATCCGCTCGGAGGCGGGAAACCATAAAGCCATGTCCTCAATGACCACCAGGGTCCAATCCCCGGCCGGATCATCCCAATCAAGGCTGGCGGTTGCCAGCGACCATTGCCTGCCGTCATACTCGACCGTCTCATCCGTGGTGGCAAAGGGCAGCGGGGCGGGCCGGACCGTGTCGAAGACCCGGCCGAAACGGCGCTGCTGCCGCACGGTCTCCAGGCGCTGGTCGGTGATAGGCGGGGCCATGGCGTAGAGCCAGTCGCGGTTGGTCGCGGCAAAGACCACGCCGCCGGGGCTTAGCAGCATGGCCTCCCGGCCGGACCCGGCCAGCATCCCGTCGAGGAAATCGGCCGGCAGCTTGGTGACCACCACGCCGATGACCGCCGAGGATCGCAGCGGCCCGGCATGGACCGGGGCGGCGTAGTACAGGCCCCGCTCATTGGTCTGGCTGCCCACGGCGGCGTAGACATTGGCCTGGCCGGCCATGGCCAGCTTGAAATAGGGACGAAAGCCCACATTGAGGCCGACCGACGAGGCGTTGTCCGTATCGTGGATGCGGATAATGCCGTCAGCGCCTATAAGATAGGTGCCGCTGGCTTCAAACTGCCGCCGCAGCGGTTCCAGGACGTTGTGGATTTCGCTGCTGTCGTTTTCCGACAGCAGATTGCCGGTCACGGCCAGCTTGACCGTGGGCTGAATCAGGCCAAGCAGGATGGTCGCGCCCATGACCCGGCTTTCACTGGTCTCGGCCAGAAGCTCCCGTTGTACTTTCCCGACCGTTTTGACCAATGCTCCCCGGCGTTTTTCAACGGTCCATGAACTGGCCACCCCCGTTGCCGCAGCAGCGCAGGCCAGGGCAAACAGCAGACAGGCAAACAGGGCGAAGGTGCGGCGCAGAGTCGGCGTCATCGGTGGCCTCGCGGGAATGGATTTGCAGCATCAGACATCGTTGCCGTGATTTTCCAGAGTCGTCAATTCCCAATGCCTCAAATCGCTGCCCCGGCTGCGACAGAAACGGCAAGAACGCCGCCAGCCCTGCTGCAGCAAAAGGCCGGCAATACTGCGACAAAAAAGAAAGGAACCCGCCGAGAGCAGGTTCCTTCCACATTTCCGGGGAGCGTTTTTACTTGTGTTTTCCGGAATTCCTAGACCCGGGCCGCACCGCAGGCCGGGCAGGCCTCCCCGGCCGGCACCAGCGCGCCGCAGGCCGGACACGGGCTGTCCGCGCCAAGCGCCTCGGGGGCCGTCGCCGATGGCTGGCCGCCCGGCGTTGTGCTTCCCTGGCCACCCGGACCGTCCTGGCGCAGGCCGCCTTGTCCCGGGCCGCCGGTCTGGCTGCGCCCGCGCCCCTGGCCGCGACCCTGGCCCGGTCCGGTTCCATTTCCCTGGCCCCGGCCCCGGCCCTGGCCCATACCCTGGCCCAGGCCCTGGCCGCTGCCCTGGCCCCGGCCCTGTCTGCCGCCCTGGCCGCTGCCGCGCCCGCATTGTCCTTGTCCTTTCATAGCCTGATCCTCCTGCGCCGCGTCTGCCGGGGAACTCCCGTCGAGCAGGGGGCGCTCCTCTGTATTGGCTGTTGCCGCCGGCCCGTCGCCGGCCAATCGATAATTGCCGCCCTCGATGCGAAGGGCCAGCCCGCCGACCAGGGCCCGGGCCACTGTCTGTCTGGCCTCGGCCAGCACCCGGCCGAAGGTGTGGCGCGACACAGCCATGTGCGCCGCCGCCGCTTCGGTCGAAAGCCCCTCAAGATCAGCCAGCCGCAACGCCTCAAGGCCTTCCACGGCCAGGATGATCTCCCCCATGCCGCGAAGCGGTGTTCCCTGGGGCTTGAAATAGGCTGCGGCAGGTACCCCGGCCACCCGGCGCAAACCGCGCTGTCTCGGCATGATCGACTCCTTCGTAATGCTCATACGAGCAAATAAGACGCCCCGGCCCCGGGTCAAGAGGCCGGGGCGACAATTTGCTCTTTTGAGCAAAACAACCCCAAAAAAGTGGAGCCGGCCCAGGGCCGGCTCCACAACAAGGCAGAAAGGATGCTCCCGACAGACAGTCCGTCAGGGAAGAACATGGCGCAGGCTGGAAAACGGCCGTGGCCGCGCGGCCTGCCGCCACCGCCCCCGCCGTGCCTGCAAAAACGGTCTAAAAGGACAGCGTGGTCACCCCGTCCTGGATCAGCACGTCCATGGCCGCGCCGCCCGTGCCCAGCACCCACAGCGGATCGAGGTCGTCAACCGTCACCCCCCGGGCCTGGCAGCACGGCTTGCAGACCAAAAACGGCAGGCCTGAGACGTGCTCGCGCAACCAGCCGGCATGATCGGCCAACGAATCGCCGGTCACCGCCCGCACCCGGTCGGCGATCTCGGGCTTGGCCAGATACACCGCGTCATCCACGAGCAAGATGCCGGCCAGCGATCCCCGCTCGGCCGCCAGCTTGGCAAACTGAAAGGCCCGGGTGGCCTTGGACTGTTCGTCCGGGCCGCAAGACACCAGAAAAAACACCTTCTGCATGGGAATTCTCCTTGTGCATCAGCATGACCGGCCCGGCCGGCCGGCGGGGCCATATGCCCAAGCCGTTCCGAACACCCACCCGGGACTGCCCCGGGAGCACTGCCAATCAAACGTCCGCTTCATCCTGCGCCCCACCGCCCAGATGGGTCAGGAAGGCCGTAAAATTGCCCGTGTACTCAAAGGAACCGACATGGGTGAACACACTGTGCACGTCGGCGAAAATCTCACCGCCGATGTCGGTCCAGCGTTTGCAAAAGGCATAATCCTCAGGCAGATATTCGCGCCGCTCGGTGTCGATGCCCGTGTCGAAAAAAGCCACGTTGTTGATGTTGTCGTCGTTGGTGTGGGAATAGTCATAGGCCAGTTCCGGATAGGCCTCGGCCATACGCACGAGCACCTCGCGCTTGATCATCATAAAACCCGTGGCCCCATACTCCACCGGCAACAGCCCGGTCACCGGCTCGGGCCGGCCCCCGGGCTTGAGCTTGACCGCGTAATGCATGGCCGCCGCCGCCGCCACCCTGGAGAGCGCCTTGCGGTCCACCATGCGCAACTTGTCGATGTCGAGATACTTGACCGGATAAATGCCACACACCACATCCTTGTCGGCTTCCAGGTACTTCAGCGGCAATTCCGGCGTAAACCCGATGTCGGCGTCGATAAAAAGCAGATGCGTGTATTCTTTGAGCCGCAAAAACTCGTTGGCAATCAGATTGCGCGCCCTGGGAATAAGGCTCTCCTGGGCAGGAGTCAGCATCCCGGTCTTGATGCCCTGACGCTCCAGAAAACCGACGCACGAGACCAGCGAACGCATATAATGCACCGTCACCTGGCCACTGTAGGCCGGTGTTCCAATCATCAGCATGGGCGTGTCATCAGCCATGCGCACCCTCCCCCGGCAACCCGTCCCGGGCCGCCCGATCACCCTCTATCAAACCACCACACTGAAAAGTCAATTGGTTCCCGCGCCTTGGACACCAGGGTCGGCCTCGGTTACAACGGCATCCCACCCCGGCCCAAAGGCGGTACTCCCGATATGGCGCTCCCCCGCGACATCCCCTGCGAATCCATCATGGAATCCCTGGCCGACGGCGTGTTCACCGTCGACACCGATTTCACCATCACCTTTTTCAATCGCGCCGCCGGCGCCATCGCCGGCCTTGCCCCGGAAAAAGCCCTGGGCCGCAAATGCTGGGAAGTTTTCCACTCAAGCCTTTGCGACGGAGCCTGCGCCCTCGGCCACTGCATCGCAAAGGACACCACTTTGCAAAATCAGTCCATCTTCATCGTACGCCCCGACGGCACCAAAGTCCCGGTCAGCATCAGCGCCGCCCCGCTGCGCGACGCCACCGGCCGCATCGTCGGCGGCGTCGAAACCTTCCGCGACATCTCAGACATCAGCCGGCTGCGCAAAGAACTCGAAGGCGTGTGCACCCTCGAAGATATCGTCACCAAAAACAAAACCCTGGCCCGCTCCCTGGAACTGTTGCCGCGCATCGCCGAATCCGGCTCCACCGTGCTGCTCCTTGGCGAATCCGGCACCGGCAAGGAACTCTTCGCCCGGGCCATCCATACGCTCAGCCCGGCCGCCAAAGGCCCGTTCGTGGCCGTCAACTGCGGGGCCATCCCCGGCGAACTCCTCGAATCGGAACTCTTCGGCCACAAACGCGGGGCGTTTACCGACGCCAAATCCGACCGCAAAGGCCGCTTCGCCCTGGCCCAAAACGGAACCCTGTTCCTCGACGAAGTGGGCGAACTGCCGCTGGCCCTCCAAGTCAAACTCCTGCGCGTCCTCCAGGAACACACCTTCGAACCGCTTGGCTCCGACACCTCCAGCACCACCAACGCCCGCATCGTCGCCGCCACCAACCGCGACCTCGAAACCATGGCCACAACCGGCTCCTTCCGCCGCGACCTGTTCTACCGCCTGAGCATCGCCCGCATCGCCCTGCCCCCGCTGCGCGAACGCCCGGAAGATATCCCGCTCCTGGCCGCCACCTTCATCGAACGCCAAAACCTGCTCACCCAAAAAGCCGTCACCAGCCTCTCCGACAACGCCATGCGGCTGCTCGTGCGCCATACCTTCCCCGGCAACGTCCGCGAATTGCAAAATATCCTGGAATACGCCTTCATCCTCTGCCCGGCCGGCCGCATCACCCCCGAACACCTGCCCGATTACCTGCTGCCCAAATCCCATAACCCCGAAACCCCACAAGCCACACCCACCACCATGCGCGCCGCCAAATACCACGCCGCCAAAGCCGCCCTGGCAAGGCACGACGGCAAAACCATGGCCGCCTGCCGCGAACTCGACGTCACCAAAGACACCCTGCGCCGCATTCTGGCCACAGGGCCAGGGGAATAAGAACTGGGGCGCTGCCCCAGACCCCGCCGGGGGGGATCATCCCCCCCCGGACCCCCTGGATGGGGGCGCATGGTGCTGGACGGGGTAAGGGACTGTTGCGGGTGTGGGAGGGTGGGAAGACTGTTGGCGCGGGAGCGCTTGGCGGCTTTGCCGCATGGTTTGTTGGAATTGGGGCCGCCGACACTCCCCGCGAAGCGCGGGGAGCACGGCGGCCCCAATTCCAACAAACCGGTTCGCCCGGGAAAGGCCGTAAAATCACGACAAAAGCCACAAAGCCGTTGCTCCC
>NZ_MLBG01000053.1 GCF_001936595.1 Desulfovibrio sp. DV
CCTTCCCCAAAAACTTTCAATGGGGGTGTCGGCGGACGTGTCGAAAGTCATGCGCCAACTCCACCAGTCGGGGGGGTCCGGGGGGACCAGTCCCCCCGGTGGGGTGGTCCAGGAGGGGCAACGCCCCTCCTGGCCGCCGGAGGCACACCAACGTCGCCTGGACAATATTCAAGATATCCGGGTCGCGGTCCTGAAAATCGGGGTGGAGCCGGTCGGCGATGGCGTCGAAACCGTCTTCGTCGCGCGTAAAATCAAGAACCGAGACGTCGAAATCGGCCCGGGCCAGGGTGGCGGCATGGTCGTCGTAGCGCCAGCGGGGCAGGTCGCCGGGATTGAGAAACCAGTTCCAGACCCGTTTGGAATAGAGCAGGAAATGGAAGGGATATTTGAAGAAATGGTCGCGGTAATCGACCCGGTGGAGCATGACGCCGCCCGGTGCCAGCAGCCGGGCCAGCTCGGCAAAAAGGGCAGTGGTGTCGGTGACATGCTCCAGCACCGAATTGGACACGATGATGTCGGCCGAGGCGTCGGGCTCGTCAGTCAGGGCGGCCACCCGGCGCACCACGGAAAATTTCACGCCGGGATGGCGGATCACCATGGCTTCGAGGTGCTTGGCGTCCAGGCCCACGTCGTGGAGGGCGTAGGGTTCGTGGCAGACCACCGAGGCGGCACCCATGGCCGCCAGGGCGTAGCCGGCCCCGTTGGCCGAGCCGCAGCCGATCTCGATGATGCGCTTGCCCGGAACGGGAACGCCCAGGCGGCCGAGATCGTCGGCGTAGGCTGCGGCAATGGCCGTCGGGTCGGTGACGCCCTGGTTGACGCAGTAGTACGGCAACCGGCTGCCCCAGGCGGCCAGCCGCTTTTCCGTGAAAAAAAACCGTCGCAGCACCCGAAGGGCCACATATTCAAGGCTGTCAAAACGCAAGGCGGCCTCCACCCAGGTCCATGTGGCGAAGGACCCAGAGATTCCACAAAAACAGGCGGTGATCGGCCCGGCCGGCCCGGTGCTGGCCGATGCGGGCCTCGATGGCCGCGGCATTGAGGTCGGCTTCAAGCGGTGAGGCCGGTCCCATGGGCAAGGCCCCGTCCGCCAGCCAGCGGCCGATGGGCACGCCGAAACCCTGCTTTTTGCGGTAAATGATGCTCGAGGGCAAAACCGATTCCAGGGATTTTTTGAGAATGTATTTGGTGATGCCCTGACGGTATTTGAGGGCAGCCGGAATGGTGCGCACGTAATCGACCAGCTCGATGTCCAGGAACGGGGCGCGCACTTCCAGGGAATGCATCATGCCGGCCCGGTCGGTTTTAACCAGTATATCGTCCTGCAGATAGAGCCGGGTGTAAAATTCCATGGTGCGGTCGATCATGTCCCGGGACCGGCAGGACTCATAGACGGCAATGGCCTCGCTGTAGAGGTCTTCGGGGTCGATTGGTTCGGCAAACAGGTCGGCCAGTTCGGCCGGGTCAAGGGGCCCGAGCCAGACCGGATTCCACAGGCGCGGCGGTTGGGACAGGCCGCGCAGGAAGCGGTTGATTTTAAACCCTGCGGCCATATAGCCGTGGCCGACCGGCAGCCGGCCGGCCAGGAGGGCCAGGGCGCGGTGGACGGGTTTGGGCGTCAGCCGGCTGTACCACTCGGCCGCCCGCACCGCCCGGAAAGGGTCGTAGCCGGCAAAAAGTTCGTCCGCCCCGTCGCCGCCAAGGGCCACGGTGACGTGGCGGCGGGTCTCGCGGCACAACAGCGCCGTGGGAATGAGCGACACATCGCCCATGGGCTCGTCCAACCGGCCGACGATCTCGGGCATAAGGGCCAGGGCGGCGTCCAGGGTGAGCCGGGCTTCCTGGCGGGCGATGCCAAGGGCTGCGGCCGCTTCCCGGCTCTTGGCCGATTCGTCAAAGGCCGGATCGTCAAAGCCGATGGAAAAAGCCCGGATATCCGGGGCATGACGGGCGGCCAGGGCGGTTATGGCCGAGGAATCAACCCCGCCGGACAGGAAAATGCCCAGCGGCACGTCAGCCATGAGCCGGCGGGCCACGGCCGCGTCGAGCAGTTCCAGAATGCGCCCGGCAACCGCCGCCTGGGGAGCCTCAAGCAGCCCCTGGTCCGGCTCCAGCTGAAATGTCCACCAGCGGCGCAGCTGCGGCACCGGATCGCCCACGTCAAGAAGCAGGTTGCAGCCGCCCGGCAGTTTGGCCGTGCCGGCGTAGAGGGCGTTTGGGGCCGGGATGAAGCCGTAGGCGAAATACTTGCGAAGGCTCGTGCGGGACACGGCCCGGTCGGTGAGCTTGGGGTGGGCCATGAGGCTGGCCAGTTCCGAGGAAAAAGCGAAAAAACCCGCTGCCGCAGCATAAAAAAAAGGCTTTTTGCCGAAACGGTCGCGGGAACAAAAGAGCAGCCCCCGCGGCTTGTCGTAGAGGGCAAAGGCCCACATGCCGTTTAAGTGCGACGGCAGATCCTCGCCCCACTCCCGCCAGCCATGGAGCAGGATTTCCGTATCGCTGTGGTCGGAGACGAAGCGGTGGCCCCGGGCGGTAAGCTCCCGGCGCAGTGCGAGGTGGTTGTAGATTTCGCCGTTGTAGGTGACCACCAGCGCCCCGTCGGCCGTGGCCATGGGCTGGGCCCCGCCCTCGAGGTCGATGATGGCCAGACGGCGATGGGCCAGATGGACGCCGCAGGCGGCATCAACAAAAGTCCCCTCCCCGTCCGGGCCGCGCCGGGCCAGGGCCGCGTTCATGGCGGCAAGCTCCCCTGCCCCGCCCGGACCGATGAAACCGCAGATGCCGCACACGTGAGCGTCTATTCCTTGCAGTTTCGGGTGCAGTCCACGAGATAGGTCGGCTTGTCCTGGGACTCGTGGTAGGTGCGCATCAGGATTTCCGCAATAAGGCCCATGAAAATGGCCATGATGCCGATCAGCATGAACATGACCACGCCAAGGGGCAGCGGCGTTTCAATGAAACTCTTGTTCAGGAAAAATTTGCAAAAGAGCATGAAGAAGAAAAAGAACGCCGAACAGGCAATGCTGGCCAACCCGAAGCCGCCAAACAGGTACATGGGCTTTTGGGCGTACTTATCCAGAAACTTGACGGTCATGAGGTCCAAGATGACCTTGATGGTCCGCTCCATGCCGTACTTGGACTCGCCGTGGATGCGCGGATGGTGGGTGACGCCCACTTCCGTGACCCGCGCCCCCTGCCAGGCGGCATGGATGGGAATGAAGCGGTGCATCTCGCCGTAGAGCTTGACCCCTTTGATGATGTCGCGGCGGTAGGCTTTGAGTGAACAGCCGTAGTCGTGGAGGTGGACGCCGGAAATAAACGAGATGAGCCAGTTGGCGATCTTGCTTGGCAGGTTGCGCTTGATCGGATTGTCCTTGCGGTCCTTGCGCCAGCCCGAGACCACGTCAAAGCCTTCGTCGAGCTTGGCCAAAAGCCTCGGGATGTCGGCCGGATCGTTTTGCAGATCGCCGTCCATGGGAATGAGAATATGCCCCCGGGCCATGTCGATGCCGGCCATCATGGCCGGGGTCTGGCCGAAATTGCGGCGCAGATGGACCACGCGGACCCGTTCGTCGCGTTTGGCCAGGACGTCGATGCGCTCCCGGGTGTCGTCGGACGAGCCGTCGTTGACCAGGATGATTTCGTAGGGCTGGCCCAGGGTGGGCAGGATGTGGTCGAGCTTGGCATACAGCGGCTCGATGTTGTCCTGCTCGTTGTAAAGCGGAATGATGATGGAAAGCATATGCGGCATGGTTCCCGCCGTATCTCGGAGGTTACAGGCTTGGGGGCGGGGTAGGGCCCGTCACCGTCAGGGGGCCTTCCCGGCGACGGGTCGCACATCCACAAGGCGCACCCCCGGCTCGGGGCTGGTATAGGGAAAATTCGCCCCGTCGAGAAGGGCGAAATTGCCCGGCACCACGGCCAGCTCCCGGATGCGTGCGTCAAAGGGGGCGAAAAGCGGCCCACGGGCCATGGCCTCGGGAGTCAGGTCGGCCTCGCGCACCACCATATAGGAAACGCCGTAAGCCTGGGCAAACTCCCGCACCACTGCGGCATCCTTGGCATAATAGGCCTCGGCTTGATGGGCCAGCCGCGGCAGCATGATCTTCCAGGCCCCAAGGCTCCAGGGATGGGCCAGCTCAAAGGAGGCTACCACGTTTCGCCGGCCAAAGGTCAGCACGTTGTCCATATCCATGGCATTGCCGGCCAGGACGGTATCCTTGGGCAGTTCGGCGACGGCGGCAAAAAGCGGCGCATCGGCCCGGTAATCGTAGAGCCCCACCCCGGTAAGCCGCCATGCCCCAAGGACCACGGCCGCAAGGGCCAGGACCACGGCCATGCCCCGGCGGGCCAAGAGCCCGGCCAGGGCGTGGCGCAGGCACACGGCCAGGGCCAGGGCGTAGAGCAGGTTTATGGTGTAGGCGATGTAGCGGTCCGGCACGAACAGGGCCAGGGCAATGGCCCGGGCCAGGATGTACAGGGAAAGCGACCCGGCCAGGAGCATGGCCGCCGGCCGGGCCTTGGCGGCAAGCGCACGCCAGGGGGCGCGGCGTGCGCCGAAAAAGAGGATGGGGGCCAGGATGGCCAGGCTCAGGATGCCCGGCACAAGACCCCATTCGAGAAACAGGCCGATACTTTCAAAGGGCCAGTAGATCAGATCAAGGAAGGGGTTTGGCAGCGGAAAAAAGCTCCAGCCGGCCGGCAGCGGTAAAATTCCACTCCGGCCGCCAGACCGGCCCGGCCGACCAGGGGACCGTAGCCCTGGGCAGCCATGGCGTGGTTCATGCCAAAAACTGCCGCGCCGGCGGCAGCCAGCACCAGCCCATGGACCGGCCGGGCCGGAAACGGGGCAGCCGGGCGGTCGGTCAACCGGGCCAACAGGGCGTCAAGGCAGGCGCACCCGGCGCACAGGATGGCAATGTAGGGGATGGTGGCGGCTTCAAGAAGCAGCACCCAGGCCATGCCCCGGCCGCTGCGTCGCATCCAGGCCAGGAGAAACAGGGCCAAGAGCGGCCCGGCAAAGGCCCGGGACAGGCCGCCGGAAATGTTCTTGAGGAAATACGGCATAAGCCAGGCCATGGACGCGGCAAACCAGCCCAGGATCGGTCCTTCGAGGGTGGCGCCAAGGCCGAACAGGGCCAGGGCCAGGACGAGAAACAGCGCCCCGGTCAGGATCTTGGAAAACCAGAGGGGATCGAGGCCGAAGCCGGCCGCTGCGCCGAAGTACAGGGCCTTGACCCCGGCCGGAACATAGGCGGCGGCATAATCGGACAGGAAATCAGACGGATACAGGGCCGGATCGAGCCAGCGGGCCATCCAGAACAACTGCTGGCGCACGTCGTCGTTGACGACAGAGGGCGAGGCCAGCCCCAGCCGGTGGGCCAGGGCGTAGACCACCAGGGAACACAGGGAGACCAGCAGCCAATCCGAGCGACGGATCGGCCGATCAGACAGCCCGGTCATAGAGGCGGAACACCTTGTAGCGTTCGCCGCCAAAATCCGTCAGCGTCTTGTTCCACTGCTCCAGGGATTCCGGAATGAGCGAACAGTCGCAGTATTCCATATTCGGATGATTATTGAGGAAATTGACGATGATGTTGATGATGATGGCGTGGTGGAGCCGCTTCCACTGGTGCGAGCGGGCCACGCCCATGATGATCGCCCGACAGTGGGTGAGCGGCTTGACCCGGCAGTCCCAGAGCAATTGCAGTTTCTGCCACAGCCCGAACTTGCCGTTGAATTTTTTGACCGACCGGTTCATGTCCGGCGAGACCACGGCAAAGGCCACCACCTCGTCGCCGTCCAGGATCATGCTCTCCAGATCCGGGCGCACCAGCGGCTGCAGCGTGACAAAGAGGTCCTCGTACTGCCGGTCGGTCAGCGGCACATGGCCCCAGTTCTTGCTCCAGATGTCGTTGAAAAGCTCTTTGATCTGGGGCCCGCGCTTGGCAAATTCCTTGCGGGGAATGGGTTTAATGGCACATTTCTGGCGCGTGAGAATGGAATCGCGCAGCTTGGCCAGCTTGACCGCATCCATGCCGGGCTTGCGGCTGATGCGGTAGGCGTACCAGTCGTAGGTCTTGGCAAAGCCCCAGTTGGTGATCAGGGTCTCATAGTACGGCGGGTTGTGGGTCTGCATCATGGACGGCGGCGAATCGTAGCCGTCAACGAGCAAGCCGACTTCGTCGTAGATGCCAAAGGACAGCGGTCCGTGGATGCGGATCTTGCCTTTGCCGCGCACCCAGGCGGCTGCAGCTTCAAACAGGGCGTTGGCCGTTTCCTGGTTGTTTTCCGACTCGAAAAAGCCGAAAAAACCGGTTTCCGTATCGTGGTGCTGCTCGTAGAGGCCGTTGGTGTGGGCCGAGATGCGTCCCACCACCACACCGTCGCGGCGGGCCAGATAGTATTCGGCCTGGCCGATCTCGAAAAACGGGCCTTTGTTGCGATCCAGGAAATCCCGCTGCATGGGAATAAGCGGCGGCACCCACATGGGGTCGTTGCGATAGATTTCCCAGGGAAAACGAATGAACGCGTCGAGGTCTGCCGCAGAGGCGACAACCTCGATAACGAGGGGAGCGTGCGTCATAGGGGCTACTTGCCGGGCTGAATAGTGATTTGACCCTTGAGACCTTCTTTCAGCTCGGCATTCGGGTTCGGAATGGTCAGCTCGATCTCATAGTAGGACGGCTGCTGCAGGGCGGCCGGCATGGGAGCCCAGGGAATGCGCGACACCGACGCCGCGTACTTCTTGCCGGGGATGGAGTCGAAGGTGACCACGGCCGGCTGGCCTTCCTTGAGCTTCTGGGCCTCGATCTCGTGGACCTGGGCCCGGATGATCATAGGATTGAGCAACCCGACCTGAAAGAGTTCCGCTTCCTTGGCCAGCTTGACCCCGGCCCGCAGTTCCGGGTTCATCCACATGACGAAACCGTCGTGGGGGGCCTTGATGATGCCGTCCTTGGGCACCTTGCCGATGCCCACACCCTTGCCGAAATGATCTTCAGCCAGTTCCACCCGGTCGCTGAGGAGATCCCGGGCCAGGTTCAGCTGCTCGGTAACAGCAGCCTTATCCTTGCGGTACACCTCGATTTCCTTGTTATTCATGGAGATGGCCTGCTGCGAGGCCATGTTGCGCTGGCTCATGGCTTCCAGCTCACGACTCTTGGCGGAGAGACGGTCGATTTCCTTGTCGGCCACGGCCAGCTTGTGTTCGAGATCCTTAATGCTGGCCGGGGAGAGTTTGGTCTTCTCGTCCATCCGGGTTTCCAGCGGAATCTCGTAGGTGGCCAGGACGTCACCGCGCTTGACCTGCTGTCCGATCTGACCGGAAAGATTCAGGATCTTGGCGTTGTAGGGCAGAAACACCGAGAGTTTGACGGGGCTGTAGAGCTTGCCGGAAAAGCTGATGTCCGTGGGCCGAAACGAGGCCCGTTCAGCTGTTTCGGCCTGGGGAGCCGGCGCGGCCGGAGCCTGGGCCAGGGAGGCGCAGGGTCCGGCCAGCACGAGTCCGGCCGCCAGAAGCGCGGCGCGTAATATCATGTTAGATGCTCTCCATGACAGTGGCATTGATGTAGCGATCCTGGAACTCGCCCGAAACGGAACGGACTTCCAGCATGGCCGAGTCACGGTCATACTGCTTGACGAGCAGGTTCTGCCTGCTGTCGAGGAAGTCGCCCATGGCCTTGACAATGGCATCGTATTCGGCTTGGCCGGAGTCAAAGCGGAACTGGGCCTGTTGCACGGTGAGCTTTTGCAGTTCCATTGAGGATTCGGCAAACTTGACTTCCGAGGTAGCCGAACGCAACTTGGCCAGGGCTTGCTGGAACTGGCTCATGAGCGAGAATTCCAGGTTGCGGCCTTCGACGTTGAGCTGGGCCATCTTCTTGTACTGTCGGCTGACGTCGCGTCCCTTGGTCCACAGATCGAAGGGCATATTAAGCGTCAGGTTGGGATACATAAACGGCAGGGTCGAGGTGTCGTCTTTATAGCTGGTGTTGTTGAGCGTGGACACCGAGGTGAACCCAAAGGAGAAGGTGGGCAGGAAGTGGATGTAGGACAGGGCGATGCTTTTTTTCTGCAGCGCCTTTTCGTATTCATGGATGCGCAGAGCAAAGGAGTGCTTCTTGAGGCTCTCGTCGGTGATGGTGGACGGGTTGAACTCCTCAAGCACCTGGGTCGGGGCGTCGTTGAGGGACAACTCGACCTTCTGGATAAAGGGCACGCCAAGGATAAACTTCAGTTCGTCCAGAAGCACGGACTTGGTGGTGCGCATCTTCTCGGCTTCGGTGCGGGCCAGATTGACCCTGGTCTCGGCAATGCGCACATCAAGCTGGGCGCCCTGGCCGAGGCCGGCGCGGGTCTTGACGTATTCAAGGTTTTTAAGGGCCAGCTCTTCCTTTTCCTTGGCCATGCGGATCATGGAATCGGTCATGCCAAGCTGCAGATAGGTGAGCCCCAGGCGCTTGAGCCCCTGATCAATGACTTTGAGGTGGGACAAGACAGCGATATTGGCCAACTCTTTCTTGGCCTGGACGTCAAAGGCGGTCAACAGCGGGTTCCAGGCCCCGGTGGAAAAGCTCAGGTCGTATTTCTTCCGGTTGCGGTTGGCCGAGTTGCCGGCATAGACGGCGTTGGAGGCGGAAATGGAGTTGGCCAGGTTCTGGGTCGCATCCGAGGAGGCATTGCTGAGCACCGACGAATAGGCGGTCGGGGCGACAGTGTTTTTATACTCGGGCAGACGCATGTAAAACGTCGTGCTCATGACGATGGTGGGAATATACTGGGAGTAGGCATCCCCGACGTCGAGACGCTTGGATTCGATCTCGATGGCGCTCTTGGTCAGCAGCGGCGACTGGGCCAGGGCCACGCGCACGCACTCGTTGAAGTCGGCCGGCGATTTGAGCTGGGTGGACCCCAGGGCCAGGGAGCCGGCAGCCTTGGAAAAACTCGGAGCCGGGTCGTCGGCGGCGGGCTTGGCCGCAGCCTGGGGCATGGGCGCTTCCGGGGCCGGGGCGGCAGCGGCAGCCCCCTTGACCTTATCTTTGGTATACCGGTCGCCGGGCGCGGCAAAACCCGTGAGCGCGCTCCCGAAAAGCATGGCGCTCAAGACGGCGACAGTAAAAAAACACAGCACCCCCGCCGCGAAAGCGCGGCCTGCGACATCCCCCCCGGATGCCGGCAACCCCTGCCGAAAGGACAGTTTCCTGGCCATGCGCTCCTCCCCGTCGAGCGTTACCCGTTTAAATACCCGTCCGTCAGGACGCATTTTCTCGTACAATGTTCAGCGGTCATGTTGTCATGGGTGACCACGACCATGGCCGTTCTCGCTTCTTCCGTGATCTTGGTAAAATACTCCAATACACGGAGGCTGTTTTCCCGGTCAAGCTGCCCGGTCGGCTCATCCGCCAAAATAAACTCCGGTTCGTTGACCAGGGCCCGGGCAATGGACACCCGCTGGCGCTCGCCGCCGGAGAGCCGGTTGGACGGCTGATGGACCCGGTGTTCCAGGTTGACCATGCGCAGGGCTTCGCGAATCCGGTCGGGCCGCTCCCTGCGGCGCACGCCGGCATAGATCAACGGCAGTTCCAGGTTCTCGTACACGGTCGAGTTTTCAAGCAGGTCACAAGTCTGGAAAACAAACCCGAGCATTTCCCGGCGAAAGATGGCCTGCTGGTCGCGCGACAGCGACAAGACGTCCACCCCGGCCACCTTGTAACCGCCGGTGCTTGGCGGCTGGAACAGCCCCAGGATAAAAAGCAGGGTGGATTTGCCCGACCCCGACGGCCCCATGACCGCCACCATCTCGCCCCGACGCACGTGCAGGTTCACATCCTTAAGGACCGTGATGTCGCCCGCCCCGGTATTATAGTTCTTTGTCAGATGATTGATGTCGATGACAAGGGCGTTGTCGTCGGTGATGTCGTATCCGTTACTCATAACGCATGGCATCCACGACCTGCATCCGGCTGGCCCGGATGGAGGGATAAAGACCGGCGCCGATACCGAGGACCGCCGCAAAGGCCAGGCCCATGAACAGACAGATGACAAACAGCCCTTCGGGCGGGCGCGAACCAAGCATCCGACTCATGTATTCGATGCCGATGCGTCCCAGGATGACGCCGAAAACCGATGAGGACAAGGTCACGCACAGGGCCTCGAAGAGAAACTGGTAGAGGATGTCGGAATCCAGCGCGCCCATGGCCTTTTTCAGACCGATTTCCCGGGTCCGGCTGGTCACGGTGGCCATCATGATGTTCCAGATGCCAAACCCGCCGAGGATCATGGTGGCGACGATCGAACTGTAGATGAAAAGCTCCACCCACCAGAAAATCCGCTGCACCTGCTTAAGCGGCTCCCAGGCCACGTTGATCCGAAGCCCCCGGTCCGTCTGGTTGGCCTTGACCACCCCGGGCAGGGCGGCCGAGACCGTGGACACGTCGTCCCAGGTGGCGCAACGGATATAGGCGCTGTAGGGCTGGGAAATGCCGACCACCCGGGCCCGGGCCGTGGTGATGGGCAAAAAGACGAACAGGCTGCGGTCGCCGGCCCGCACGCCGCCGAGAATGCCGACAACGGTGTAGAGATTGTCGTCGATGGACAGCGTCTGGCCCAGGCCCTCTTTCTCGCCGCCAAAGATCTGGCGGGCCAGATCCGCGCCGACCACGCACACCCGGGCCCCTTCCTCCACGTCGCGCTCGTCAAAAAGGCGCCCGACTGCGGCGTTAAAGGAAAAGACCTTCCAGTAGTTGGATTCGCAGCCGACCAGGTTGAAGCCGTAGAGCCGGTCGTGCCAGGTGGTGACGGCATTGGCCTTGAGCGCCACCTTGGTGGTGTCCAGCACCCCGGGCACCCGGCCGATGGCCTCGAGCGTCCGCTCGCGGAACCATTCCTGGCGCTCGAGCTGGGCCTGCTCGAACATGGCGTTGATGATGGTCGCGCCGCCGAGCAGGTCGAGGTCGTTGTTGAAGTTCTTTTTCAGATCATTGCCCATGGTGATGATGACGATAAATCCCGCCATGCCCAGGGCAATAGAGGCAAGGACGCCGATGTAGCGGCGACGCTTGCGCAAGACCTCGCGGACGCTGACGCGCACGAGATCGTAGTACCGCAGCGGCCCGGCTCCGCGACGGCGGATACGGTCAAGCTCGGCAGCCGTGATTTTTTTTCGTTTTCCTATGGCCATACTGATTCGCCCGGACGCAACCGCGCCCAGATCACGTCGTCCCCATACGTCGGGACGCCTCGCTTACAAGTAGGACAGCTTGGCCTTGGCCCCGGCTTCGCCTTCCTCGTCGCCTTCGGCGTAGGTCGGCTCGTCTTCGAGGTCGCATTCCCGAATGCGAAATTCCTTGGCCAGCTTCTCAAGGACTTCCAGCACGAAATCGAGCTGCCGATCCTGGTGGGTGCTCATGTAGGCGGTGCGGATCAGCGCCTGTCCGCGCGGCACGGCCGGGTACACGGCCGGCAGGGCGAACACCCCGGCCTCGAACAGGGCCTGGGAGAACTGGAAGGCCTTCTCGTCGGAGCCGATGATGATGGGAATGATCGGCGAGGACGAGGCCCCGATGCGCAGGCCGATGTCTTTGTACGCCTGGCGCATCCGCACGGTGACCTCATGGAGCCGGTCCACGCGCTCGGGTTCCCGGGTGAGGATGTCCAGGCAGGTGAGCACGGCCACGGTATTGGCCGCCGGCAGGGCGGCGGAGAAAATCTGGGTGCGCGACTGGTAGCGCAGATAGCGCAGCATGTCCTCGTCGTCAGAGGCAATAAAGCCGCCGATGGAGGCCATGGACTTGCTAAAGGTGCCCATGATGAAATCGACCTTGTCCGTGATGCGGAAATGGTCGGCGCTGCCGCGTCCGCCCCGGCCGAAGACCCCGAGCCCATGGGCGTCGTCGAGGTAGAAGACCACTTCGGGGTGGGCGTCCTTGACCGCCGCGATCTCGTCGAGCGGAGCCAGCTCGCCGGACATGCTGAAGACGCCTTCGGTGACCAGGAACACGTCCCCGTCCGGCCGCAGGGCCTTGGCGTCCTCCACCCGCTTCATGGCGTGGGCGGCGTCGTTATGGGCAAAGGTGACCAGCCGGGCCTTGGTGTTTTTGACACCCTCGAAGATGCTGGCATGGTTCTCCCGGTCGCACAGCACGGTGTCGGCCGGCGTGACCAGGACGCCAAGGGCCCCGAGGTTGGTGCTGAAACCGGTGACGTGGACCACGGCAAAGCGCTTGCCGATAAATTCGGCCAGCCGCTCCTCCAGGTGGTGGTGCAGCACCATGTTGCCGCTTAAAAAGCGGGAACCGCCGGGGCCGGTGCCCCATTGGTAAACGGCCTTGGCTGAGGCGTCCATGACCCGGGAATCGTGGCTCAGTCCCAGGTAGTCGTTGGAGCCGATCATGACCAGGCGCTGGCCGGCAACCTCGACCTCGGTCCCCCAGGTCTTGGCGATGGGGCGAAAATAGGGATTAATGCCCTGGGCCGAAATCAGGGAGTGCAGGGCATTGAATTGCTCGCAGCGTTGGCGCAATCTCATGGCGTTCGTTGGTTCCTCGCGTGGTTTGGAAACGACGGCTCGGGTTGGGCAGAATTCGCCAGCCGTAGTGTCGGCCTTTTGGCCATGCCGGTTCCCGCATATCGGCCGGGAACAACGGCCAATACGTCAAAGACCGGGGCTTTGCAAGTCTGGGCGGTTGCCGGCGACCGGCCGGGCGGCCAGGGCCTCGCGCACCCGGGAGGCGAGCTGGCCGAGCAGCTTGCCCGCCGCCAGCCTAGCCCGGCCGAACTGGCCGGGATTTTGGCGGGTGAAATAGATCTCGTCATCCGGGGCGGCCAGCTCCAGGCTGTAGTTGCGAAGCCACTGGCCCCGCTTCTTGCTCCACTCCAGATACACCCAGTAAAAGGTCGTGGACCCGTCGGCCGCCTTGCACCGGGCCGCTCCCCAGGCATAGGCCTCGCCGCCGCGCGCCACTTCCCGGTATTTGAGGAAATCGAAGTCCTCAAACACCAGCCCGTCGGTGGCGGTCATGCCCCGGGCAGCAATGTCCATGGCCCGGCGGTAGCCGTCCTTGGGGATGCCGGCCAGCCCCAGGGCCGGATAGTGCCAGGCCCCGAACCAGACAAGCCCGGCCACGCCGGCCAGAAGAACGGCCAAAAGGGCCAGGGAAAAAAGGCGCAGGAAACGCCGGGAAAGGCTCATGGCCGGCCCTCCCCGGCCGGCGGGCAGGGGAGCAGCCCCATGCGCCAGCCGGCGGCTTCCAGGCGTCTGGCCCGCTCGAGCTTTTCCGTGGCCCGCAATTCGTCGTCGGTCGCCCGGGCCCGGGTGGCTTCGTCCTTGCGGATGGCCCGCACGAGGGATTCCTCGGACACAAGCGACCCCGGCTCCGGCCGGTAGGCCCCGGAGCGCAGCTCTTCCAGGCGGACCCGGACCGCCTTGTCTGTGGCTTCCAGCACGTCGCGGTGGCGCTCTTTCATGATGGCGGTATTTTCGCCGTCGTTGACCAGCCCGTCAAAAAAAGATTTCGGGGTCAGATTGCTGGCTGCCTCGGGCGTCTTCATGAAGCCTTTATAGAGGGTGCCGCCCAGGGCCACGAGCAGCAGCAGGCGAACGACCGTCTCGCGGGCCGGGGGAAACCTCATTTCGAAGCCTCCTTGCGCCGCCAGATCTCAAGCTCCTTTTGCGGAGCCTCCACCGGGATGAAATAATGGTGGTTGGGATCATCGGTCCGGTTGCCAAAGGTCTCATCCGGGAAAGGCAGGGGCACGCGCTCGTAGTCGCGGGCCAAATCCAGTCTGTCGGTGAATTCCCTGGCCCCGAACAGGAAGCGGTCGCGGTTGACCCGCACCACCCGGCGGCGCAGCACCCAGTCCGGTTGCGTGTCCGGCGGCACCGGCCCCTGCAGGCCGCCAAGCACCCGCACGCCGGTCAGGGCAAATTGCAGGGGCAGGTCGCCGTATTCGGCCACGATGGTCTGGCCGGGTTTCGCATTCGCCGCAAAAAAACCGATGATGGCCGTATTCACGTCGGGATAGCCGCACACCAGTTCGGTGACAAAGAGCTTGATCGGGAAATTGTTCGAAGTGAGCATCCGGAAATCGTTTTGCCAGGGCCGGTTGACGATTTTGAGCCGCTCCATGGGATAGACCGCCAGCCAGTTGGTCAGGGCCAGCAGGAAAAAGAGCATGGCCGCCGAGACCCTGGAGAAATCCCACAGCCGGCGCACGCAAAAAGCCAGCAGGATGGCGCAAAGCGGCAGCAGGTGGGCGATGTAGCGGAAAAAGCGCTGGGGCACGATGCCCAGAAAAAGCAGGCTCAGGACGATGAGCACGGCGGAAAAAAGCACGAACCGCTCGCCGGCCTCGGCCGGACGCTCCAGGCGGGTGAAAAACCGCCGCCAACGCCAGGCCAGGTAGGCCGAGATCGGCAACGGGATGCAAAACATCGACAGGTCGGCGAAATAGAGCATGAGGTTTTCCGGCACGAGCAGGACGTCGAACATGCCGCTTTGCCGGCCGATGCGGTAGAGCAGGATGCCCGGAACCACGGCCACGGCGGCCGTGGCCCCGATCAGCACGGACAGCCGGCGCAGATGGAATTTTTCCGGGTAGACGAACAGGGCGGCTGCCAGGGCTGTTGGGGCAAAGCTTAAAAAAGCAGATAGTTGGCATGAAAGAGCAGGATCATGCCGACAAACATGGCCACAATTGGCCCGGTGCGGCGCTGCCAGTCACAGAGAAAGGCGTCGAGGGTCCACAGGACAAAAAGCGTCCCGGGCGCATAATAGCGGGCCTGCCGGCCAATGAGCAGATAGGGCACGCACAGGGTCAAAAGCGTTGCGGCCAAAAGCGCCCAGGAGCGGTCGCCGAAATGGCGGGCCACCAGCCGGTAGGTCCAGAAAACGGCCAGCAGGGCAGCCAGGGCAAAGGGCACCCGGCCGGCGGCGGCAGTTTGGCCGCCCACGGCGAATCCGGCTGCCTGCAGATAGATCTGGATCCAGGGCGACCAGCGCCAGAGGTAGCCGCCGACCTTGTCGAACTCGCGCTCTTCTTCCTGGGACACGACATTTGTCCCGTCAAAGGCGTACGGCAGGCCGGTGGCCAGGACGTTTTTGGCCAGGCAGGCCGTCTCAGCCTCGTCCTGCCAGAAAGGCCGCTGGCCGAGGTTGTAGAACAGAAGGAAGGCGGCCAGGGCCAGTATGGCGGCCAGTCCCCAGCCTGGGAGGACGCCGGGTGCGGATGGGCCGGAGGCCGGCGCGACCGGAATCGGTCCGGCTGTCGTCTGGGTATGCGGCATGGCCCGCCTTCGGTACTGAAGGCGGGCCGTCTTGTAAAGCCTTGGCCGCGTTTTCCGGGCCACGCCCGGCAACAGGTGCGGTGGGCGAGGAAATTTGAAGAGGCTCCCAACCCGGCGGAATTGCACGTCCCCGGAGGCCTTTTGGCGCAAATGTCTGCACTGCGGCAGTTGACAGCCTACCCGATTTCAGGATTAGTTCCGCGTTTGGCCGCGAACACTCATTTCATCGCGGCGCATCCCGCCGTTTCGCCCCCGATCCGGCGACCCCCCTGGAGCGAATGCCCATGATGAACGGAAAAAAAGTGGTGGTGGTCATGCCCGCCTACAATGCGGCCTCCACCCTGGAACGTACCTACGCCGAAGTGCCCAAGGACATCGTGGACGAGGTCATCCTCGTTGACGACTGCAGCCGGGACAGCACCATTGACCAGGCCAAGGCCCTGGGCCTGCGCTGCTTTCGCCACCAACGCAACTGGGGTTACGGCCGCAACCAGAAGACCTGCTACGCCGAGGCCCTCAAAACCGGTGCGGACGTGGTCATCATGGTCCACCCCGACTACCAGTATACGCCGAAAATCATCCCGGCCATGGCCAACCTCATCACCTGCGGCGAATACGACGTGGCCATTGCCTCGCGCATTCTCGGCGGCACAGCCCTTGGCGGCGGGATGCCCCTTTACAAGTACGTGGCCAACCGCTTCCTGACCCTGTCCCAGAACCTGCTCATGTCGGCCAAGCTGTCGGAATACCACACCGGCTACCGGGCCTTTTCCCGGCAGGTCCTGGAAACGCTGCCCCTGTGGGAAAATTCCGACGACTTCGTCTTCGACAACCAGATGCTGGCCCAGTCGGTCTATTTCGGCTTCCGCATCGGCGAGGTGTCCTGCCCGACCAAGTATTTCGAGGAAGCCTCCTCCATCAACTTCCGCCGCAGCTGCACCTACGGCATCGGCGTCCTTGAGACGTCCATGCAGTTTCGCCTGCAAAAGCTCGGCTACAAGCAGTACGCCATTTTCGACAAGAACGGCCGCGGCCTGTCTAGCCCCAATCCCGAGTACTATTCCGACGAGACTCCGGGCTGCACGCCGGCCAGCTAAAGCCCGGCCCGGCCAGTTCACCCAGGGTCGTCCCCGAAACGTCGAAGGTCCGTCGCAGCCATCCGGCAAAGCGGCGGACCTTCGCCACAAAGGCGTCCACTGCGGCCCTGTCCGGAAAATGCGGGCTGCCGCCCGGAAGCAGTTCCGAGGAATGCCAGAAAAGCGTCAGCGCCCGCCCGCCGCGCCGGACATGGGCCAGGGCGGCCAGGCGCATGGTGGCCTCGGGCATCCAGACCGGATTGACTCCCAGGACCAGTGTTTTCATGAAGCCGCCAAGCAGGGCGTCGCGCCAGGCCGGCAGCCGCCCGGCCAGGGCCCAGGCCAGTCCCGGACTGCCGGGAACAAGCGGCACCTGGGTGGTCGGGACTTCCAGCAGTGACGGCGCGCCACGATCTTCCGGAGCGCCAGGGCGCACCCAGTAGGGATCGCACGGGGCCAGGAAATGGTCCGGCCCGCCCGGCACATGGCGCAGGGGCGCGACACTGGAATCGACCCGGAAGCCGGCCCCGGGCAGTTCGGCCATGGCCCGGCGAAAGAGATTCCAGCGGCCCATGCGAAACGAGACCGCCGGCTGGCCGGCGAAATCCCGCATGGCCGCCTGCAGGCTGTCGAGCTTGGCCCGGAAGAGGTCGGTCGGCATCACCGCCGTGCTCACCGGCTCCGGCCAGGGCAGGTCGGGAAACGGCGGCGTGTTCCAGGGATGCAGATGCGCCCCGAGTTCCCCGCCCTGGCGGGCAATGAGCCCGGCCAGGAGGTCGCGGCTTGGCCCGTGGGTCAGCACCGGGTAATCGCACAGACAGGTGAGTGGCAGCCCGAATTCGGCCGGAAGAAATTCCAGACGTTTAAGCTCAACAATATTGGACAGGCCCGCGCCCTCCCGGGGATAGCTTCCGGAAAAAAGCCCCTCTTCCTCCACATCAAGGCTGATAACGACGGCCAGCGGTTTTGTTCCCATGGATGCTCCTCGGGCGCATTCTAGCGGCAGGCGGGCCGGGACGCAGCAACAATCTACCTGCCGCACATCTCTGGCGTCGTCCTTGCATGCCTTCCCCGGCGAGCAGGGGCCGCCCGTTTTTCCTTGACATTTTTCTTCCAGGACTTTTGTTATCATGACGAGCAAAGAGTTGCAGCCAGGACCGGACCAACCCATGAAACAACGCCTTTCCCTTGATGCCCTGCAGCCGGACATGATTCTGGCCGAGGATCTTTGCCGTGAGGACGGCATCCTGCTGTTGCCGCGCGGCACGGTCCTGTCCTCGCGCCACGTGGCCCTGCTGCCGTCCTGGCAGGTCCTTGACGCGGTGGCCTGGGTCGCCCTGCCCGGCCGGGACGGGCCGGACCAGGGCCCGGAGGGCCAGCAGCAGCCGCCCGAGGACGCGCCCCTTGATCTCACCGCTGCGGCCAAGGCCCTGGCCCCGCGCTTTGCCCTCACCGACAGGGAAGACATCGGCCAGGCCGCGCTTTTTTCCGTGGCCCTGCCCCGGGCCGCCAACCTGCTGTTGCGCCGCGGCCCCCATTGCCTGGATCTGCCCGGCCCCGTGGCTCTGGACACCCTGCCGCCGGTCCCGGACACGCCGGCTCCCGGTCCCATGGCCATTATCGAGTCCGACCCCAAGCTGACCTCCCTACCCGACGTCTTCGTGCGCATAAGCGAGGTCCTGCATGACCCCAACAGTACGGCCAAGGAAGCTGCCGGCGCCATCGGCAAGGACGTCAGCCTCTCGGCCAAACTGCTCCAACTGGTCAACAGCGCTTTTTACGGTTTTCCCGTAAAAGTGGACACCCTGTCCCGGGCCGTGACCATCGTCGGCAGCCGCCAGCTCACCACCCTGGCCCTTGGCATCTCGGTCATCGGCATTTTCAAGGATCTGCCCGAAGGGCTGGTGGAGATGCGGGCGTTTTGGAAGCACAGCATCGGCTGCGGCATCATCGCCTCCAACCTCGTGCCGGCCACGGCCGACAGCGGGGAAAATCTCGAGGTGGAGCGGCTTTTTGTCGCCGGCCTGCTCCATGACGTCGGGCGCCTGGTGCTCTACCGCAACCTGCCCCGCCACTGCGCCCATGTCCTGGCCAAGGCCAGGAACGAGGGCATCCCGCTGCGCGAGGCCGAACGGGCCGTGCTCGGCTTTGACCACGCCACCCTGGGCGGGATGCTGCTGCGGCGCTGGCGGTTTCCGGACAACCTGGAGCGGGCCGTGCGCCACCACCACGGCGGCCCGACGCCCATGGGGCAGCTCATGCCGGCCATGATCCACGCCGCCGACGCCGCAGCCAACGCCCTGCTCCTTGGCTCCAGCGGCGAGGTCTACGTGCCGGCCCTGTCGCCGCCGGCCTGGACCACCCTGGGGCTCACCCCCGAACGCCTGGAAAAGGCCGTGGCCGCAGCCGACGTCCAGGCGGCCGAGATCATCCGGGTGTTTCTGCCCGACGACGCCTGAGCCGGCCGACGCCCCGCCCGGCCCTCAGGCCGCCGCCCGAACCGGGGCCGGCCGCAACCACGCACTGCCCCCCTCTCCGGGGCGCTCCTGAAAAAAGACAAACGCCCCGGCCGGACTCCGAAAAAGGGAGCCGGCCGGGGCGCAGAGTCCACCAGGACTCGAAACAAGGGCTAGACGATACTCGAATTGCCGTCGCGCAGCTTGCCGACCAGAAAGCCGATGGCAATGCCGAGAATGCAGCTGCCAATGCAGGTCACCCCGAAGATGGCCACCAGATCGTTGACATTGCCGATTATTTTTCGGCCAAACAGGATATGGAAAAATCCATAGCCCACCCAGATGATCATGCCGGCGTGGAACCCGAAAAAAAGGCCGTCCATCATCCGGTCGTGCACTTCCACGGACTCGATGTACTTGTAGCAGATGAGCTGGGCCACCACGCCAAACAGCGTGATGGAGCCAAACGAGGCCAACAGCTGGATGGCCATGACCACGGCCGTGGCGTGCCAGGGGTCGCCCTTGCGCAGGGACACGATGACCCCGGGCATGAGGCTTATGACCCACAGGGCGACGATGCCAAGCCCCTGGTGCCGTCTGATCAGAAATTTCCGAATCTTGTCCAAACCGTCTTGCATTGTCCGCCTCGTATCGGGCCGTCCGGGCCGGCCGCTCCGGGTCTTGATGACGCCGAAGGACCGCCAACAAAAAGGACGCCGG
Organism: Desulfovibrio sp. DV; assembly: GCF_001936595.1. Lineage (GTDB taxonomy): Bacteria > Desulfobacterota > Desulfovibrionia > Desulfovibrionales > Desulfovibrionaceae > Solidesulfovibrio. The sequence continues at coordinate 19,539 of NZ_MLBG01000053.1, forward strand.
CCGCGTTGTCAAGCGTCCCGGAAAACGTCATACTGGCTGACAGGTTGTGAGGCAATGCGTTTCGCATAAACCAGCGCGCCGCCCGCAGCGGGCGTCCCCGACCGGACAGACATGAACCACCCGCATCCAGGGACCCGGGCCGCTACCCAGCCGCCCCGGGTCCTTATCATCGACGACGAGACGATCAACGTCGAAACCCTGGCCTGGATGCTCAAGGAGGCCGGGTTTACGCCGCTTCGCGCCCTGTCCGGCCCCATGGGCCGCAAACTGGCGGCCCAGGAACAGCCGGAACTGATCATCCTCGACATCATGATGCCCGGCGAATCCGGTTTCGAAACCTGCTCCAGGCTGACCGCCGACCCGGCCACCACCGACATCCCCATTATTTTCATCTCGGGCCTCGACGACGTGGAGAACAAGGTCCGGGGCCTCAAGCTCGGGGCGGTGGACTATGTCGCCAAGCCCTTTGCCCGCGAGGAAGTGCTGGCCCGGGTCAAGATCCACATCCGCCTGCGCCAGGGCCTGCGGGCGCTTCTGGCCGAGCAGGCGGCCAAGCTGGCCCAGATCCGCGACGCCCAGCAGTCCATCCTCGTGTCCCCCGAGGACATCCCGGAAGCCAATTTCGCTGTGCGCTACCTGCCGGCCCTGGAGGCCGGAGGGGATTTCTACGATGTTTTCCCCTGGAGCGACGCGGTCATGGTCTATTTCGTGGCCGACATCTCGGGCCACGATCTGGGCGCATCCTTTGTCACCTCCTCGCTCAAGGCCCTGGTGCGCCAAAACGCCAACCCGCTCTATTCGCCGGTGGAGACGCTTAAAAACATGAACAGCGTCCTCACCACCCTTTTGCGCGACGGCAAGCATCTCACCGCCGCCCTGGTTTTTGTAAACCGCACCCGCTCCCGCCTGACCCTGGTCAACGCCGGCCACCCTGCCCCCATCCTCGTGACCAGCCCGGGGGGCGCCGAACTGCTGGCTGCCGACGGCGACGTGCTCGGGGTGTTCGAAGCCGTCCAGTGCGGCCAGATCGAACGCACCGTGTCGCCGGGCGACCGCCTGTTTCTGTATACCGACGGGCTGATCGAACGCTTCGGGGCAGGCGCCCGGGGCCGCCGCCAGGGCCTTGCCGCCCTGGTCGCGGCCTGCCAAAGCACCGCCCATCTGCCCCTTGACGCCGCTGTGGACGCCATTGCCAACGCCACGCTCGAAGGAGCCGGCCGCCCCCAGGACGACGTCGTCCTCATGGGCATCGAGGTCTGACGGCCATGTTCGAAATCCAGTCTTTTCCGGGCGGGCGCACCTTTCGCTTCTCAGCCAACCTGTCGTTGCTGGACCGGGCCGTGGACGAGACGGTCCGGTTCATTGTCGGCAGAAACGTCACGGGGAGCCTTTTCGACGTCAAACTGCTCCTGCGCGAGGCCCTGCTCAATGCCGTCATCCACGGCAACCGCTCCGATCCCCTGCGCCAGGTGACCCTTGGCGTGACCGCGGCCGACGGCCGCCTCACCATCACCGTGGCCGACCAGGGGCCGGGCTTTGACTGGCGTTCGGGCCTGGCCAAGCCTCCCCCGCCCGAAGCCACCAGCGGCCGGGGACTCACCATCCTCACCCTCTACGCCGACGACGTGCGCTTCAACGCCGCCGGCAACCAGGTGACCCTGACCAAGGCCGTCTCCGGCCTGCGGGGTCCCGCCACCCCCCCGGAAGACACCCGGGACAACACCGCTCGGAGCCTGCCCATGCACGACATCAGCATCAATGACGGCACAACCGTCCTGACCCCGGCCGGCGACATCGTGGCCTCTGTGGCCGATGAACTGCGCACGCGCATCAAGGAGGTCATGCAGCAACTCACCGGCCCCCTGGTCGTCGACCTGACCCGGGTGGAACTCATCGACTCCGTGGGCATCGGCCTTTTGATCGCCGTCCACAACACCCTGTCCAAGAAAGGCGAACGGCTCATTCTGGCCCATGTCAGCCCGGATCTGGCCGCGCTTTTCCGCACCATGCGCCTGGACAAACACTTTTCCATCCAACCGGCGTAACACGCCCGGAGACGCCATGGACCAGATGGATGACGAAATCCTTGCCATGTTCATCGAGGACACCCGGGACCACCTCGCCAATATCGAAACGGCCCTCATGGATATGGACCGGCACGGGGCCGACATCGACGAGGAACTCGTCAACACCGTCTTTCGGGCCGCCCACTCCATCAAGGGCGGAGCCGGTTTTTTAAACCTCAACAACACCCGCGACCTGGCCCATCGCCTGGAAAGCCTCCTGCACATGATCCGAAGCCGCGAGATCATCCCGGAAACCCGGGTCATAAACCAGCTCCTGGCCGGCTTCGACCGCCTGCTCGCCCTGGTCGAGGCCGGACCGGCCAGCGACGCCGAAGACATCAGCGAACTGTTGGCCAGCCTGTCCGGCATCACCACCGAACACCTGTCCACCGAGCAACGCGCCCAGGCCGTGTCCGTCATACCCGTCGCCCTGCCCGGCGGAGAGGTCATTTTCGAACTCGACGCCCTGACCCTGCGCCAGGGGGCAAGCGGCGGCAAGAATCTCTATCTCGTCGAATACGACCTCATCCACGATGTCCAGGCCCGGGGCAAGACGCCGCTCGACGTCATCAACACCATGGAATCAAGCGGCCTTATCGTCGACTGCCGCATGGAACTGGCAGCCGTTGGCGACCTCGACGCCCCGCCGGTCAACCGCATTCCCTTTTACGTGCTCTACGCCTCCATCGTCGAACCCGACATCATCGGCTACCTCTTTGCCCTGGACGTCAGCCGCATCCACCCGGTCCCCCTGGTCGGGGAGCCGGCCGAAGAGCCTGCGGCCGCCGCCCCCCAGGCTTCGGTCGCCGCGTCCCAGACGTTCGGCCCCTGGCAGCTGGCCCTGGACCTGGACCAGGCCGCCCTGCGCCTTGATTCCGGACAGGCCCCGGACGCAGGTGCGGCCCGCGAGGCCCTGCTGGCCGCCCTGTCCCACGGGCTGCCCACCACCATCGACTGGGGCACGCTTCAGGCCTGCGATCTGGCCATGCTCCAGGTGCTGGTCGCTGCCGCCCGGACCTATGCCGGCCGGGGACTGGCCCTGACCCATGTCGCCTGTTCCCCCATCCTGGCCAATACCGCCGAGCGGGCCGGGATCACTCCCGAGGCCCTGGCCGCAGCCGGATTGCCCGGCCACCTGTTTGCCGCCTGCCCAGGCGTTCCCGGAGGGACGGATGGCATTTGACGCCGAGACCCACGCACTGTTCCAGGAAGAAGTTTCCGAGAATCTGGCCGAACTCGACGGGGCGCTGCTCGAACTGGAAAAAAACCCCGGCGACAAAGATCTGGTCAACCGGGTATTCCGGGCCGTGCACACCCTCAAAGGGGCCTGCGACATGTTCGGCATAAGCCAGGTGGTGTCCCTGGCCCACAACCTGGAATCCCTGTTTGACCATGTCCGGGGCGGCTGGCGCCGGGTGAGCAAGGAACTCCTTGACGCGGCCTTTGCCGCCAAGGACCGCTTCGCCGCCATGCTGGCCGAGGGGGCCGATCCGGCAGCGCTCGAGGACGAGCAACTCCTGGCCCGGCTCAAGGAACTGCTGCGCACGCCGGATACGCCGGAAGAGACGACCACCTCCGGGCCGGCCGCCCAGGCCACCCCGGACCAGGGCAGCGCCTCCCCCGCCGACCACCGGGCGGCCCCGCAGGCCGCCCCCCTGCCCCGGGCCTGCTGGAACATCACCTTTTCGCCGTCCGATCCCGGCCACCTCTCCCGCAGCGACCCCCTGGCCCTTCTGGACGAACTGCGCGGCCTGGGCCAGACCACAGTGACCTGCGACCTGGGCGCGGTGCCTGATCTGGCCGAACTCGACCCGACCGACTGCCGGCTGCGCTTTCAGGTCTGCCTGACGGCCGAGGCCGCGACGGTCCCGGACGCCAACGCCCTGCGCGACGTCTTTTTATTCCTGGAAAACCAGAATGATGTGGCCATCACCCCGGCCGCCGGCGACAGCCCGGCCGCCGCGCCGGCCAAAGCCGCCGAGGTCCGGAAAAACGTCCCGGCCCCGGCGCAATCGGCCGCCCCGGCCAGGCCCGTGCCGCCCGCCGTCGCCCCGCCCCCGGCCAAAGCCGCTGCCCCGGCCGCCAAAACCGCCCCTCCGGCCGGCGAGGCCAGACCGGCGGCCGCCAAAAAGGAAGCCATGCAGAGCCTGCGGGTGGATGCCGGCAAGCTCGACGATCTGGTCAACCTCGTCGGCGAACTGGTCATCGCCCAGGCCCGGCTCACCCAGCTGGCCTCCAGTCTGGCCCAACCGGCCCTGACCAGTGTGGCCGAGGAAATCGAACGGCTCTCCAACGAGCTGCGCGACAACACGCTTGGCATCCGGATGCTGCCCATCGGCACCACCTTCAGCCGGTTTCGCCGGCTGGTGCGCGATCTGTCCTCGGAAATGCAGAAATCCATCGAGCTGGTCACCGAGGGCGGGGAAACGGAGCTGGACAAGACCGTCATCGAGCAGCTCAACGATCCGCTGGTCCATCTGCTTCGCAACAGCATCGACCACGGCATCGAATCTCCGGCCGAGCGGCTGGCCGCCGGCAAAGCCGAGGCCGGCACCATCACCATCTCGGCCGAACACGCCGGCGGCGAGGTGGTGATCAACATCATCGACGACGGCAAGGGGATGTCGGCCGAGCGCATCCGGGCCAAGGCCGTGGAAAAGGGCCTGCTCCCGCCCGAGACCCGCTTGACCGAGAGCGAATGTTTCAACCTGATCTTCCTGCCCGGCTTTTCCACGGCGGAAAAGGTCACCAACATCTCGGGCCGGGGTGTGGGCATGGATGTGGTCAAACGCTCCATGGACGCCCTTCGCGGCAAGATCGACGTGCAAAGCGAACCGGGCAAGGGCACGCGCATCACCATCAAGCTGCCGCTGACCCTGGCCATCATCGACGGGCTCCAGATCAAGGCCGGCGAGGACCAGTACATCATCCCGCTGTCGCTGGTGGAGGAATGCGTGGAGCTGCCGCGCGACCGGGCCGAGGCCTCGGGCCGGGGCCGCACCATCCAGCTGCGCGGCGAGATCGTGCCGTTTATCCGGCTGCGCGAGGCCTTTGAACTCGACGGCCAGCCGCCGGCCATCGAACAGATCGTGGTCACCCGCTTCGAGGGCGAACGGGCCGGCATTGCCGTGGACCAGGTGCTTGGCCAGCAGCAGACCGTCATCAAGAGCCTTGGCAACTACATCGGCTCGGTGTCGGGCATCTCCGGAGCCACCATCAACGGCGACGGCACCATGTCGCTTATTCTCGACGTGCCGACCCTGGTGGCCTCGGTCAAGCGGGTGGCGGCCTAAGGCCGGATCGGGACGGAACGCCGGGGTTGGCGGGGGCCTGGGACATTTCCCTCCACACATTGACCCGTTGCCCCGTGGCCGCTACACTCGCACAAATTCGTGGGATGAGGACCCTTGCCGCATGAAAGACCCCTACACGCTGTTTGCCGACTTCGTGGCGCGCCAAAAGCTCAAGATGACGCCCCAGCGGCGGCAGATCCTTGACGTCTTTCTGGCCGAAGAAGGCCATGTCACCTCTGAAGAACTCTACCAGAAGGTCAAAGCCGAGTTCCCGTCCATCGGACAGGCCACGGTCTATCGCACCCTCAAGCTCCTGGCCGATTCCGGGCTGGCCAAGGCTGTGGAATTCGGCGACGGGGCCATGCGCTACGAGATCCTCTACGGCCAGAGCCACCACGACCACCTCATCTGCGAAGCCTGCGGCGTCAACGTCGAGGTGGTGGACCCGGCCATCGAGCAACTCCAGGAAGACGTGGCCCGCCGCCACGGCTTCGCCCTGACCGGACATAAGCTCTATCTCTACGGCCTGTGCCCGGAGTGCCGCAAAAAGCGCTCCCCGGCCTAGGCCCGCCCGGTCCCGGCGGCCGTCCTCCGGGCCCGCCCCCTGCCAACCGACGCTCCGGGCCCGGCTGTTGGCGCGCTGCCTCTGCCTGCCACCGGACTTCCGTCCATCCCCGGATGGGCGCTGCCCGGAGTCTCCCCCCTGCCGGCCGCCAGCCTGCCTGGCGGCCACTGCCCCGACGGCCGGCCTCATTCCGGCTTTCCGGGCGTTGCCAGGCCATCGGCCGAAGCCTCCCTGCCGCCAGCGCGTTTTTCTCCGGACCCGGCCGCCCAGCCGCCGGGCCGCGTGGCGCACTCGGCAAAAACCCGGGTCGGACAGCAGGCGCAGCGTTCCGGATCAAGCCGGGCCACGATGCCGGCGATGGCCGATTCCTTGTCGGGAAAGACGTTTTGCGCCCCGATCCGGGCCAGACAGCCGCCCCGCTCCAGCAACTCCAGCACCTCCCTTTTGAGCGAACAGAAAAAAATCTCCCGCCCCGACAGCTTCATGGCCCCGGCCTCGTGAAAAAGCATGTGGCAGCCGCCGGCATCGATGAAATTGATGCCCGACCCGAGAATCAGGATGTGGCACTGCTCGGGGCTGGCCGCCACGATGCGGTGCAGTTCCTCGGCAATGTGGTTGACCGCCCCGAAAAAAATCGAGCCGTCCAGGCGCAGGATTTTGAGCTGCGGGCACTCGGCCAGGGGCTTTCGCCGCACATTGGCCAGGGAGCGCCGGGCCGTGTCCGGATTGGGGGCCAGGGTGATGAAATGCGGATGGCTGGTGCGGCGCAAATAGAGCAGAAGCGACAGCATCACCCCGGCATAGATGGCAAATTCCAGGGCCACGAAAAGCGTGGCCAGAAAGGTCGCCCCCAGCACCCCGGCTTCCGAGCGGTCGGTGCGCAGGATATGGCGGATGGCCTTGCCGTTGACCAGCCCGGCCGCCACCAGCACGATGACCCCGGCCATGGCCGGGATGGGCAGATAGGCCGTGGCCGGGGCAATGAGCAGCACCACCGCGGCCAGGAACAGGGCCGAAAAGACCGCGGCCAAAGGTGTCTTGGCCCCGGCGTCGAAATTGACCCCGGTGCGGGTGAACGACCCGGACGAGGCATAGCCCGACAAAAAGCCGCCGACCAGATTGGCCAGCCCCTGGCCGATGAATTCCTGGCTGTTGTCAATGGCCTGCTCCGAGCGCACGGCCACGGCCCGGGCAATGGACACGGCCTCGGCCAGCCCGAGCATGGCCACGGCCAGGGCGCCCGGAAAAAGCACCCGGAAGGTGTCGAGATCAAATTCCGGCAGGGACAACGGCGGCAGGCTGGCCGGCAAGGCCCCGACCAGCCTGGCCCCATGCCCGGCCCCGTCCACCAGCTGGCAGACCAGACTGCCGCCAATGAGCGCCAGGAGCAGGGCCGGGGAGCGCGGCCACAACCGGCGAAAGAGCAGCGCCAGGGCCAACGTGGCCCCGGCAATAAGGGCGACAGTCCCGTTTATGGCCGGGAGTTGCCCCAAAAAGGCGGCCCAGGTTTCCAGAAACGAGCCGCCGCGCGGCAGGGTGACCCCGAAGAAATGTCCGAGCTGGCTGGTGGCGATGAGAATGGCCGCGCCGGCCGTAAAGCCCGTCACCACCGAGTGGGACACGAAATTGACCACCCCGCCCAGACGCGCCAGCCCCAGGCCGAACTGCACCAGCCCGCACAGGGCGGTCAGGGCCAGGACGAGGCGGATATAGTCCGCCGACCCCGGCGGGGCGAGCTGGCTGACGTTGGCGTAGACGACCAGTGATATGGCCGTGGTCGGGCCGGAGATGAGATGCCAGGAGGAGCCGAACAGGGCGGCCACGATGACCGGAGCCATGGCCGCATAGAGGCCGTACTGGGGCGGCAGCCCGGCAATGGCGGCAAAGGCCACGCCCTGGGGCAGGACGATGACCGCGCCGGTCAGCCCGGCCCACAGGTCGGCGGTCACGGTGCGGCGGTTGACTCTCGGCCACCAGCCAAGAAACGGCAGGAACCGGGGCAGGACCTTTCCGATCCTCTCCCGGGACGTCGGACGACGGGGCAGTTCGCAATGTTCCATGGCAGTCTCCGGGGCAGGGCGTATGCTCGCAACAATACCCGGGAAGCGGGCGGGGTCAAGGCGCGGACCCGGCGGCCGACACACAATCGCCGCTGGCCCTGGAGGCGATTTCCGCCTATGCCGAATACAGTCGGGAAATTCCCGCGCCCGCTCGCACCCTGAACCGCCCAACTGGAGGAACGCCATGCCGGACGCCGTGCTGGTCAGCGATTTCGACGGCACCATGACCGCCGAAGACTTCTATTCCCTGGCCGTCAGACGGCTGCTCGCACCCGACGACCTGGGGCCCTGGAAGGAATACCTGGCCGGGCGGATGACCCATTTCGCCGCTCTTCGGGCCATTTTTTCCCGCATCCGCGCCCCGCTTGGCGAGGTCCTGGCCGTGGTCGCCGACATGGGCCTCGATCCCGGGCTGGCTGACGCCGTGGCCCGCCTTCGCGCCGTCGGCTGGGAGATCGTGGTGGCCTCGGCCGGCTGCGACTGGTACATCCGCCGGCTCCTGGACGAAGCCGGGGTGGACCTGCCCGTCTACGCCAATCCCGGCCAATACCTGCCGGGCGGGCCGCTGGTCATGGACGCGCCTGCCCCCTCGCCCTTTTCCTGCCCGCAGACCGGCGTGGACAAGGCGGCCGTGGTCCGCGACGCCAAGGCCCGGGCCGGGCAGGTGGCCTTTGCCGGCGACGGCCTTGCCGACCTGCCGGCCTCGCTGCTCGTCCCGGTCAACCGGCGCTTTGCCCGGGGCGATCTGGCCGGGGTGCTGACGGAACGCGGCGAGGGCTTTCGCCCCTTCGCCTCCTGGTCGGCCGTGGCCGACACGCTGGTGGCCGAGGGAAACCCGTCATGAAACTGATTTCCGTGCCCGCGCTGGTGCGCATCAAGCCCGGAGCGCTGGGGCGGCTTGGCCTCTATCTGCGGCGGGGGGGCCAACGGCGCACCCTGGTCCTCACCAGCCAGGGCCTGCCGCCGGCCGTGACGGCCACGCTTTTGGCCGGCTTCGAAGCCGAGGGCATCGAAGCCGAAGCCCTGCGCGAAGTGGCGGACAACCGCTTCGAGGACGCGGCCGCCGCCTTCACCACCCTGCCGGGCAAGCTGCAGGCCGTAGTCGGCGTCGGCGGCGGCAAGGCCCTGGACATGGCCAAATACCTGGCTTTCCTGGCCCGGCTGCCCTACTTCGCCGTGCCGACCTCCCTGTCCAACGACGGCTTTTGCAGCCCGCAATCGAGCCTGACCATGGCCGGCGCGCGCCGTTCCCTGGCCGCCGCCCTGCCCCTGGGCGTGGTCATCGACACCGACGTGTGCCTTTCGGCCCCGCGCCTTCTGTGGCTGTCGGGCGTGGGCGACCTGGCCTCCAAGCTGACGGCCGTCTTTGACTGGAAGCTGGCCTTCCACCACCGGCAGGAACCCGTCGACGATCTGGCGGCGCTCCTCTCCGACGCCACCGTGCACCAGTTCATGGACAACCCGAGCTTCGATGCCAAGGGCATGGAACTCCTTGGCACAGCGCTCATGCTCAACGGCATCGCCATGGAAATCTGCGGCTCGTCGCGGCCGGCCAGCGGATCGGAGCATCTCATTTCCCACGCCCTGGACGCGTCCTCGGCCCGGCCCCGGCTCCACGGCCTGCAGGTCGGTGTGGCCAGCTACATCGTAAGCCGCCTCCAAGGCGGCGTACAAACCGCGAATCTGGCCGGGCTTTTCGAGGCAACGGGCTTTTTTGCAGCCGTGCGGGCCGATCCGTTCTCCCGTGAGGAGTGGCTGGCCGCGGTGCAGTACGCCCCGTCCATCAAGGACGACTATTTCACGGTGCTCTCGCTTCGCGACTGCCTGGGCGAGGTGCGGGCCATCATCGACAACGATCCCAGGCTGGCCGGCTGCTTCACGCAGTAAGCACCCCCGTCACCCTTGCCACGACGGGAAAAGCGTCTTATAGTTTCATTCCATTCCTCCACGGACGGAGCCGGTCCCTGATTGATACGGGACCGAGAGGGCAGGCACGCTCGTGTCCCCGCCGCGAGGCGCTTTTGCGCCCGGAGCCCGTCCATGGCCGCCATTGCCGCCACCTCCCCCATCGGAGCCTACCAGCGCGAGGCGTCTCGTCTGGCGTCTGCCGTGCCCCGCGTCGGCGGCAAGATCGTCAACCGCGAGGCCGGGTTCAACGTCGGCCCTTTTTCCGTGCGCTACACTGCCACGGACTACGAATTCGACCTCACCGGGGCAACAGCCCAGACCTCGTTCGCCGACACCCTGGACGCCGCCGCTACCGTGGCCAAACTGGCTGAGATGCCGGCCCTGGAAGAGTCGCCGCCGCCAAACGCCCTAACCCGCCGCCAGGCCCTGGCCGGCTACACCGCCGCGGCCACACTCCGCACAGCCACGCCGTCCATGCTCTCGGTACGGGCTTGAATTGTTGAGAGAAAAGAAAAAGGAAAAAAGGAAAAAAAAGATGCCTCCGGCGGCCGGGGGGATGATCCCCGGTACAAACCGGGTACATAGGTAACAAGTTGACTGGGTACATGGGTAACACT
>NZ_MLBG01000054.1 GCF_001936595.1 Desulfovibrio sp. DV
GTTGCGGGGACCGGGGCCGTGTCCGGCGGCGCTGTCCGGGCCAGGGGCAGGGAAAACCGGGGAGCCAAAAAGCGGCGAGCCGGTCGCGGCCAGGACCACGGCAACGAGCGTCCCGTCCGGCACCCCGGCCGGCGGGGCCAGGAGAAAATCGGCCACCGGAGCCGGGCCGGGCCGGGCCCTGTCGGCCAGGGCCCGGCCGAGGACCACCCCGTCGGCCAGGAGCAGGACCTCGGATGGTTCGGGTCCGGCGGCGCGCACGCAGCCGGCCAGGGCCGCGTCTGTCGTCCAGACCGCGCCCCAGGCCGCGCCGTCGGCGACGGCGTCCAAAAGGCCGACCGCCAGCCCGGTCGCTTCGGGCTGGGCCGGGGCGCGGCACAGGGCCACGGCGGCGTCCAGCCCGGCTGCGGGGCGGCCGGCGGCCAGGGCGGCCAGGGCTACGGCCGCCTGGCTGGCCAGATCGTCCGGGGTCAGGGAAAAAGCGGCCAGGGCGTGGCCCAGGGCCTCCTCGGGCCGGCCGGCTTCGCGCAGGGCCATGGCGGCCAGGGTGCGCGCCCGGCCGCTTTTGGGGGCCAGTCTGGCGGCGCGGCCGGCCAGCAGGGCGGCGGTCCGGGCGTCGCCCTGGCGGCGGCAGAGGTCGATTAAAAGGACCAGGGCCTGGACGTGCAGCCCCGGCTGGCCAAGCAGCGGCCAGGCCAGGGCCGTGGCTGCGGCGGGATCGGCGGCGGCCAGGGCCCCGGCCGCAGCCATGGCCCGCTGGGCGGCAGCCGGGACCTCGGGCAACAGGGCGTCGTCAGATCGGGCCATCGAATTCTCCGTTGAGCACCCGCCCGGCCAGTTGCATGTGGGCCGGCAGGCAGATCCGGTTGCGGTCGTAGCGGCTGAGCACCGTTTCCCGGGCCAGGGCGCGCATGGCGGCGAAGTCCTGCCGGTTGGCCAGCACTGCGGCCACCTGGGCCGCCAGGGCTTCGTGGTCGAAAAAATCGACGAGCAGGCCGTTTATGCCGTGGGCCACGACTTCGCGCACCGGCTCGGTGTCCGAGCCGACGAGCAGGCAGCCGGCGGCCATGGCTTCCAGGGCCGACCAGGACAGCACGAAGGGATAGGTCAGATAGACGTGGCAGGCTGAGACGGCCAGGGCGGCCAGATAGTCGGCATAGGGGAGCGCGCCCAGGAAGTGGACCCGGTCGGAGTCTGCGGCCTGGCTTTTTTCGTAGCGTTCCCGGTAGGTCTGGCCGCCGGGCAGGCGAAGCCCGTAGCTCACGTCGTCGCGGCCGATGATGAGCACCCGGCACTTGGGCCGCCGGCGCAGCAGCTCCGGCAGGGCGCGCAGGAAGCTGTGAAAGCCCCGGTAGGGCTCCAGGTCACGGGCCGCATAGGTGACCACCTCGTCGCCCGGAGCCAGCGTCAGGCCGGTTCCCGGCAGGCGCAGCCGGGCGGTCGGGTCCGGGCGCACGACATCGGTGTCCACGCCCTCGTGGATGACCTCGATTTTGCTATGCCATTCGGGCGGATAGCCCTGGCGCTGCCAGGCCGTTGGCGAGACGCCGCGGGTGCAAGCGGCCAGAGCCAGGAGGCCGGCCGTATTTTGCAGCCGCACCAGCGGCCACTGGTACTGGGGCACGGGATATTCCGGATCAAAGACGGCATCGGCCCGGCGGGGATCGTAGTGGTGCTCGCAGTAGCAGATGAGCCGGGCATCGGGAAAGACGTCCAGGAGAAACAGGGCCTCGCCCCAGCCGGGGTGGGCATAGATGAGGTCCGGGACCACGCCGTTTTGGCGCAGCCTCTGGGCGCAGGCCATGGCGGCGGCCCCGCGTCGGATCTGCTCTTCGACATGCCGGGCCAGGGGGTTGAGGTCGGCCGGGGCCTGGCCAAAGCCGTGGTAGGGCGCGTCGATGACGCCGGGTATGGGCTCGGCCCGGCCGGCGTCGCGGATGGCGCAGACCGTAACGTCCGGCCGGCGCAGATACTGGCCGAGCAGGCCCTGGTACTGGGCCGGGAAATCGTGGTGGACAAAAAGGACGGTCAGATCCGTCTGGGCCATGGCGGACCTTCGACCCGGTCAGGCCTGACCGGGTGCGGCCGGAGGGACCGGCAGGCTGTGCTGCGGGATCGGCCGGGGATCCCGCAGCGTTGTCGCGGACTGGGCGTCGGGCTAGGCCTTGGGCTCGAGAACGACGGCCAGGGCCTCCAGGGGATTGCCGGCCATGGGCGAACGCAGGAACTCGCCGTTTCGCACCGGGGTGGCCTGCCCGGCTCCGACGAAGCTGCCGACATAGGCGATGGAGAAGCGTTTGGCCGCTTCGCCGGAAAGGCGCGCGGCAAAGCCCAGCATGGGAGCGCCGGTGCCGCGGGTGCCGGTGAACTGGGGCGGGCTGACCCAGGGCATGGGCTGGCCGTTGGCCCCGATGGCGGCGTATTCGATGTCCTGCAGGGCCACGCCCTCGGCATACAGGGCCACGCCTTCCAGGCGGCGCTTGGAACCGGGGCGTCCGGCGCCCTGGCCGGGATCAAAGGCCACGTCGCCTTCTCCCTCGATATGGCCGGCCATGCGGATGGGCGGCGTGGGACCGGCCGGCTGGCCGGGCGGGGTGAAAGGCCGGGGAGCCTGGGGCGCGGCAAAGCCCGGAGCCGGCCCGAAGCCCGGGGCCTGGCCGAAGGCGGGAGCCTGGCCAAAGCCCGGAGCCTGGCCAAAGCCCGGAGCTTGGCCGAAGGTGGGAGTCTGGCCGAAAGCCGGGGTTGGCTGGGCAAACTGGGGCTGGGCGGCTGCACCCGGGGCAGCCCCGGGGTAGCCGCCAAAGGGTGCTGCCGTTCCCTGGGGTGAGTAGGCCAGCCCGCCGCCGCCAAAGGCCGGGGTGGTGGGCTGCGGCTGGCCCGGGCCGGGCGCGCCGAACTGGCCGGCAGGGGAGGCGAAATGCATGCCGGGCGCGGCCGGCTGGGGCGCGGCCGGCGGCTGCTGGGCAGCGGTCATGCGCTGGATGTCCATGCGGATGCCGGTGGTGGCATAGTCGTTTGGGCGGTAGGTGGTAAAAAGGACCAGGGCTCCGGGATTGGCCACGGCCAGCGTGACCTTTTCACCGACGCCGGCCAGCCAGGCCGTCTGGCCGTCCGGGGTGGACAGCCTGGATGCTTCACGGCTTCCGGGCAGGACGGCGATCAAAATGCAGGGGAACGAGGTGTTGGCCAGCACCTTCGGGGGATGCTCCATGCCACCGACACTGACGGTGTATTCCCCGGGAGGGAACGGCACGAGAGTCGCTTCGCTGACGAGCATGGTTTCCAGGCGGTTGCCTTGTTGAGGCTGTTGCTGGTTCATGAAGGCTCCTTTGGGCGTGGCTTAGGGTTCCCTGATGGATTCACCGAACACGCGGATAAGCGGCCAGGTGATATAGGTGATGACGGTGCGCGTGCCGACCTTGATGTCGGCGGAAAGGGTCATGCCCGGGACCAGCCGGAAATCCTTGGGCACTTCGCGCATATGCTCCATGCCGGTAATGCGGATGCGCGCTTCGTAGATGAGGCGGCGGCCGGAAGTGGTGTCGAGGTATTGGGCGTCTTCGGCGATGGTGCGCAGTTCGCCGTCGAGATACCCGAATTTCTGGAAGGGGTAGGTGTCGAGCTTGATGACGGCCGTGTCGTGTTGGCGGATATACCCGATGTCTGCGGTCTCGATGTACACCGCGGCTTCCAGCGGGGAATCCAGGGGGACCAGGGTCATCATGGATTCGCCGCTTTTAATGACCGTTCCGGGATTGAAGTTGGCAATGTCGAGGACCACGGCGTCGCTTGGGGCGGTGAGCACGGACAGTTCGCGCAGGCGTTCGGCCTTGGAAGAGTCCTCGGCGATGTTTTGCATGTCCTTGCGGGCGGCGGTGAGCTGGCTGACGATTTCGTTGCGCCAGTTCTCGATGAAGCCTTCCTTCTCGGCCACGGCCTGGGCCAGATTGTGGCGCTTGGTCTCAAGGCCTCCCTTGAGCTGTTCCATGGAGACGTTGGTCTGGGCCAGATGGTTTTCGGCTTCGAGCATGGACAGGCGGGAATCAGAGCCCTGCTCGTAGACCTTCTGGCGCATCCCCACCAGTTCCTTGGCCACCTGCACCTGCTTGTCCATCTGGGTGTACTGGCGTTGGCCGGCGATGAGGCCTTGCTGCAGTTCGGAGATTTTTGTGTTGATGCTGCGCAGCTTGGCTGTAAATTCATCCAGGCGGCCGGCCAGGAGCTTGCGCTGGGTCTCGATATCCTGCGGCGAAGCCTCGGGGGGCGGGGCCAGGGCCGTGCCGGTCAGTTCGCTTTGCAGTCGGGCGATGAGGAGTTTTTGATAGGTGACGTTTATTTGCAGGCGCGATGCGTCGGCTGTGGCAAACGTGGGGTCCAGGCGCACCAGGGTATCGCCTTTCTTGACCACTGCGCCGACCCGGACGTCAATGGAGCGGATAATGGCATCGTTTAACGGGGAGACAATGATGTTTTTCCCGGATGAAACGATCTTGCCCAGGGAAGGAATGACCTTGTCCGTCTGGGCAAAGCAAGCCAGAATGATCAGAAAGGCCAGCAGACCGAGAATGGAATGCAGCACCAGCCGGGTTATCCGGGGCAGGGGAGTCAGTTCCAGTTCTTCGGCGTCGGGATGAAATTCAAGCGCCTCCTTGGAAATGGCAGGCGTGTCTTTTTTTTGCTAATTTTTTGCAGCATAGGTCTTGTAGAGTTGACGCCACCGGGCACGTCCTTGTCTGCGCGCGGGTTATACGGATGCGATGCCGAGGCGTCCCGAGCAAGGCACATCTTCTTGGCCAAAAGAGACAGGGGTTGTCAATCCACTTGTTGTGCTGCCTGCAGTTCCGGAGCCGGGCGGCCGGCATCAGGCGGTTTGTGTCTGCAACCGGGGCAGGGAGGCCGCTCCCGGATGGCCAGGGAGTGGGGCCGGCGGACAGGCGGGCCTCTTCGGCCGCACCCGGCCGCAGGGCCGCTCCTGGCGGGGCGAAGGTCTGATGCAGGGCGGCGCTTCGGGTCTCGCGGCCGAAAGCCGGAGCCTGTATGGGGCAACACTTTAGGCCAGAGGGTGGATCGTGGCAAGGGTGCCCGGCTGGTGTGCCGCCCGGTCCTGCCCGGCTGGTGGGTGCAGCCAGCGTCGCCCAATCGTCACGGAAATGTCTGGCAGGCGCGGCCATGGCCTGCCGCCCGGGGGTATAGATCGGGACGGTTCGGCGTCAGGTCCGAATTAAACAATGAGGCAAGACATGCTCAGGACGTATATGCAGTTTTCGCCGCAGTTCCAACAGCCGTATATTCCCGAAGGGGTGGGTGCCGTCCCGGCCCAGATACCAGAATTGCTGCGGGGCCAGAGTCGGACCATGGTGGCCGGACATGTCGGCCTGGGCGGTGCTTTGGGTGTGGTGCTTCTGGAAATCCACGATTTTTATCTGCTGCGCCGGCTGTTTCGCCCGGAAGTCGTCGCGGCTGTTGGCGAGATTCTGGAGAATGAGGCCCGGATGGTGGCCAAGTCCCGGCTCTCGGGATTGCCGGTGTGTCTGGTCGAACGCCTGGATGCCGGGCGGGTGCTGGTTGTGTTGGGCGGCAATGCCGCAGCCCTGGATACCCTGGAGCGCACTGCCGCGGCGCTGCGCCTGGAAGTGCGGGGGCGGCTGCGGCCCGAGGCCGTGCGCCTGACCGGCCAGGAACTGGAAATCCGCTGCGGCGCCGCCCTGGTGCTCAGCCGGGGCGTGGACGGCCTGGATATGGCCCTGGCCTCGGCCGTAAGCGAAGCCTCGCGGCTGGCCCGGGGCGAAGCCGGCAAGGGGGCGTCCCCCATGCAGCGGGAGTTCCGGGAGATCCTGGAACTTGGCCGGGTGCGGGCCGTCTACCAGCCCATCGTCAACCTGCGAAGCGGTACGGTGTTTGCCTGGGAGGCCCTGGCCCGCGGCCCGAGCGAAAGTGTGTTCGCTTCGCCGGCCATGCTCTTTGATTTTGCCGAGGAGACCGAAGCCGTCTTCGTGCTGGAAAAGGCCTGCCGGGAAGCCGCCATTCGCGGCTTCTCGCCGCGCCAGGACGGAGCCAGGCTTTTTTGCAACATCCATCCCCGCACCATGCTCGATCCGGCCTTCACCCCCGGGGAAACGCGCAAGCTGCTGGACAAGTACGGCATTGAGCCCAAGGATGTGGTGCTGGAGATCACCGAGCGCCACAGCGTCAAGGATTTCAACCTGTTCCACCGCACCCTGGCCCACTACCGCGACGCCGGCTACGGCGTGGCCGTGGACGATGTGGGCACCGGCTATTCAGGGCTGGCCTCCATTGCCGAGATCAAACCCGATTTCATGAAGATCGACATGTCGCTGGTGCGCGGCATCGACGCCAACCCGGTCAAGCGGGCGCTTCTGGAAACGCTCCTCACCTTTGCCGAAAAAGTCGGCTGCCGCATCGTGGCCGAGGGGATCGAGACCGAATCCGAACTGATCTGCCTCATTCGCCTGGGCGTGCATTTCGGCCAGGGGTTTTATCTCGGCCGGCCGGCCCTGCCGCCGGCCCTGCCGCGCGAGGACATCCGGCTGGCCATTGTCACCGGATCGAGCCAGGCGGTCGACGGACTCAAATGCGCCTCGCCCATAAGCGATCTGGCCGAACGGCCGAACCAGATTCCCCACAATGCCCAGGTGGGCGAGGTCAAACAGTTTTTTGACGCCGAGGAAGCGGCCCATGCCGTGGTGGTGGTGTGCGACGGCCGGCCCGAAGGCCTTATCATGAGCCATCATCTTGATCGGCTGCTCAGTTCCCAATACGGCCTGGCCCTGTTCCTGCGCCGCGAAGTCACCCGCATCATGGACCCCCAGCCCCTGGCCGTGGAATGGGACACGCCCGTGGAAGTGGCGGCCCAGGCAGCCATGGCCCGGGACCGCGACAAACTCTACGACCCCATCCTGGTCACCTGCCGGGGCAAGTTGTCGGGCATCGTATCGGTGCAGAAAATCCTCGACGCCCTGGCCTGCGTCCAGGTGGAAATGGCCAAGGGGGCCAATCCGCTGACCGGACTGCCCGGCAACGTGGCCATCGAACGCGAAATCGCCCGGCGCTCGGCCGCCCAGAGGGCCACCTGCCTGGTCTATGTCGATCTGGATAACTTCAAGGTCTACAACGACGTCTTCGGCTTCCAGAACGGCGACAAGGCCATCCTCATGACCGCCCGCATCCTGGGCGAGGCCCTGGCCTCCCTCGGCGGCGAGGAGGATTTTCTCGGCCATGTGGGCGGCGACGACTTTGTGCTGCTGTGCAGTTGCGACACCGTGGAGCCGGTCTGCCAGGCGGCCCTCGAGGCCTTTGCCCTGGCCTCGCCAGCCCTTTACAACCCCGAGGACCGGAAACGGGGCTTCATTGAAGGCCAAAGCCGCGACGGCCGGGTGGGGCGCTTTGATCTGCTCACCATCTCCATGGGCGTCATCGACTGCGCCTTTGTCGTGCCCGTGACCATGGACGAACTGGGGCAGCGGGCGGCGGCGGTCAAGAAATTCGCCAAATCCCAAAGCGGCAACTCCCTCGTGCGCGACCGGCGCAGTCCGCTTGGCCTGCCCGGCGAAGCCAACGAACGCAGGGAGCCGGCAGCCGGGAAGTGAGAATGGGAAAAGAAGGAAAAGCGTGCCTCCGGCGGCCAAAGGGGTGACCCCTTTGGAATCCCACGAGGGGTGCGTGTGATCTGACCATGTGCGATGCCCGGTCGCTGCATGGGCGTGGAGCACGAAAAGGCGGGAAGCCTTGTGGCGATGGCGGCCGAAGGGAGTGATGCCCTTGGGACGCCATTCGTTTTTTTGGGGCAGGCGGCCCTAGCGGCCGGGCACAACCGTGGTCAGCGGCAGGAGGGCGGCGGCATAGGCCGCATCGTGGGGGCAAAACCCGGTGCGGTCCCACAGCCCGGCATCCGGGGCGCGGCGCAAGGTCGCGGCCGTGCGCCCGCCGATGGCGGCAAGCAAGGCCTCGGGGCCGCCATCGGCCGGCCGGCCATCGAAAAGTTCTATTGCCATCTGCGGCCAGAAGCGGCCTGCGAACTGCCGGCCCAGGGCCACGAAGGCCCGGTGGGACCAGGCCGTCTCGTGGACGGGGTGGGCCAGTATCGGGGCCGGGCAAAAGCGCAGCCGGCCGCCGGCCCGGGCCACGGCCAGGGGCAGGGCGTAGTCCCACCAGGGCAGGCCCAGGAAAAAGCCGTCCAGCTCCGGCCGGGTGGCGAAGCGGACGTCCACGGCGCACAGATCAAAGCCCACGTCGTAATAGGTCCCGATTCCGGGCCGTCCGGGGTCACTGTCCACCCGGCAGGCGATGACCGCGCCGCCGGCTGCGGCACTGGCCAGACGGGCGGCGAAGTCGGGACGGGCCGCGAGAACGAGGTCGGCGTTGACCACGCACACGGTCCCTGCTCCGGTGGCTGCGCCGGCGGCCAGGAGTTGCGGCAGCCCGGCGTAGGGCCGGCCAAAGGGGGCCAGGGCCGTGGACGCGGCCGGCACAAAGGCCGCCTCGGGAAAGCGGTCGGCCAACAGGGCAATTTCCGGCGGTGTATTGACCGACACGATGGTGCGAAAGCCGGCCGCGGCCAGGGCGGCCAGGGCCTCCCGGCTGCGGGCGTCGGCCGTGGGCGGCAGGCTGGTCACGGCCACGGCCGATACGCTGGAAACGTCGGGCTCAGGAGCCGGGGGCGGCGGCAGGGAAAAAGCCGCGGCATTGACCCGGGCGGCGATGCGTCCGGGATCGGCCTCGGCTGCCCGGGCAAAATATCCGGCCCCGGCCGGCCCTTCGCCCAGGGCCAGGGCGGCGTGGCCGGCGCAGAGCAGCCCCTGTCCGCTGTCGCCGTGCTCGCGGCAGACAGCCAGGGCCAGGGCCAGGGCGTCGCCCGGCCGGCCCAGGGCCAGGAGCAGGTCGGCGCGAAGGAGCATGGCCAGCGGCGTGTCCCGGCCGGCCGGTCCGGCCAGGACATCCAGGGCCACGGCCAACTCGCCGCGGCGCACCAGCGCACGGGCGGCCTTGAGGACGGCATGGGCGGCCGCAGTATCGGGCATGAGCCCGGCAAAGGCCGTGTCCGGGCTCATGGCCGGGCCGCGTCCAAAGCGTCGAGATGTGCCCTGGCCCGGGCGGCCAGCCGGCAGGATTCGGCCAGCAGGTTGGCGTAGCGGGGCGGGGTATGCTGGCCGGTCAAGCGTGCCGGCCCGTGGCGGCGAACGCCGTAGAGCACCCGCGGCACATGGACGAATGTCGCCCCGGCCATGGCGAAGCGCAGGTAGTGGTCGTAGTCGTTGGCGCTGGTGTAGGCCTCGTCCATAAGCCCTACGGTGTCGTGCAGACGGCGGCGGTAGAGCCGGCACACGCCCAGATGGTACCACTCGGCCAGACAGGCCTTCATATCGAATTCCGGAAAGGTCATGCGGCGATAGATGCGGCCGTCGTCTTCCACCACGTCCTGGTCGGCGTAGGCGAAATCGGCCCCGGTGCGATCGAGGGCGGCGGCCAGTTCCTCGATCATGTGCGGGTAGGGCAGATCGTCGCCGGGAATATAGGTGCAGTATTCCCCGGTCGCCCGGCCAAGCCCTTCGTTATAGGTGCGGGTGGGGCCGATGTCGGCCTCGAAACGCACGATCGAAAGACGCCTGTTTTGCGGATAGGTGAGCACCCGCTCGCGAACGACCTGCCCGTCCGCGTCCATACGGACCACCGGGTCGGCCGCAGCCGTGGCGATCTGGCCCGGCAGGGCCTCGAGATAGTCCTTGGTGCCGTCGGTGGAGCCGCCGTCCACGATGATGATTTCCAGCTCCGGATGGGTCTGGAACAGGCAGCGGTCCACACAGGCCGGCAGATAGGCGGCCTGATTGAAGGTGGGGATGACGATGCTGGCCAGGGCCATGGCGTCAAAAGCCGGACAGGGCCTTGGCCGGCCGGTCGGGGCCGTCGGCGACGGCGCTGTGCCCGGCCGGGGCGGCCAGGATGTCGAAGCGCACGGCCTCGTCCTGGCGCACCTTGGCCAGGAGCCGGCTGCCGACCACGGCGTCGCACAGGGAGGGGCTCAGTCCCGTGCCGGGGCATTTGCAGGCCAGGTCTTCGGGGCCGACTGTGTGCCCGGCCGGCAGGTCGCGGGCGAACACCAGGGATTTTCGCAGCTTGGCTGCGGCCGCTGCTTCGCCCGGAAAAATCTGCTTGCGCGTCACCCGCATGGCCGCCTCGGCCTGGCGCACCATGTCGGCCATGGCGGCAAAGGCCTCGGGCGTCAGCGACACCTGATGGTCGGTGCCGGGCAGGCTGCGGTCCAGGGTGAAATGCCGTTCGATGACGACCGGGGCAAAGGCCACCGCCGCAATGGTCGGTCCAAGGCCGCGCTCGTGGCCGGAATAGCCGACCGGCAACCCGTAGCGGCGGCGCAGCACGTCCATGACCGGCAGCCCCACCTGCTCATCCGGGCAAGGGTAGGAGCTGTTGCAATGCAGGATCACGATGCGCTCATGGAAGCGGCGCAATTCGGCCACGGCCATGTCGAGGTCGGCCAGCCCGCTCATGCCGGTGGAGAGGATGACCGGCAGGCCGGTCTCCCCGGCCAGGCGCAACAGCGGCACGGTGACCAGATCGGCCGAGGGGATTTTCAGCAGTTCGACGCCGAGGGCAACCAGCAGGCGCAGGCTGGGCGCGTCCCAGGCCGAGGCGAAAAAGGCCAGTCCAAGGGATTCGGCCAGGGTCTTGAGTTCGGCCAGGGCCTCGCCGGACAGTTCCAGCGCCGCCCGGTGGCGGCCGTAGGTGTCGCCGAAACTGTTGGCCCCGCCGTAGGGAGCGTCGAGGCCGGCCCGGGTGAACAGCGCGCCCAGGTCGCGTTTCTGGAATTTGACGGCATCGGCTCCGCAGGCCGCGGCCGCGCGCACCATTTCCCGGGCGGTTTCCAGGCTGCCCTGGTGGTTGTTGCCGATTTCGGCCACCAGGAAGGCCGGGCATCCCGGGCCGACGGCGTGGCCGCTTCGCAGGCGGAGGATCGGGGCGGTGGGCATGGGACGGTACTCTCCAGGGCGGTGATGCGTCAGGCCGCCGTACGGACGTTAGCCCTGATGCCGGGCTGGCACAAGCCGGCGGCGGCGGTCGGCGGAAATTGCCGGCCAAGGAGCACAGTGCAAGCCATGTGCCGGCCGGCTGGTTCTTGCCATCAGGGCGGATTGCGGTCAAAGTGGCGCGGTTTGTATTTTCCCCGGGATAGGTGCCATGAACCAGCCCATGATCGAAATTCACGGCCTGACCAAGGCCTTCCAGGGACAGCCCGTGCTTCGCGGCGTGGACATGATCGTGCCCGAGGGCATGGTGACGGCTGTTATCGGCAAATCCGGCGAAGGCAAGAGCGTCCTTTTAAAGCACATCATCGGCCTTATGCGCCAGGATGCGGGCGAGATCCTGTTCCAGGGCGAGGCGCTCTCGGCCATGCCCCGGGAGGCCCAGCGGGCCTTTCGCCGCCGTTGCAGCTACATGTTTCAGAACATGGCCCTTTTCGATTCCATGACCGTGGCCGAGAACATCGCCCTGCCGCTTCGCGAAACCGAGCACTTGAGCGAATCCCAGGCCGCCGATAAGGTCATGTCCATGGCCGAACGCCTGGAACTGGTCGGCATCCTCGGCAAATACCCGTCCCAGATTTCCGGCGGGATGCAAAAACGTGTCGCCCTGGCCCGGGCTTTGGTGACACAGCCCGGACTGGTTTTGTTTGATGAGCCGACCACCGGCCTTGACCCCATCCGCAAGGCCTCGGTGCTGCAACTGATCGACTCTGCCCGCCGACAGTTTGATTTTACGGCGGTGTTGGTGAGCCACGACATCCCGGACGTGTTCGGGGTGGCCGGCCATGTGGCCATGCTCGACGCCGGTCGCATCGTCTGGCAGGGCACGCCCGAGGCCATCGGCCAGTGCGAAAATCCCGTGGTCAAACGGTTTCTGGCCGGCGAACCCGAACCTGACGCCGACGATGTCGGCTCCGGCTTTTCCTAGGCCCGCGTCCCTGGAGGACCCCATGCCACGCTGTGCCCTGCTGCGCCTTGCCATCCTTGCCGTCTCGCTGTTCGTTGCCGATCCGGGCCGGCTTTGGGCCGCCACCCTGCACCAGACCGGCACCATCGAGGCCCTGATCGTGGGCGACTATGCCGGCCAGCGGTCCTGCGCCGGCCTGCTGCGCCAGGGCGACTTTGGCCTCGGCACGTTTGACGACCTCGACGGCGAGATGGTTGTTCTCGATGGGGTGGTCTATCAGGTCACCGCCGACGGCGTGGTCCACCGGGCGCGTCCCGGCCAGACAGCTCCCTTTGCCCAGATCGTGCGCTTTGCCGGGTCCGTTGACCTTGGCCGGGTGGACGGCCTGGATCTGTCCGGCCTGACCGCCGCCCTGGCCGCCCGGCTGCCCGATCCCTCGAAAATGTGCGCCGTGCGGGTGGACGGCCTCTTCCCGGCCCTGACCGTGCGCAGCGTACCGGCCCAGCGCCAGCCCTGGCCGCCCCTGGCCGAGGCCATCAAGCACCAGAGCACCTTTTCCCTGGCCGATGTGGCCGGGACCCTGGTCGGCTTCTACACGCCGCCGGGCCTGCCGTCCCTGTCGCCGTCGGGCTGGCATTTTCATTTCCTCAGCCGCGACCGCAGCCGGGGCGGTCATGTCCTGGCCCTGACCGCCGGACCGGCCAAGGCCCGGGGCGATGTGGTCACCAGCCTGGACGTCGTCTATCCGACCGGGGTGCTGCCCCGGGGCGCTGTGGCCGCACCTGCCGCAGGAACGGAATAAAGCTTGGATTTCCTGTCTTATTTCATGCCGGGCGAGCGACGCCCGGCCCCAGGCGCAGCCGATGCCGCAACCGTTGCCGCCCGGGAACGCACGGCCGATCTGCTGGCCCTGTCCAGTGCCCGCCTGGACGGCCTGTACGCGCTGCTTGGGGCCGACGATCTCCGGGACGCGGCCCTGCTGGCCGGGCTCTTGGCCGAGGACCTGGACGCCCTGGCCGAGGAACTGGGGCTGGCCGGGGAACCTTCCGTCCGGGAGGACCGGGCCGGCCTTGGGCTGTTGCCGGACGGCGACGCCCTGTCCGCCTTTGCCCGCCGGGGCGAGTCCTGTCTGGCCCGCCTCAATCAGGCCTTTGCCGCCAAAAAAGCCGGGCCCTGGGAGCTTTCGGCCGACCGCTACGAATCCCGGGCCTTGTGGCGGGTGCGCACGGCCCTGGTTTGCTGCGTGGCCCTCCTGGCCACCTCCATGCTCCTGGGCGACACCCTGGCCAAAAAACGCCGGGAATTTGCCGCCATGGTGGCCCTGCTCCATGAGCGGACCGAGGCCGGGCAGGCGCTTTCGACCCTGGCCGCCCTGGCCCATGAGGCCAAGACAGCCACCGGCACGCCGCTTTTCGACATTACCGGCGAGAACTGCACGAGCTGCGGCTGTGCCGGGCGCGATCTGCGCACCGTGCCCGAGGGCGACGTGTGCCGGCGCAAATGGGACAGCGCCCGGGAACGCCTGGGCCGGGCCGCCGGGGCCTCGCCCAAAACCCTGGCCCGGCTGGCCCGCGATCCCTGGGGCTCGCCCTATCTGCTCAATGAAAACGAGGCCGAGAGCCCGGATTTTCCCTGCCTGCCCGATGTCGTGGCCTCGGCCGGGCAAAATGGCCTGTTGGGTGACGCCGACGACCTTGTAAAAGACGTGCCAAACGCCTTTTGTCCGGACAAACGGTAGGCCGGACCATGGGCGCAACGGCGACAGGCACGGGCATGGCCGACGGGGCGATGCGGGCTGGCGGCATGGCGCTGGTGGCCGGCCATCTGCTGCTCTCGGCCATGGCCCTGTGTTCCCTGGGCCGCCCGGCCCAGGCCCTTGTCGGCCTTGTCCTGGCCGGCGGGGCGGCCATGGCCGTGTCGGGCCGGGGCCTGTCCCGTGGCCTTTTCCTGCTCGGGTTCACCCTTTTTCTCTTTGGCTGGCAGACCTACGTCTATCCGGCCGTGGCCTTCGGCCTGGTTCTTGATGCGGCCACCCTGGCCCTTGCCTGGGGCAATCTCGGGCGTCGGCCGGCCGGTCCGGGCCTGACCGGGGCGCTCCTTGGGGCTGTTGTCGCCATGGCCCTGGGCTCCATGTGGCTTCTGCCCTGGGACCGGCTGGCAACGGCGGCCACGCTCTTTGGCCCGAGCGGGTTTTTCGCCTCCATGGTCTTTTCCCCGGCCGACGCTCCGGCCTACGGACTGGCCGCGGCCCTGCGCCTGGCCGTCATGGCCGTCTTTGCCCGGGAACTGGCCGCAAGCCCCCTTTCCGGGCGCTTTGAAACCCTGGTCGCCGGCATCGCGGCCGGGCTGGTCACGGCCATCGTCTTTGGCCTGACCGAGCATTTCCGGGGCGACCATTATCTGCTCCACTACCGTTTCACCTCGCTTTTCGCCAATCCGGGCTGGTTTGCCGAATACGTGGCCGTGGCCGCGCCCTTTCTGCTTCTGCCCTTTGCCCGTCGGGGCCTGTGGCGTCGGGGCTACGGCGCGGCCTGTCTGGCCCTTTGCGCCGGGGCGTTGGTCCTCACCCTGGCCCGGGCCGGCTGGATCGCCGGCAGCCTGACCTTTGCCTGCGCCGTTTTTTTGTATCTGCGAAACGGGCCCATGGCCCGGTTTCCCCGGCCCTACGGCCATCTGCCCGGGCTGGCCGTGGCCGGCGCCCTGGTCCTGGCCCTGGCCTTTTGGGCTTCTGGCCGGGAATTGTCGGCCATAAGCCGGCCGATCAATGCCCTGCTCAAGGAACGGGTCGGCAATTTCACGGATTCCCCCCGGCCGGCGCTTTTCCGCTCCGGCCTGCTCATTGCCGCCGAGCGGCCGGTTTTCGGCATGGGCTATGAAAGCTATGCCCGGCACTATCCGGTCCTTTTGGCCGCGCCGGCCTCCTGGCTCGGGCGCTACGGCGACCCGTCGGCCGAGGTGTTCGAGACCTCCCACAACATGTACATCCAGCTCATTTCGGGCCTGGGGATCGCCGGCCTTGGCCTGTGGCTGGCCCTGGCCGGCCGGGCCGGCTGGGTGTTGTGGCGGCGGGCCAGGGACACGGCCGGGATGCTCGACGCCGCCTTGCTCCTCTCCCTGGTCGCGTTTCACGTCTATGCCTTTTTCCAGGAAATGTTTTACGTGCCGCCGGTGCTCTTCCTGCTCTTCGTGCCTCTTGGCCGGGCCATGGCCCTGGAACGGGGAGAGCAGGGGAGGCGCTGGCCGGCCTTTGCGGCCTGGGGGCTGGCCCTGGCTGCTGTCGGCTCTTACGCCGCCGACGCCGGCCTTTCGCGCACCGGGGCGCGGTTGTCTCTGCCCCGGTGGCGCGGTGCAGCAGTGGTCTACGAGGGATTTTTCCCGCCAGAGCCCATTGCCGGGCACAATCTGCGCTGGAGCGTGGGGGACGCGGCTATTGAGGTCGCGCCCGGCGAGGCCACTCTCACCCTTTTTTCACCCGTGCCGACCGACGTGCTGCTGGTCTCCGACGCCGGGCCGCTGGGCCGGCTGCGCCTGGACGGCGGGCCGGTCACCCGGCGCTACCGGCTGCCCGATGGCGGCGACGGCCGGGCCAGGACCATCTTTATCATGCCCCAAAGCGCCTTTGTGCCCATGGCCCAAACCGGCGTCCTCGACCCCCGACGCCTGGGCGTGGCCGTGGGGGTAACGGTGGAAGGGAGCGCCGGGGGGGAGGCGAACGATACGGCCGGCGAGTGAGGGAAGAGGGGGAATGCCTCGGCGGCCGGGGCGTGCGTGGGAGAAGAGGAGAAATGCCTCCGGCGGCCGGGGGGATGATCCCCCCGGACCCCTGCAAAGGGGGAGGTTGTTAAAAAAGGGGCGTCAGGTCGGTGAGGGGCGCAACGACAGGAACTGATCCCCTTGGAAAACCGTAAGAGAAGCAAAAGATTGGGGTGCGATGCGGTTTGGGCGGCCGGACAGGCGGAGGGCTAGAGGTTTTCGGTGTTGCGCTCAAAGACCCGCAGTTCGTTTATGACCTGGGTGCCAAGCTGGAACAGAGCTTGGTTTTCCTGGCCTTCCACCAGTTCGGTCAGAAGCTTTATGTCCTGGGGCAGCCCGGCCAGGGTGACGTCCTTGAGATCGCGCAGGCTCCCCAGGGCAAAGGTCTTGTCGCGTTTGGCCACCATATGCTCGGCCACATCGGTCATGTGGACCAGCCCCCGGGCTTTTTCGGCGTAGATGGCGCACACGGCGGTCAGGTGGGACAGGATGTTTTTTTCGCTTGCCACCTCGGTCTTGAAGTACAGGTCGGCGGCTTTGGCGGCATAGGCGTTGAAATGCTCATACGATGTGCGGAAATGCTTGGAAGCGCCCTGGGCCTGGGCGGCTGCGGCCAGGGTGAGCAGCAGGCACAAAAAACATGAAGCGGCGTGGCGTTTGGACATGGCGTCTCCGTGAATGGCCGCCCGGCAAAAACATCTCCCGGCGGCAAGCGCCACATACCACTTTTTGATCGGTCGTCAATGCACCCGTCAAGGGGACTTGCCGCCGGGCCGACCGTGCTTATTCTTCATTGTGCCGGAAGCCATGGATCAAAACTGCTGTGGCTGCCGGGTATATCCCTCCTTACGGTTGTGTTGTTGTCCTGCACCATCCCAAGGGCCGCCCTCGGCGGCCCTGCTTTTTGCCTGTCCCTGCCAGCAGCAGACATTGACTTTTGGCATTATTATTGTATGTTTTTCTTTGCCCCAACCTCAAGCGGCAGCATTGCCCTGCGGACAACCCATGGAAAAAATTCGTGGAATTCGTGTTCTCTCTCGTGCCCTGCTCCTGGCCGCAGTCCTTTTGGCCGGCAGCGCAGCCATGGGGAAAGTGTGTCTCGCGGGCATGGTCAGCCTGGTCTTCGACGACGGATTGTCCAGCGTCTATGAATACGCCTTTCCCGTCCTGACCCGCTATGGTCTGGTCGCCACCGTGGGCATCATTGCCGATCGGGTGGATTCCGGCGACCCTGACTTCATGAAGGAAAAAGACCTGCACGAGCTTGAGATGGCCGGATGGGAAATCGCTTCCCACAGCCTGACCCACAAGCGGCCCATCGACATCCCCAAGTTCGTGGCCGAGGAGAAATGCCTCCTGCTCAAGCCCGTGGCCGGCCAGCGTCCGCTTTTTGAGGCCAAATACAAATACGAAGAGCTGTCCGGACTGATGGAAAACGGCAAGGTGCTGCGCGAGCGGGCCAGTGGCAAGAGCGTGCGCGAGGAGCCCGGCAGCTATTATTTCGACGAACTGATCGGCGAGGTTCTGGTCCATCCCTTCGATCCCGCCAGTGCGGAAAAGCAGCAGATCGTGGCCATCTCCTACGAACGCGAGATGCAGGCCTCCAAACAGGAACTCTCCGACCTCGGTTTCAACGTCTCCACCTACATCACCCCGCACAATTACTGGACCCCGGAGATGAGCGAACTCTCCAAGCGCTTTTATTCCCAGGTGGCCAACGGCGGCGACACGTTCAACCGCAAGGGATCGACCGACCGTTACTGGCTCAAGCGCTTTGTGGTCCATACCAACGATACGGCCGAAGCCATCATCGGACTGGTCAAGGAACACGCCATCCGCGAGAACGGCTGGGTGATTTTCTGCCTGCACGGCATCGGTTCGGACCTTGGCTGGGAACCCTGGGATGCTGCCAAACTCGGGCAGCTCGCCGATTTCCTGAAGAAAAAGGCCGTGCCCGTGGTCACCATCGACAAGGGTGTCAAAATCTGGGTCGAAGGCAAAGGCAAGCCCGGCATCTGATCAACCGCCCGGCTGCAAGGCGCGGCGCAGCGGCTGCGGCCGGGCGCAGTCCCGGCTGGCCCCGAGGGATACATGAAACGACCGCTTCGCATCATTGTGGCCGGTTTTGCCGTAGGCTTCCCTCTCGGCGGGCAGGTGTGGATGATGCTCCATTTCGCCGCCGGCCTGGCCCGGCTGGGCCACGAGGTCGTCTTTTTGGAAGACACCTCGGACTGGGCCTATCCCTTTGACCCTGTCCTTGGCTACGCCGGCAGCGACTCCGGCCCGGGCCGGGCCATCGTGGACCGGCTTTTTGCCGACCACGGCCTGGCCGGACGCTGGGCCTACGTCAGCCAGCTTGAGGACCGCGTCTACGGTATGGACCGGGACACCCTCGACCGCCATCTGGCTGCGGCCGATTTCTTCCTCAATGTCTCGGGCGTCATTCCCCTGCGTGAGGAATACTTGCAGATCCCGGTGCGGGCCGTCATCGACACCGACCCTGTCTTCACCCAGGTCAAGGTGGCCGGCAACGCCTGGAATCATGACTACTTCGCCGCCCACCAGACCTGTTTCACCTACGGCTGCAACCTGCCGTCCGGCCAGACCGGCGTGCCGCTGTCCGACATCGACTGGAAGCCGCTTTTGCCGCCGGTGGTGCTCGATTTCTGGCCGCGCGGCCAGGGGCGCGGCACGAACTACACCACCATCGGCACCTGGGAAGCCAAGGACCGGGATGTGGAGGTGGACGGCAAAAAGCTCTCCTGGCGCAAAAACGTCAAATACGAAGCCATCCTCGATCTGCCCGCCCGGCTTCCCGGCCTGCCGCTTGGCCTGGCCATGAGCGGCATGAAGGAAAACGCCGAACGCTACCGGGCTGCCGGCTGGGAAGTGCGCGACGCACTCGAGGTTTCCCGCGATCCCGTGGCCTACCGCGACTATATTCGCGGCTCCCGGGGCGAGTTCACCATTGCCAAGGACCAGAACGTGATCCTGAAAAGCGGCTGGTTTTCCGACCGCACTGCCACCTTCCTGGCCGCCGGCCGGCCGGCCGTGGTGGAAGACACCGGTTTTGGCACCTATCTGCCGACCGGCCAGGGCCTTTTCCCCTTCGAGGGAGCAGACGCCGCCGTCGACGCCCTGCGCCGGGTGGAAGCCGAGCCGCAGCGGGCCGGGGACGCAGCCCGGGCCATTGCCGAAGACTATTTCGACAGCGACAAGGTGCTCACCGGGCTTTTGCGTCAGTGCGGCCTGGTCTGATGCCGGCAACCGGGCAGGGAATTTGCAACGATTGGGGAGAAACCGCGTCCAACCGGTTGAAACCCGTTGGCCTTCGGGCTAGAACCTCGGCGATGGCGGAAAAGACAATACTTTTTGTCGCCCCGGCCCAGGCGGTGACCCAATTTTTCCCCTTCTTCAAGGAAGCCGGGGTAGCCGCCGGTATCGCCGACTCCCTGGCCACAGCCCTGTCCGCCATCCGTAAGTCTCCGCCCTGTATCATTTTTTCCCAGGCCAAGATGGGTGTCTATACCGCCGAAAGCCTGCTGGCCGAAGCGCACAATTTCGCCCCGTTTCCGCCCGTCATCGTCTTCACCGACCGGGGCACGGCCAACGAAGCCGCCCGCTGTCTGGAGCTCGGAGCCCGGGACTACTGGCTCGAACCGCTCACCTGGGAAAAAATACTGGCCATGCTGCCGGATGACGCCCCGGCCAGGGTCGAACCGGTCGCCTCGGCGACCCGGCACGCCGCCCCGCCGGCCACCTCGGGCAAAGGGTTTGCCGTGGTGGGCGAACACCCGGCCATCCGCCGCGTCCTGGCCCTGGCCCGGCAGGTGGCCAAGTCCAAGGCGACCGTGCTCATTTCCGGCGAATCCGGCACCGGTAAGGAGATGTTCGCCCGCTATCTCCATGCCTCTTCCGACCGGGCCGAAGGCCCCTTTGTGGCCATCAACTGCGCCGCCCTGCCCGAACATCTGCTCGAATCCGAGCTTTTCGGCCATGAAAAAGGCTCCTTTACCGGGGCCATTGCCCGCAAGCTCGGCAAGTTCGAGATGGCCAGCGGCGGCACCATCCTGCTCGACGAAATTTCCGAGATGGACCTGGGCCTGCAGGCCAAGCTCCTGCGCGTGCTCCAGGAGAGCGAGTTTGACCGGGTGGGCGGCACGGAAACCGTGCATGTGGACGTGCGCGTCCTGGCCACCACCAACCGGCGCATGGACGAAGCCGTGGCCGAGGGCAAGTTTCGCCAGGATTTGTTCTACCGCTTAAACGTCATCCCGCTCAAGCTACCGCCCCTGCGCGAGCGCGGGGCCGACATCCCGAGGCTGGCCCAGTTTTTCGTGGAGAAATTTCGCAAGGCCTACGGCCTGCCCACCCTGGCCTTTTCCACCGACGCCAAGGAATGGCTCATGGCCTATGACTGGCCCGGCAACGTGCGCGAGCTGCAAAATCTCATGGAACGCGCCGTGCTCCTGGCCGGAGCCGGTCCCATCCGCAAGGCCCATTTCCTGCTCGATCCCGACGTCTGGCCCGGCGAAGGCGGCGATGCCGCCTATGATCCCATGACCGGACCCGGCGAAGAGGGCGAGGCTCCAGGCGTGGCAGTCGAGAGTGCTCCTGCGGCCGGTGTGGCTGCCGGCGCTGCCGACGATCCTTTCGACATGGCCGCCGCCGCCCGCAACCTCGACGAGATGCCCGGCAGCGCGTCCGGCGAGGTGGTGCCGCTCGACGTCATGGAACGCCACATGATCATCAAGAGCCTGGACCGCACCGAGGGCAACCGCACCCAGGCCGCCCAACTCCTGGGCATTTCCGTGCGCACCCTGCGCAACAAGCTAAACGAGTACCGCAAACTCGGCATCGACGTTCCCTGAGCCCATGGCAGCCCCCTCCACCTTCAATATCCTGATGTACTCCCACGACACCTACGGTCTGGGACACTTGCGCCGCACCATGGCCATTGCCGAGCATCTGCGCCATCGGGGAGTCAACATCCTGATCCTCACCGGCTCGCCCCTGGCCGGCCGCTACGAGATTCCCGAAGGCATCGACTACGTGCGCATTCCGGGCATGATCAAGAAGACCAATGAGGAATACCTGCCCCTTTCCATCAAGATCAACGCCCGCCATGCCTTGAATATCCGCCGCAACATCATCGTAGCCACGGCCAAGGCCTTCCAGCCCCATCTTTTCATCGTGGACAAGGCTCCCATGGGCCTTCGCCGCGAGGTGATCCCGACGCTCAAATGGCTCAAGCGCCGCCAGCCGCGCACCCGCACCATCCTCGGGCTTCGCGACATCATGGACGACGCCGCTTCCACCATCCGGGAATGGCGGGAAAAGGGCGTCTACGAGGTCCTTGACCAGTACTATTCCGAGATCTGGGTCTACGGAAACCAGGAACTCTACGACCCGGTGGCCGAATATGAGATCCCGGACAATATCAGCCGCAAAATGGTCTTTACCGGCTACATCCCGCGCCGGGTGCCGGCTCCCCAGGCCATGACCCCCATCCGGCGCGAGGAACGCCTGGGGCTGGCCGAAAAGCTCGTGCTGGTGACCACCGGCGGCGGCGGCGACGGCTATCCGCTCATGGACGCCTATCTGCGCATGTTGGAGGAGGGGGGCGGCCCGGAGCACCGGGTCATCTTCGTCACCGGCCCGTTCATGCCCCGGCCCGAGCGCGAACTGGTGGCCAAGCGCGCCGCCAGGGTCAAGGCCCGGTTCTACCATTTCTACCGGCGCATGGAGACGCTCATGGGGCTGGCCGACGCCATCGTGACCATGGGCGGCTACAACACCACCTGCGAAATCCTCTCCCAGGGCAAACCCTCCCTGGTCGTGCCCCGGGAAGTCCCCCGCCTGGAGCAGCGCATCCGGGCCGAGGTCCTAAGCCGCCAGGGGTTGATCGAATTTCTGCCCTGGGACGAACTCTGCGCCGACGGCATCCGGGAAAAACTCACCCATCTCCTGGCCGATCCGCAGCCCTACAAGGACGCCATGGCCAAGTTTCCCTTCACCGGCCTCAAGATCATTTCCGAGCGCTTAAGCGCCTTTCGCCAGGAAGCCTGCCGCGCCGACGGCGGCATCGACTGCCCGTCCGGCCGCTAGGTCCGTCCCCATCCCGGCGCTCCACAGCGCCCACAGCCCAAAGGCCAGTATCAGCGCCCCGAAGATGCGGCGTATGGTGCGCAGGCGCGTTAACAGCCGGTAGCGCAGCAGCTTGCCGCCAAGAGCGATGGCCGCCCACCAGACCATGGATCCGCCAAAGATTCCGGCCACCACAGCCGCCGCATCCCCGGCCCGGGCCTCGGGCTGCCCCAGGCCGAACCCGGCAAAGATGGCCAAAAAAGCCACCACAGTCATGGGATTGGTCAGCGCCAGCAAAAAGGCTGAGGCAAAGGCCCCGGCATACCCGCCCTCGCGGTCCGGCCGGGACTGGCCCGGCGGCTTGGTCAGCAGCAGGCGCAACCCCATGGCCAGCAGGAAAAGTCCCCCGACGCCCTGGAGCACGGCAGCGTGCTTCGCCAGAAAATCCGACACAAACGTGAGCCCGAAGGCCGCCACCGCCCCATAAAAGGCGTCGGCCGCCGCCGCGCCCATGCCCGAGAGCAGGCCCACCCGCAGCCCCCGGGACATGGCCCGGCCCAGACACAGCATCCCAACCGCTCCAAACGGCATGGCAATGACCGCGCCTATGGTCGCACCCTTGAGAAACAAACCAAGCATGGGCGAGGGATACCGCGTCCCGACGCACCGGATGAAACGCCCCGGCGTCGATTGCACGTCGATGCGGCGACAGAGGCGGCAATGGGGGGAGGGTGAGTGAATGAAGGGAAGAAAAGAGAAGAGGCCTCCGGCGGCCAAAGGGCTGAGCCCTTTGGAATCCCACCTGGGGGGAGTTTGGTTTGACCAGCGCGTTGCCAAGCCGGCGGGCGAAATGTGCGCAGGAAAAAACGAGCCGGCGGCCGGGGAGAAAGGCCAGCCGGGTAGCGGGAAGGGCAGTGAAGCCCCTTTGGCCGGCAACAAGCCGACAGGCAGCAATGCATCTGGTCCGGGCAAATCTGAGGGATGGAAAATCAAGGGTTGATTTCGGGAAGCGTTCGGAGCAGTAGTTGCCCCCCTCGTTTTCTGCGTGGGAGCGGAGCGTTGGGTGAACACCAGCCCGACACGCCCCGGGTGTTGCTTGATGCTCTGAAATAGTATGAAATACCAAAGACTTGAAAGATGCCGTGGGCGGGTCGTCAACGGAATGTTCTTTTTTGAGCGCTGTTCCGGTCTTTGGTCAGACAGTTGGTGCGATACGAATACGGAGAACTTATGTCGTCGGCTCTTGGCATTGACTTTGGGACATCGAATTCTGCTGTCGGTTTTATTAAAAACGGCATCCCTTGCCTTGTCGAATTGGAAGACAAACGACAAACAATTCCAAGCGCCATATTTTATGACACTGAAGAGAATGCAGTGTTGTTTGGCAACGAAGCTATAGAATTTTACGTGAGCGGTTGCGAGGGACGATTTTTGCGATCCCTCAAGAGCATCCTTGGGAGTTCGTTGATCAATGAGTCAACAGAGGTGGGATACAAGAATATCTTGTTTAAAGAGATAATCATTGATTTTATAGCGCACCTGAAAAAGAAGGCCGAAAACGCCGCAGGCCATGCTGTCGAAAGTGTCGTCATGGGGCGGCCTGTCTGGTTCGTCGACGCCGATGAACAGGCTGACATTCTTGCCCAAGCCCATCTTGAAGAAATTGCAAGAAGAGCAGGATTTCAAAATATCATTTTCCAGTATGAACCAATCGCCGCGGCCCTGGATTATGAACAATCGGTAAAGCAGGAAGAGCTTGCCTTGATTGTCGATATAGGCGGCGGAACGTCTGATTTTTCTGTCGTTCGGGTTTCGCCGGACAGCAGGGGAAAGCTCGACAGGAAGCAGGATATCCTTGCCAACGCCGGCGTGCATGTCGGCGGAACCGATTTGGACTTGAAGCTCAGTCTTGAGCAGATAATGCCGCTTTTTGGCTACAAGACGCGGACAAGAAGTCTCTTTCCCGGTGATGCCATATTGGATTTGCCAGCAACCTATTATCGCGAACTGGCGACATGGCACAAGATCGTTTTTCTGTATAACAACCGGGCCTTGCAAAGTGTAAAAAATATTCACTATCATGCCGAGCGGCAGGATCTGGCGGAACGGCTGGTCAGGATTATCCAGAAACAGGAAGGACATCGTCTGGCAGGCGACGTTGAAACAGCGAAAATCATTCTTTCGGAACAGGATACTGCGGCAGTAGCCTTACACTACGTGGAGACGGGGCTTGTGACCTCGGTTTCTCGAAGAATCTTCGAGGGCGATATTGAAAAGGAAAAAGAGAGAATTGTTTCGAAAATTCACGAATGCCTCAAGCAGGCCGGGATTGCTGCTGCAAGCGTGCAGACGCTTTTCATGACCGGCGGCAGTACAGCCATTCCGCTCATAGCAAACGCGTGCAAACATGCGGTTCCTGCGGCGCGTCTTGTTGCCGGGAATCGATTTGGCAGCGTCGGGATGGGGCTTACCATTGACGCGGGATTGAAATTTGGAAACGGGAACAAGGCGATTGGTTGAGCCCCTTCGAAGCCTCACAGTAATGTGGCGTAGGCCCCGGTTTCGCGTTCAAAGCCGAGTAAATCGATATCCGCCGCCTTGATGCCGCACGCGCCGAGCAGGCCGTGCATCTGGCCCCGGTGATGGGTCTGGTGGTTGAAAAAGTGGCCGATGCACAGGCCAAGCGGCAGGGCCATGGGCGTGCCGTCGGTGGTGGTGTAGGCCAGGGTGTCGCCCAGGCTGGCCGGATCGAGGGCGCGGATAAAGGCGATGGTCTGCTCCTCTTCGACAATCCGGGCGGCGGCCAGTGCAGGCAGGGTCGTATAGGGCACGGCGTCCACGGACGGGACAGGCGTCCCCTGGCCGGTGAACCGGACCAGCCACAGCCGGTCGGCCAGCACGAGATGGTTGGCGATGGCCAGAATGGACCCGAAATTGACGGCCGAGGCCGCCGTGAGCTGCTCGTTGGTCAGCTTGTCCAGTTCGGCGGCGAGGCGGGCGTTGGCCCAGCGGTTGTAGAGGGCCTGGGTGAGAAACAGGTTTTTCATACGCACGGCTCCTTGGTCCGTCCCTGGCTCCTGGGCCAAAGGGACAGGTCCAGTGTGGCCTGCGTGCCGGACAATGTCCAGACCGGGAGCCGGTTTTGACGCGGGGGAAAGGGCCGCCCCGGCAGCTTCGGCTCCCGGGGCGGCGGCAGGTGGTGCGGCTAGGCGGTCCGCTTCTCCCAATCTTCAGGCTTCTCGGCCTGGACGTCTTCCCAACCCGTGCACATGGCCTTGATGTGGGCCAGCGGCGTGTGCCCGGTGGTGGTCATGTAAACATGCACCACCAGAAAGGCCAGGATGGCAAATGCGCCGATCAGATGGGCCAGGGCCACGGTCGAAAGGCCAAGCCCGCCAAGGCCCAGGGCGGACCAGTCGTTGTAGAGGTAGTAGAGCAGCCCCGTGACCATCATAAACGGCAGCAGCGCGGCGGCCAGGGCCAAATAGGTCAGGCGTTGGAGCGGATTGTGCTTGGCGTCCGGCGTCTTGGGGCAGGGGTGCGGCTGGCCGAGGAAGATGCCGTAGCCGTAGTAGCGCACGACCTCGAACATTTTCTTCGTCGTCGGCACATACTGCTTCCACTCGCCGGTGGTGGCGATCCAGAAGATGAAGAAGGCGAAGGCCACAAGCCAGGTCACGCCCAGGGCCGAATGGACGGTGACGGCCCGCTTGTAGCCAAGCAGACTGAACGTGCCGTGCACCTCGAAGCCGGTGGCGGCCAGGGCGATGATGAGTGCGGCCTGCAGCCAGTGCCAGAACCGCTCGTAGCGGGTGTAGAGATAGAACTTGCCGTTGGTGTCGTTGCTCATTGTCCCTTCCTCCTGGCGCTTGAAACCATGCGCCCGATGCCGTGGCCGGCGACGGCCAGGATCGCGGCGATAACCGCACCCCAGCCCACCATGGTCACGCCGGCATGGACGTCGCGGCCCGGAATATAGACGCCGGGCAACCCCTTGAGACGCCCCTCGACGCTGTGGCACTGATCGCAGGCCACGACCTTGTCCTTGGGCGCCACCATGTGGGTGATGGGGAAGAAGTATTCCGTCTCCACAAACCCGACCTCGCCGGAAAACGGCAGGTCCACGTACTTCATGCCCGAGACGATGGCCCGTTTCCAGTCGTAGTTGGCCCAGTAGGCCTCGGAATCCTTGGGGCCAAACAGGTGCGGGATGACCAGGGTGGCGTTTGCCGGATCAAAGGGCTGCTTCCCGGTGTGGCGCTTAAACGGCATGATCCGGGACTTGGGATCGTCCGGCGAACCGGCCGGATGATTGAGGGCGAGCCTCTTGGACGGGTCCACCGTGTCGGTCACGAGCATGTTGCTCATGGCCCCGTTAAACCAGTAATAGGCCGGCTCCACATTCTTTTCCCAGACGAAATCGCCCTTCTTGGTGTCGTAGACCGACTTGCCGTAGGGGCCTTCCTTCTTAAACGGCTTGCCGTCGGCGTTCATCCTACCGGCGGTTGACCAGTCCCAGGACATCTTGGTGGGCAGCACCCGGGCAAATTCCGGGATGTGGCAGGTCTGGCAGGCCACCTTGTCGGTGTGGTCGTTGGCCTTGGTGTCGGTCTTGTGGGGCTTTTGGCCATGGCAGGATTCGCAGGCGATCTTGGAGGCCAGATCGGCTTCGGTGAGGCTGATGCGTTCGGGCGCGGCCGGCGAGGTATAAAGCCGCCCGGCAATCTGGTGCTCCTTGGTGGTGTGGCAGCGCTGGCAGGTGAAGTTCAGGCCCTCGGTGTCCATGTGCACGTCGAGGGACTTTTTCGGCATCCCCATGGAACTGTCCAGGTCGCCGTGCTTCACGCCGTCGCCGCCGCCGCCGTAAAAGTGGCAGGCCCCGCAGTTGAGCCGGTCGGGCCGGCCCACCTTGGCCACGATCTTCTTGTAATCCGGCGGCAGATACGTCTTGCCGTCCTCGGGAAAAAGCGTCGGCTCGGTCACCGGATAGCCGGCCTTGGTCGGGAACTTCTCGTAGGTGTGGGTGGTGTCGTGGCAGGCCAGGCAGTCGATGTGGTTTTTGGCCGAAAAGTCGAACGTCTTGTCCTTCCAGC
The DNA here is from genome assembly GCF_001936595.1 of Desulfovibrio sp. DV. Lineage (GTDB taxonomy): Bacteria > Desulfobacterota > Desulfovibrionia > Desulfovibrionales > Desulfovibrionaceae > Solidesulfovibrio. Next base: position 26,895 of record NZ_MLBG01000054.1, read on the forward strand.
CGTAGCCGATGTGGCATGAGGTGCAGCGCGGCTCATTGGACGGCACGGCGATGCAGAAATTGTTGATGGTCTTGCCGTACTTGCCCATGGACTTGCCGTCGCCGCAGTCCGGGCAGATCCAGGTCCAGTGAATGGAATGCTGGATCTGGTCGGCAGCCATCTGGTGGCAGGACAGGCAGGCGGTGGTCACCTCTTCGGGCTTGGTGAACTCCTTTTGCAGCGCTTCATATTTGGAGTGGTCCGCCGTGGTCCAGCGTGCGCCCGGTGCCTGGGTGGCGCTTCTGGCCAGCCGGCGTCCCGGGGCCTTGTCCGCCTCGTTTTCCGCTGCAGCCGCCCCGAGCAGCCCGGGTGAGGCCGCAAAAAGGAGCGCGGCCACGATGGCCAGACCGCCGATACAAAACCCTGGTCGCGTGCACTGTCGCATGTTCCTCCTCCTTCCCGGTCCGGTTGTGGCGGACAGGGCGGGTGCGCGGCCTGCGAGTGGCCACGCGCCCTGGTTTCGTGATGAACAGCAGGGTTCGTGCCAGATTTGAAACTTTGAAAAATCCTTGCAGAGGCAGGAATTATTGGGAATTTTTTTGATGGTCAGCCGGAAAGATGAATACGGTTCGTCAGGTGCATAAATTGTTGCACAGGTGCTTGTACAACTGTTCAATGGCTGCACAAAAAAAAGCCGGCGACCGAAGCCGCCGGCTGGCATATCCTCTGGACGTTTGGGCGGCTAGTAGCCGCGCTTTTCCTGCTGGTTGCCGATCAGGCCGCCGGCGATGCCGCCAAGGGCTCCGCCGATGCCGGCCCCAATGCCGGCATTGCCGCCGGACAGCGCGCCGATGGCCGCACCGGCCCCGGCGCCCAGGGCCGCGCCGGACAGCGCACCCTGCTGGGTTTTGGTCATATTCGTGCAGCCAAGGCTACCGACCAGGGCCAGTGCCGAGACCGCGATGGATAGGCGTTTCATGGTGCCTCCTTCGGCTAGAGGTTGCCGGCCTTGGGCTTGGCCAACTCATACCACATGACTTCCACCACCGGACGAGCCAGCTTGTCCGGATTGGCCGCATACCACTTGTCGATGGCCGCGACCATTTCGTCGAAATTATAGGCGCTCAGGCCCTTGCACCAGACCGGGATCGTGGTCTTTTTGGGGGGATTGTCGCCCTGCACTTCCTGCTCAAGCTCGATGATGGTGGCCGCACCGATCAAAAACGACTTGCGCTCCTGGGGCGAGGACTTGGTCCAATGCTCGCCGTTGACCACCGGGACCTCATAGTCCGCCGCCAGGGCCGGTACCGCCATGAAAAGGGCCAGAATCAGCCCGCCAAGGAGAAGCCCTAGGGATTTTCGATGCATGAAAGCCTCCTTTTGCAATCCGTCGCTGTCTATTACTCTAAGTCTCCCCGCAACCATGCGCAATATGGTCGGAAGAGCTCATCCAGTTCATGTGTGAAATATGGGAAAATAGCAAGATGCGCCCGCCCGCCCAGGCCCTCCCGGTTCCCGCCCCTTGCCCAAAATGCGCCCCGGGGCTAAGGCCTTCCCCGAGGACGCCTATGCCGATTTTTTCCGCCTTTGCCGACGCCATCGTCCGCCCCCTGCTCGCCGGGGGCCTTTTATCCGACACCGACCGGGATCGCCTGCTGGCCGAACTGCCTCGTGCCGCCGGTCCCGACCTCGACGCCCTGGCCCGGGCCGCCGATGCCGTGCGCCGCGCCCGGGTCGGCAACTCCGTCTCCCTGTGCGCCATCATCAGCGCCAAATCCGGCCGCTGCGGCGAGAACTGCGCCTTTTGCGCCCAGTCCGGCCATCACCAGACCGCCGCACCCGAACACGCCTTCCTCACCCCGCCCGAAATCATCGCCGCCGCCGCCGCCATGCACACCGCCGGCGTGGCCCGCTTCGGCATCGTGGCCTCCGGCAAAGCCCTGCCAGACACCGAACTGGCCCTGGCCGCCACAGCCATCACAGCCATCGCCGCCACCGGCATGGCCCCCGACGCCTCCTTCGGCGTCCTCTCCCGCGATGCCCTGGCCCGGCTCAAAACCGCCGGCATGGCCGCCTACCACCACAACCTCGAAACCTCGCAAGCCTTCTACCCGCACATCTGCACCACCCGCACCTTCGCCGACAATCTCGAAGTGCTCCATACCTGCCGCAGCCTCGGTATCCCCACCTGCTCCGGCGGCCTGTTCGGCCTCGGCGAATCCTGGGCCGACCGGGCCGACCTGGCCCTGACCCTGCTCGACGCCGAAGCCTTCTCCATCCCCGTGAATTTTCTCTCCCCCATCCCCGGCACCCGGCTGGCCAGCCAACCCGTCCTGTCGCGCGACGAAGCCCGGCGTATCGTCATCCTGCTGCGCCTGCTCCTGCCCGACCGCCAGATCCGTATCTGCGGCGGCCGGCCCACCGTCTTCGGCCCGACCACCGACAACCTCGCCCCCCTGGCCGCCGGAGCCGACGGACTCATGGTCGGCGATTACCTGACCACCAGCGGCGCCTCCCTTGAAGACGACAAAACCGGACTCGCCCGCCTGGGCTTCGTAACGCCCTGAAGCGCCGGGGTGTTGCCTGGGTGCTGCCGGGGCGCTGCCCCGGACCCTGCCGGGACGCTGTCCCGGACCCTGCTGGGGCGCTGCCCCAGACCCTGCAAGGGCTCTGCCCTTGACCCGCCGGGGGGGTCACCCCCCCGGACCCCCGGATGGTGCAGGCGGTTGGAAGCGCCGGGGCGGGCGGAGACTTTCAAGATGGGTCCGGAATTTGGGCCGATGATGCCGCCGCTGGCGCGGCAGGCTCATCGGCCCAAATTCCGGACCCAACTCGCTACGGCCCCGAAACGGGGCCGAAATGGTTGGAGCAAGAGCAACAGGATAGAGAGGCAGGGGGTGGGGGGCCAGACCCGGGACGCGCGGCGTCCGCTGGAGATTTTATTTGGGACTGGCCCTGTCTGGTCGTTCTTTCTCCAACCTGCCGGCATCGGCTTTGCGATGCCGAGGGCGAGTTGGGTTCTGGAATCGGGCC
>NZ_MLBG01000055.1 GCF_001936595.1 Desulfovibrio sp. DV
GGGGGCCTGAGGCCCCCCGGACCCCCCACAAGGGGAAAGGGGATGACGTTGCCGCAACGGTGGGCGGGGAGAAATCGAGGCGGCCGGGTAACGCCGCCGGCATCGTACGTGTTTGACAGGAACCACCGTTGCTTCGACAGCCGGGAGGGAGCGGATTCCCTCCCGGCTGTGGTCCGGCTCCCGGCCGGACGCGGCTTTTGCAGTCCCGGATTCCGGGGCGCAGGTCCTGCCTCGCCACACCCTGCCCGCCGCCTATGCGGCCGAGGAGCGCCCATGGCCATGTCGCTCGCCTCGCCGGCCTTTGCCAACAACGGCTTGATCCCGTCCCGACACACCTGTGACGGGGCCGACCTGTCCCCGCCGCTGGTTTTTTCCGGTGTGCCGGCCCCGGCAGCCAGCCTCGTGCTGGTCTGCGACGATCCCGACGCCGTGTCCGGAGTCTGGGACCATTTCCTGATTTTCAATCTCTCGCCAGCCACTCCCGGCCTGCCCGAAGGCCTGCCGGCCATGGACGCCTATCCCGACGGCAGCGTCTCCGGCAAAAACAGCTGGGGGCGCACCGGCTACAGCGGCCCCTGCCCGTCGTCCGGGCCCCACCGCTACGTGTTTACCCTCTACGCCCTGGACGCCCGACTGCCGCTCCTCCCGGGAGCCGGCAAGGGGGACATCCTGCGCGCGGCCAAGGGGCACATCCTGGCCTCGGCCACGCTCATCGGCCGCTACGGGCGGCGGTAGGCTCCTCGTCTCCCTGGCCGACGGGCCGGCCGCCAACCAGCCCGTCCTGCCCGGTCGCCATCCCGCGGCCAACCTCGTCCGCGCCTTTGCCAGGCCGTTGCCGCCTCGCGCCGGCCCGGCCCAAAGACCATCCCTGCCGCAATACGCCTCGCCGGCCTCCTGGCCCGCGCCATGGGCGCGTCTGCCCGCATCAGGGCCGGCAGCGTCCCCTGATCCCGGCCCGGGAATCGCCGGCCCGCCAGCAACGCCGCCGCCCGCCCCGGATGGATGTCTGCTCCGGCATCTGTCGGCAAACCAGCATGTCCCGGTCGCATGTAAATGACGACTCCACTGGTATGCATCTGCCTGCAGCCGCACGCACTTTGTATTGCCATTTTGCGTATTCGGTTCTACATTGGCAACCATACGAAAAAATACAGAGGCGGATTTTCCATTTTTTTATACTTCGTTGAAATACATATATTTTTAGACTTGCAGGCCTTTGCGGCATTGTCCGGCCAATGCCGGCAGCCGGCACTCTGGCGAGGGAGCCATGGAACACAAGCCAACACCAGACATCTTTATCAGCTACTGCAGTAAAGACGTCGATCTTGCAAATTTATTGCTTAAATACCTAGAAGCAAATGCTCTTGAGTGCTGGATTGCCCCTCGAAATATATCTGGCGGCGATTCCTGGGCCAGCGCCATCACCAAGGCCCTGCAACAATGCTGCGTCATGATCCTGGTCTATTCCTCAGCCTCCAACAACTCCCCGGCCGTTCTCAACGAAGTCACCCTGGCGACAGATAGGAATATGTATATTATTCCGATCCGTATAGAGGATGTGGAACTTTCCGATGATCTCAAATTCCATTTGGCGTCCAGACACTGGCAAAATGCGTTTGAAAACCCGAAACAGCAGCTTCACGAGATAGCCCAGGAGATACGGATTATTGTCAATAGGATGAAAAATCGTATTGACGATCCAACAACGTACAAGCGTCCCATGGGACGGCGGTCACTGCTGCGGTCCACCCTGGTCATAAGCGCCAGTGCCTGTGTCGTCGTCTTTCTTGTCCTGGCCTATCGCTTCAATTTCGTCGTTCAAAACACCAGCGAGGCCACCCCGCGGCCGGCTTCCCCTGTCCAGGCCCCGGCCCAGCCCGCTTCAATCCCGACCCTGCCGGCCCCTCCGACGCCCAAGGCTGCGGACAAACCAGCCCCCGTCGTGGCGGAAGCGGTCGCTCCCGCGCCGGTCGCCCCCCGCCCGGCCGTGGCGGATCTCCCCCAGTACGCCTCCCTGGCCCCGGCCAAACCCCTCGCCTCACCGGGTGAAAAACGCCTCCCCTCGGACCTCAACACCCGCATGGTCAAATTCGTCGTGGACCATTTTACCAAATACAATTACGGCAGCGCCTCGGCGGTCATGGAGTCCTATGCTCCAAGTATCGACTATTTCAAGACTCCTCAAAAAAGCAAGGCCGCGCTGAGCGGCGAACTGGCCAATTTCTTTGATCGCTGGCAACTGCGCCGCAGCCGCTTTCTCGACGATTTCAATATCGAGGACACGCCGGACCCGACCATCAAGAAAGTCCATTTTTCGTATGTCTTTTACAGGGAACGCAGCCCTGAAGCCAAAGCCAAGATCATGGCCACGGGCTATTATAAAAGCCCCAACGACAACCGCTGGTGTTCCTCAGGCACGGCCAACGATACGCTGACCTTGAAGATACAGGACAATACCATCAGCATTGTCGGCGAGAACCAAAATACGGTCGCGCTGGATAATCCGAAAAATACCTGCCGCCCCATACCCTGAGCGCCTTGGCCGGGTCCTGTGCCGCAACGCCGGGCTGACCCCGGCCGTCTGCCCGGGCTCCCGTGCGTCCTGATTCCCGGTAAAGGACCGTGGTCCGGTCCGGGCGTGCCCCGGCCGGGGCCGGCCTCCCACTCCCGCCTCGACGGCGACGGCCCTTGATGCTAGGAGTTGCGGATGCTTTGCGGAATCGACGTCGGCGGCACCCATACGGACGCGGTCCTCATCGGGCCAAGCGGCGTTGTGGCCTGCGCCAAGCTGCCCACCAACCACGACGACCTGCTCGCCTCCATCCGGGAGGCCCTGGCCAGCATTGTGGCCGTGGCCGGCCCGACAGCCATCACGCGCCTGACCCTCTCCACCACCCTGACCACCAACGCCATCATCGAGGGCACGGCCGATCCGGTCGGCGTCCTGGTCTCCGGCGGACCGGGCATCGATCCCGAATCCTACCGCCTGGGCGGGCACTACCACGTCCTTGACGGGGCCATCGACCACCGGGGCCGCCAGACCGGGGCCATCGACCTGGACGCTGCCCGGCCGGTCATCGACGCCTGGCTGGCCGCCGGGGTGCGCGCCTTTGCCGCGGTCACCAAATTTTCCACCCGCTGCCCGGACCAGGAACTGGCCCTGCGGGAACTCCTCGCCGACCGGGCCGACTGCGTGTCGCTCGGGCATGAATTTTCCGGCCGCCTGGGCTTTGGCCGGCGCATTGCCACGGCCTGCTTAAACAGCGCCGTGTGGCGGGTCTACAACCGCTTTTGCGACGCCGTGGAACAGTCGGTGGCCGATCTCGGCATGACCGCGTCCATCAACGTGCTCAAGGCCGACGGCGGCACCATGCCGCTGTCCGTGTCCCGGTCGCTGCCGGTCCAGTCCATCCTGTCCGGCCCGGCCGCCTCGGTCATGGGCATCATCGCCGTGTGCGACATTGCCGAGGATTCGGTCATTTTGGACATCGGCGGCACCACCACCGACATTGCCGTCTTTGCCGCCGGCGCGCCGCTCATTGAAAACGAGGGCATCGCCATTGCCGGCCGACCGACCCTGGTCCGGGCCCTGCGCACCCGGTCCATCGGCGTTGGCGGCGACTCGGCCATCACCGTCTCCCGGCAGGCCATCGAGGTCGGCCCCCGGCGGCACGGCCCGCCCATGGCCCTCGGCGGCCCGGTCCCGACGCTCATCGATGCGCTCAACATCCAAAACGTCATTGCCGTGGGCGACCCCCGGGCCTCCTACCAGGGCATCCTGGCCGTGGCCACGCCAAACGGCTTCGAACCGGAAGAAGTGGCCGAAGCCGCCATCCTAAACGCCGTCAACCAGATCCGCTCGGAAGTGGCGGCCTTTGTGCGGGAAATAAACGACCGGCCGGTCTACACCATTTTCGAACTGCTCGAAGGCCGGCAGGTGCGCCCCACCCGGGTCTACGTCATGGGCGGCCCGGCCCTGGCCCTGTCCGCCCTGCTCCAGGACGCCTTTTCCGAGGAAGTGGTGGTTCCGGAGAGCTTTGCCGTGGCCAACGCCATTGGCGCGGCCCTGGCCCGGCCGACCTTTTCCGTGGAGCTTTTCGCCGATACCGCCTGCGGCCGGCTGACCATCCCGTCCCTTGGCATCACCCGGCAGGTGGCCGACAACTACGGTCCGGCCGCAGCCGAGGGCGAGGCGGCCACCAGCCTTCGCGACTACCTGGCCTCCATCGGGGCCGAGGGCGAGGACGCGCCCATCGAGACCGTGGAATTGTCCTCGTTTCCCATGGTCGAGGGCCAATGTCTTGTCGGGCACACCATCCGGGTGGCCTGCCAGGTGCGTCCCGGAGTGTCGGCGGCCTACAAACAGGCGGTGTCCAAATCATGCTGAAAGCCCGCCATCCCCTTGGCATCGTTTTTTTCCCGGCCTACGACTGGGCCATCTCCCCGACCCATCCCGAGCGCCAGGAACGCCTGCTCTACACCCAGGACCAGTTGCGCGAGGAAGGGGTGTTCGACATCCGCGGCATCACCGAACTCAAGCCTGATCTGGCCACGGCCGAGGATGTGCTGCGCGCCCATTTCTGCTTCCCGGACGTGGCCTCGGTCACCACCACCTCCCACCTCATTTCCGCCGGCGGGGCCATCCGGGCCGCCCGCACCGTGCTCGACAAAGAAGCCAAGCGGGCCTTTGCCCTGGTGCGCCCGCCCGGACACCACGCCATGAAGGTGGTCCACGGCGCGCGCGGGTTTTGCAACATCAATATCGAAGCGGTCATGATCGAATGGCTGCGCGACCGCTACGGGCCGCTTAAGGTGGCCATCGTGGACACCGACTGCCACCACGGCGACGGCACCCAGGACGTCTACTGGAACGATCCGGACACGCTGTTTATTTCCCTGCACCAGGACGGGCGCACGCTCTACCCCGGCACCGGCTTTCCCCTGGAACTCGGCGGCCCCAAGGCCCTTGGCGCCACGGTGAACATCCCCCTGCCGCCCGGCACCTCGGACGAGGGCTTCCTCTTTGCCATGCGCGAAGTGGTTATGCCGCTCATTGAGGATTTCAAGCCCGATCTCATCATCAATTCCGCCGGCCAGGACAACCATTTCTCCGATCCCATCACGGACATGGCCTTCTCGGCCCAGGGCTATGCCCAGCTGACCGAACTGCTCGGGGCGGACATCGCCGTGCTGGAAGGCGGCTACGCCATCCAGGGGGCGCTGCCCTACGTCAATCTGGGACTGGTGCTGTCCATGGCCGGGCTGGACTACAGCCATGTGCGCGAACCCGGGTTCGATGCGGCGGCGGTGCGCCAAAGCGGGCAGGTGACGGGCTATATCGAAGAGGTATGCCGCGACATCTTGAAAGAAGTGCGCCATCCCCGGGGACCGGGCAAGGGCGATGTGGTGGGTGGCTGGTTCACCCGGCGGAAGACGCTGTACTACGACACCGACGCCATCACCGAGTACCAGACCGAGTCGGTGCGCCTGTGCGACCACTGCCGGGGCGTGGTCAAATACGAGACGGAATCCACGCGAAATCCCCTGTGCCTGGGGGTGGAAGCGCCGGTCGGGGCTTGCCCGACCTGCCTGGAGGAAGCCTACCGCATCTACGAAGCCGGCCAGATCAAGGGCGAATACCGCCATCTCCAGCTCATCGACCGGGTGGGCAGGAATTATTTGACGTATACGGGATAGGAAGCTAGCCGCCGAAGTAGCGCACGACAGCGTCGCGGGTGGCCTTGGAGATGACGCGCAGGCGCACGAACACGTCGGGGTGCTCCTGGAAGACGCCGGCCAGGAACATGAAGCGGGGATCGTCGAGCTTGTTGCCGCCCTTTTCGGAAAACTGCATGGCGTTTAAGACCGTGGCCTCGAAATCGTAGCCGCCCTGCTTGAGCACGCTGGCGTAGAGCATGCATTGCCGGTCGCGCAATTCTTCCAGGGGCAGCTCTTCGGGCAGCTTGTCTTTGGCTTCATCCACCTGCTTGAAAAACATGAAGACGTTTTGCTTGTTAAAGGGCAGGCTGCGGCCCCCTTCGGCGGCCTGGGCCGGCAGGGACAGCAGCAGACACCAGGCGGCAAGCGCCAGGCTGGCGGCAAGACGGCGCGTCACTGGGGGGCCTTGGCCTCGCCACAGGGACCATAGAGCGGCTGGTAGAAATAGCTCAGCGTGCCGCTGTCGGTATTCGGCGAATAGTTCATGCGGATCAGCACGTTGCCGACCGGCCAGCCCAGGTCGTTGCCGTGCCCTTCCAGATCGATGGGCTTGGAATACTTGGTCATGAGAAAATTCTTGATGCTCTCATGGTTCTTCCGGCCCTTGTATTCCACCATCACCGCCGCGAATTTGTCCTGGCAAAAACCGTAGACCACGCCGGAGAGAAAGGCGTCGCCGATGCGGTAGACCACGCCCTCGGCCGTGGCATAGGCGGCCTGGCCGTCGCGCTCGGCCACGGTCAGATCCGGGATGGCGGCCAGGCCCGTGCCCCATTTGATGCCGTTAAAGGCATTGGGTTCCTTGATGACCCGGCCCGGGGTCTCCACGGTCTCGCCCGGAGTGGACTCCTGGCGCGGGGGTGCCTTTTCAGACTTTTTTTTGGCAACGGCGTGCTTGGCCGGGGGGGTATCCTTGGCCATCGCCGGCTGGACGCCAAGGACAAGACAGCAGACACTTATGAGGAAAACGAATTTTTTCATGCGGGGGTGGGATCGGCCCTAGGCCGATTCGCGAAGGATCATGCCGCGCAGGGTGACGGCCATGATGTCGCTTTGGGTGCTGCGGCCGCTTTCCATAAAGCTGGCCAATTCGGCCCGCCGGCGGTCGCCGGACAAGGACATGTACTCGTAAATCATCTCGTTTATAGCCGACCCGGTCAGCGGGGCCAGGGCGATGGTTGGCGCGCTCATGACATTCCGCTCCCTATTTTCTCTGCTGTAGCGCCCCGAACCGGGAATGGCAAGGGGGATGCCGGGGCGGTCACGGCGCAAACAACGTGGCCATGGCCGAAAGGCCCTCGTCAAGCAGGACCGTAAACTCAGCCGGATCAGCCTCGGCCAGATTGAAAACGGCCAGGGTTCCGGGTTCGAGCAGGGGCAGCCCGGCAGCCGGCATGGCCCGCACGCCCAGGGCATTGGCCATGAAATCGGCCACATGGACGGCGGCAGCCACCACGCTGTCCGGGCAAAGCGAGGGGTTGTGGTGGCCGGCCACACCTTCGATCAGGGACTCCGGCAACAGCCACTTGCCGCAGATGCGTCCGCCCAGGGCGGCATGGTCGAAATTGAACTCCAGGCGTTCGGCACCGTCCAGGGAGACGCCGCTGTCCACGGCCCGGGCCAGGGCGGCGGCGGCCAGATCCGGTTCGGCCACGGCCAAGACCAGCCGGCCCATGTCGTGGAGCAGGCCGGCCACAAAAAACCGTTCGCTGGCCACCTCGTCGCGCCGCCGGGCCAGCCCCCGGGCCAGCAGGCCAACGGCCACGGCGTGCCGCCAGAAATCGGGCAGGGAGAGCAGGTCCGGGCGCGGCGGTTTGTCAAACAGCCGGGCAAGCACGGCCCCGGCCGCCAGATTGACGATCTCGGCCAGCCCGATAAGGCCCACGGCCCGGCTCACGGTCTCCACCCGGGCGGCCGGGGAGAAGATGGGGCTGTTGGCCAGACGCAGCACATAGGCGGCCAGACTGGGGTCCATGGACACCACCGAGGCCACCTCGGCCACGGTGCTCATGGGATTTTCAGCGGCGCGGCGAAGGGCCAGATAGGCTTCGGGCAGGGGTGGCGGATTGATCTCGGCCAGGGAGCGCCGGGGGCCGGAGCCCAGGGATTGGACCGGCCGGGGCCGGGGCACGGCACTGACCAGCCGTTCGCGACGGGTCCGGCCCAGTTCGAGCAACCGGGTGATAAAACCGGGTTGCCCGGCAGGCGGGGCAGGGGTGTTGTCGAGGGTCATGCCGCACACTCCCGGATACGTCTTTCCTGTCCCCCTACCGGAATCAACCCGCCGCGGCAAGCCGGACAGATGGCAACTTTGCCCGGTATTCCTTGACTTTCCAACCCTGCCAGACCATATCTTCGGAAATACTTTCCCCCGTCAGGAAGCGCCATGTTCAAACGCAGGGTCGGCGAACTGGCCAAAAGGCCCCATATCGTGCCTGCGGACGCCACCGTGACCCAGGCCGCCGATCTTATGGTGCGTGCCGACGTCAGCTGTCTGGCGGCCGTGACCGGGGCCAGGGTCGTGGGATTTCTCACCGAACGCGAACTGGTGCGCCACCTCGACGTCGATCTCGATCCATCCACCCCCATACGTGAAATCCTGTCCCGGACCACCGGCGGCATCGCCAAGCATCTGGGCGTGGACGAGGCCATCAAACTGATGCTCGAACGCCGGGAGCGCCATCTGCCGGTTGTGGACGTTGGCGGCTCCCTGGTCGGATTGGTTACGGACAAAGAACTGGTGGACGCCCTGGCCGTTGATTTCATGGTGGAAAGCGTCGATTGCCGGGCCCTTATGCGGACCAATCCCGTTTGTCTCACGCCAGAGCAATCCGTGCGCATGGCCCTTGACCGGATGCGCGACACAAACGCCGGCTGCGTGCTGGTGACCGAGGCCGGCAAGGCGGTCGGCATTTTCACCGAACGCGATGCCCTGCGCGCCATCATGGGCCGCCCCGAACGCCTGCTCGATCCGGTCTCGGCCCACATGAGCGGCCCGGTGGTCTGCGTGCCCGTGGACGCCATGGTCTACAAGGTGATCCTGTACATGCGGCAAAAGGGCGTGCGCCGTCTGGCCGTCACCGAAACCGACGGCCGCCTGGCCGGCCTGATCTCCCAGCAAGACATTCTGCTCTACGCCCGGCGCATGGGCTAACAAACTGCCTTTCCAAAGGTTTCATATGTTCTCTTCCTGGAGCCTGGGCGTTGTCGTTTTCCTTGCCTGTCTGCTCTCCCTGGCCGCGCCAGGGCTGGCCGCCGACATTGCGACCTTTGCCCAGGCCCGCGACCGGCTGCTGGCCCAGGATGCCCGTCTGGCCCGGGACAACGCCACTGTGACCGGGGACGAAACCCTTCGCACCGGCGAGGTGGTCCTCAACCTGGACGCCCGGCCGGTCCGACTGGGCCGGGGCCCTGGCTGGTTGTTTGGCATTACCGGGCCAAACAATGACAAGCGGGTGGCCTTCGTCGCCCAGGATGGCACCACACGGTTCGCCCCGACCAACGCCCTGCCCCCTGGCCTGTCGCCGCTCCCCGTCTTTGCCGCGGCGGCCGATGGCGCCCCGGTGGACAGCCTTGAAGCGGCCAAGGCGGCCCTGACCGACCGTCTGCTGGGCCATTCCCTGCAAGGCCGGCGGGTCTATGCGGCCACGGCGAAGGTTGCCGACACGGCGAGCCTCGAATTGTGGCGCACGACCATTACCCTGTCCGGCGGGCCGGGCTGGCTCTTTTTCATCGACGACGCACCCGCGGCCAACTGGGAGCACCCCTGCCGCTTTGCCCTGGTGGCCGAAAGCGGCAACATCCAGGTGGCAAGCGCCCGCACGCCGCCCAAAAACATGGCCGGGTTCACGGAACTGACGGTCTGGCCGCCGGCCGGCGCGGCCGCCTCGCAGCCGGCCGCCGACGCCAGGATTGCCGCTCCGGCCGCAGACGCCGCCACCGACGCCAGCCACCGCTACGCCGTCATCCTCTCTGGCGGCTACGACCAGCCCAACAATCACATCCGCTACTGGAACGATTGCGCCTATTTCTTCAATACACTGACGGCCAACGGATTTTTGCAGGAAAATATCTTCGTGCTCTTTGCCGACGGCACAGATCAAGCCGTTGACAACTCCCTGGGTGAAGACTCCAAGACGGATTTCAACAACGACGGCACGCCGGATATCGGCTACAGCGCCACCAAGGCCAACATCACCACGGTGTTTGACACCCTGGCCGGCAAGCTTGGCAGCGAAGATATCCTCTATATCTTCACCACTGACCACGGCGGGGCCGGCGCAGGCAATACCTCGCCATACGATACAACGGACGTGGTGCTTTATCTGTGGGGGGAAAGCATCACCAACACGGAATTTGCCGCCGAGGTGAACAAGGTGACCACCAAGGCTACGGTGGCCATTTTCGAACAGTGCTTTTCCGGCGGCATGATCGAGCCCCTCAAGGCCCCCAACCGGGTGCTCATGTCCGCCGCCCGGTTCTGGGAATTGTCCTACGCCATGGAACCGGACTACACCGTTGATGAGTTTGCCTATTACGCCACCGAGGCCCTGGCCGACACGACCAAGGGCGACAGCAATGCCGACGGCATCGTGACTATGGAGGAGGCCTACCTCTATGCCCTGGGCAAAGACAGCGTCCAAAGTGAAACGCTCGACAGCTATGGGGACAACAACGGCGAGCATCCGTCCTACTACAGCAATCCCTGGAATCTCGGCCGCCAACTGGCTCTGGGCGGCAGCTATCCAACGGCCAAGACCCCGACCTCCGGCGGCTATGCCCAGTACCAGACAGGCGATGCCTTCCCCACAGGCGTGACCGCAAAGGGCTGGCAAGGCACCGACCAGTCCTGGCCCCTGACCCTGCCGTTTGCCTTTCCGCTGGGGGGGCAGAGCTACACCACGGCCCATGTGTCCAGCCATGGCATCGTGTCGTTCGCAAGCCCGGTGAACAGCGGCTACAATACCGTCGATGGCCTGGCCGCATGCGTGGCCGTCGCCCCCCTGTGGGACCGTCTGACCACGGCCGGCAGCGGCAACGACATCGCGGTTGCCGCCAGCGCGTCCAGCGTGACCATCGCCTGGAAGGCCGCCACCGTCACCGACGCCCGGCCGGTCAATGTGGCCGTTAGCCTGTATCCCTCCGGGGCCATGCGCTTTTACTATGGCTCCGGCAACCAGCACACGACCCTGGTTGCGCAGCGCGACAAGACCATCGGCCTCTCGGCCGGCAGCGCGTCCACCAGACTCCTTGGCCTGCGAAACGGCCTGCCGGACCTCGGCAGCGCGAACACCCTGCTCATTCAGCCGGCAACGCTGCCGCCGCCGGCAGGCGGGCTGCCCTGGCAGCCGCTGCTGCTCAATTAGTCCGTTTAGCCCCAACGCGAGCGGCCCCGCACTGGGGGACACGTCTGCATCCGCCCCGCTCCAGGCGGGATTCCAAAGGGGCCACCCTTTGCCGCCGGAGTCATTCTTTCTTCTCTCTCCCCAATACATACCGGGCGGCCGGGGCTTCGACCAGCCGGGTGAGGGCCATGCCGGCGGCCACGGTGACCGCCATGCCGGCCAGGGCCATGGCCGCCCACAGCAGCGGCGAAGCGCCGGGCGGGGCCTTGCACAGCGGCAGGGTCCAGGCCTGGACCAGATAGATGGACAGGCTGGCGAGACCAATGCCGGCCAGAAGCGGCCGGGTTGTCCACCGGCGCGGCCGGGCGGCCCAGGCCAGACAGAGCGCAGCCAGAAAGGGGGCGTAAAGGGCGTTGTTGGCAAGCACGGCCAGATAAAAATTATCGGCCGGAAACGGCACGACGAGCAGCGCCAGCAGGCCGGCGGCGGCCAGGAGGTCGAGGCCCGGCCCGGCGGTCGGGCGCAGCACAAAGAGCCGGGCCGTGGCCGCGCCCAGGATGAATTCAAAGGCCCGGAAATAGGGGCTGGTGTAGATCAGCCATTGAAAGAGCACGCCGGCGAATTCGCCGGGAACCGTTTCCCAGCGCGGGTATCTGGCCAGGACTGCGGGAAAAAGCCGGGGCCAGGCAGCGGCGGTCAGGATGTCGAGGCCCCAAATGGCGGCCAGGCTCCCCAGTCCGACGGCCAGGGCCGCCCCGGGCGTGGCGATGCGGGCCAGCAGACAGGCGACGGCCGGGAAGAGGATATAGAAAAAGAACTCGACGCTAAGCGCCCAGGACAGGGGAAAGATGCTGTTCGATTCGGGGCTGAACAGCCAGCCGTGGGTCAGGGTCAGGTAGGCCGCGATATTGGCCGGGCCCCCCAGGGCCCTCGGCCCTTCGCTGATGAGCAGCCCGGCTGCGGCCAGGGCGAAGAGCAGCAGATAGACCGGATAGAGCCGGGCCAGCCGGGCCAGGGCGAAGCGGGCCAGGGAAACGCGGCCGTCGGCCAGGGCCGGGCCGTAATTGTACTGGAGCACAAACCCGGACAGCAGGAAAAAGGCCGACAGCCCGCACTGGGTCAAGCGGGCCAGGGGGGCAAACAGGGCGGGCGTCTCCGGCAGCGGGGTGAGCCAGGCGGCGGCATGTCCGACCAGGATGGCCAGGGCGGCCAGGGCGCGCAGGCCGCCAAGGCCCGGCAAAAAGGGCGGTCGTTGCGAGGTTTTCGGCATTAGGCTCCCGTTATCATGGTCCAGGCGGCCTGGAAAGGCCGGGTGCCGGCCGGTTTTGGGAAGGGTTTCGACATCCGGGGATTGACTTTGTCACAGTTGTATCTAATTTGAGGCCATGTGTAACAAAATATGGTTGGTCTTTTCGTTTTCCCAACCGGCCAACCGCCAGTCCGGCCGGGTCAAAGTGCTGCGGCGGCTGGCGGCCCTTGGCGCAGTGAGCCTTAAAAACGGCCTGTACGTGCTACCCTTCTCCGAGGCCCACCAGGAGCAGTTTGTCTGGTTGGCCGGCGAGGTGGAGCAAGGGGGCGGCGAGGCGGTCTTTTTTGAATGCGCCGCCATCGCCACCATGACCGATGCCGCTGTGGCTGCCGCCTTTTGCCGGGTGCGCGACGAGTCTTACGTGGCCCTGGCCGAAGAGGCCCGGGCCGCCCTGGCCGCGGCTGCCGGCGGAGAGGCCGACAAGGAACTGGCCGCCCGGCTGCGCCGTCTGACCCGGCGCTACGAGGCCGAGCGGGCCATTGATTTCTTTGCCGCCGCCAAGGGACCGGCCGTGGCCGAACTTCTGGAGGTCCTGGCCGCCCGGCTGGCCGGCCGGGACGAACCCGGCGAAGACGACATCCCCGGCTGCCGGCCGGCCGACTATCAGGGCCGGGTGTGGCTCACCCGGCCGGGACTGTACGTGGACCGGCTGGCCTCTTTCTGGCTGGTGCGCCGGTTCATCGACCCTGCTGCCGCCATTGCCTACGCCGACCCCATCGCCCCGCCGCCGCCGGACGCCGTGGCCTTTGACATGGCCGGCGCGGCGTTCACCCATCGCGGACCGCGCATCACCTTCGAGGTCATGCGTGCGGCCTTCGGGCTGGCCGAGGCTATTCCCGAGCGGCTGGTCGCGGTCCTTCGGGCCGTGGACCTCGGCGATTTCGAGGCTGCGCCGCCGGAGACCGCCGGGATCAAGCGCCTTCTCGACGGCCTGTGCGCCGTTGCCCCGGACGACGCCTCCCGCCTGGAGCAGGGCTTTGTGTTGCTCGACGCCCTGGCTGCCTCCTACCAACAATCCTGAAAGGACAAAGACATGCGTGAAGCCGTTCTCCAGGCCGCCGGCCTCATGGCCGCCGCCGCCCGCACGGCCCCCAAAGCCGGGGGCAAGGACCATCTGGAAATCGTGGTCGTGGCCGAACCCGACGACCTCGCCCGCATCGCCGCCGCCATGCGCGACTATGCCCCCCAAAGCACCAACGAGGCGTTTTGGCTGCGCGACGCCGCCAATATCGCAGCGGCCCAGGCCTTGGTGTTGATCGGCCTCGGCAAATCCGCTGCCGCCGGCTACGACTGCGGGGCCTGCGGCTTTGCGACCTGCGCCGCCTTCACCAAGGCCCGCGCCGTCACCGACAAGCCCATGGGCTATACCGGTCCCCACTGTGCCATGCGCATGATGGACATCGGCGTGGCCCTGTCCTCGGCGGCCAAGACGGCCAGCCTGCTCTCCATCGACAACCGGGTGCAGCAGCGCGTGGGGGCCGCCGCCCGGGCGCTGGGCTACATTGACGCCGGCCTGGCCATGGGCATCCCGGTCGGCGTCTACGGCAAATCGATTTTTTATGATCGGGCGGCGGTGAAGCATTGAGACATGGAAAAATGCCTCCGGCGGCCGGGAGGGGGTAACCCCCTCCCGGACCCTCCCTGACAGGGGAAACGGGTTTTTAACGGGATGGCTTATGAACGTTGCCCGGTGTGTTGGTCCGTGAGGACGCCCGCAAAAACGCCTGTGGCTTGAATACCGGGGCAAAGGACGGTCCGTCCCGGCGGCGAGGATGTCATGACGGTTTTTTCCAATCTGTGTCTGGTCAATTTCCTGGCCCGCTTTTCCTACGCCCTGGCCAGAAATCCGGTGCTGCCGCTGTTCGCCCTGTTTCTCGGGGCCGGGCCCGAGGCCATCGGCCTGGCGGTTGGCGTGTCCACGGTGACGGGCATCTTTTTCAAGCTCCCGGCCGGGGCGCTCTCCGACGTCATCGGCCGTCGGCGCACCATGCTGGCCGGCTTGGTCTTTTTCGGCCTTATGCCCTACGCCTACCTGCTCCTGTCCAGCTACCCGGCCCTTATTGCCGTGCGCTTCGTCCACGGGCTGGCCACGGCCATCTACGCTCCGGTGGCCATGGCCGTGGTGGCCTCCCTGGCCGGGGAGCGCAAGGGCGAGTTGCTGTCCTGGTTTTCCTCGGTGGCCATCATCGGCACGCTCCTTGGCGCGCCCCTGGGCGGGTTTCTCCTGCATAATCCCTGGACCGGGGACCAACCCGGACTGACCCTGTTCCGGCTGGTCTTTCTCATAAGCGGCCTGACCGGCACGGCCGCCCTGGTCCTGGGACTCAAGTCCCTGGGCCTGGAAGATGCGCCGGGCGTCCCGGCCGGAGGCACCTTGGCCGGGCGGTGGCAGGCCTTTGCCCGGGGCATCCGGGAGGTGGCCGGCGACGGCCGGGTGCTGGCCGCCTCGTCCATGGAGGCCGTGCAGAATCTGGCCATGGGCGCGCTGGAGGCCTTTTTGCCCATTTACGCCGTCACCGTGGCCTCGTTGAGCGAGTTTCAGGCCGGCCTGCTCTGGGGCGTGCAGGTGGTCACCATCATGGCGGCCAAGCCGTTAATGGGCCGGATTTCCGACCGCCGGGGCCGCCGGCCGCTGATTGTGGCCGGCATGGTCCTTTGCGCCGTGCCCCTGGCTGTCGTGCCCCATCTGTCGGGCTTTTTCAGTTTGCTGGCCGCCTGCCTGGCTTTTGGCCTGGGCGAGGCCCTGGTCACTTCGTCCTCGGCGGCCCTGGTTGCCGATGTCAGCCGGCAGCGCCATCTCGGCTCGGCCATGGGCGTTTTTGGCACCATCGCCGACATGGGCCATGCCGCGGGACCGATCCTGGCCGGCCTGCTGGTCGGCGCGCTCGGATACGCTGCCGGGTTCGCCATCCTGGCCGGCGTTTTGTTGGCCTCGGTGCCCTGGTATGTGTGCCTTGTGCGGCGAGGATGACAAACGGGCCGGAAGGTCGTATCCAAAGGGTTCGCCGGCCCTGGCGGCGCAATCCCCAAACGCCCTTTCCCAGACGGAATACATGATCAGACACCTGACCCCCAAGGACCTTCGCGCCTGCTGCGATCCGGCCTCCCTGCCCTTTGCCGACAGCCGGGAGATTCCCGAAGATCCGGCCGCCCTGGCCCGGACCCAGCCCAGGGCCCATGCCGCCCTGTCCCTGGCCCTGTCCATCAGCGGCCGTGAATACAACGTCTACCTGGCCGGCGAGCCGTACATGGGCCGCACCCATTTCGCCCGCAGCTTCCTCGATCCGGCGGCCAAGGCCGGGGCCACGCCGCCGGACTGGCTCTATGTCCACAATTTCGACGACCCCGACCGGCCCCGGGCCATCTCCCTGCCGCCGGGCCAGGGGCGCGGTTTCAAGACCGCCCTGGCCAAGGCCGTGGCCGATATGCGCGAGGAGATTCCGGCCCGGTTCGAGCGCGAAGCCTATCTGGCCCAGAAGCAAAGCCTCATGCGCGGCTACAACGCCGACCGCGAGACCATGCTCGAAGAAATGGAAGAGCGGGCCAAAGGCGAGGGCTACAGCCTGTTTGTCGACGACCAGGGAGCCTTCACCCTCTATCCGCTCCTTGAGGGCAAGGTGGTCAGCGACGAGGAATTCGAGCGCCTGGACCCGGACCTCAAAAAGACCCTCAAAGCCAAGGGCGACCGGCTGCTCGAAGAGATGGGCTCGGCCCTGCGCCGCCTGTCCAAGGAGGAGCGCGGCTACCGCGACCGGGAAAAAGACCTGGAGCGCGACGCCGCCGGCGAGGTCTGCGACGCCCATCTGGCCCAGTTCGCCGAACTGCGCGCCACGTTCCCGGCCATCGAGCAGTACCTGACCGCCATGCGGGCCGACATCCTGGACAACCTCGATGCCTTCATGCCCCAGGCCGCCCAGACCCCGCCGCCGTCGCCCCACGGCGAACCGTCCTTTCCCGATGACGTGTTTTTCCACTACGAGGCCAACCTCTTCGTGGACAACGGCCAGCTTTCGGGCGCGCCGGTCATCGTCGAGGACCATCCGACCTATTTCAACCTCATGGGCTGCATCGAGCGCGAATCCGAGATGGGCGCGCTCTATACCGATTTCACCCTCATCAAGTCCGGCTCCCTGCACCGGGCCAACGGCGGGTTCCTCATTATCCGGGTGGATGATCTGTCGGCCAACCCCGGGGCCTGGGAGAGTCTGCTGCGGGCCTTGCGTTCAGGGTCGGCCCGGGTGGAAGACCCGGCCGAGGGCGGCGAGCATGTGCGCACCCGCACCATCGAGCCCGAGCCGATTCCCCTTGACCTCAAGGTGGTGCTGGTCGGGCCGGACGAGGCCTACGAGCTGCTCCTTTACAACGACGAACGCTTCGGCAAGCTTTTCAAGCTCAAGGCCCATCTCCAGGAGACCATGCCGCGCACCCCGGACAATGTGGCCGTCTACCTGACCCTGGCCGCCCGGGCCATCCGCGACGCCGGGCTTTTGCCCTTTGACCGCACGGCCCTGGCCGGGCTGGTGGAATATGCCTCGCTGGCCGCCGAGGACCAGAGCCGGCTGTCGCTTAAAATTCCGCTCACCCGCGAGCTTATGATCGAATCCGACGCCCTGGCCCGGCGCGACGGGGCCGAGTGCGTCACCGCCGCCCATCTGGCCCTGGCCCGGAAAGCCCGGGCCTTCCGGGTCAATCTCTTCGAGGAGGAATACCTCGAGGAATACGACCGGGAGATGATCAAGGTGGCCACCACCGGCGAGGCCGTGGGCCGGGCCAACGGGTTGTCCGTGCGCATGTTCGGCGACTACGCCTTTGGCCTGCCGCACCAGATCGCCTGCACCGTGGGCGTTGGCCACGGCGGCATCCTCGACCTCGAGCGCGAGGCGGAACTGGGCGGCCCCATCCACACCAAGGGCATGATGATCTTAAAAAGCTACCTGATCGGCCGCTTTGCCCAGGACAAACCCCTGGTCATGACCGGATCGCTGTGCTTTGAGCAGAACTATGCCGCGGTGGAAGGCGATTCGGCCTCTGGCGCGGAGCTGGCCGCGCTGCTCTCGGCCCTGGCCGAGCAGCCGCTCAAGCTGCGCTACGCCATGACCGGTGCGGTGTCCCAGTCCGGGGCCATCCTGGCCGTGGGCGGGCTTAACGAAAAGATTCGCGGCTTTTTTGCCGTCTGCCGCCGCCGGGGCCTGACCGGCGAGCAGGGCGTGCTCTTGCCGGCGGACAACGTGGTCAACCTGATGCTCGACGACGAGGTCGTGGCGGCGGTGGCCGCCGGCCAGTTCCACATCCACCCGGTGACCACCATCGAAGAGGCCATGGAGATTTTGACCGGCATCCCGGCCGGCATCCGGGACGCGGACGGAACCTTCCCGACCGGCAGCCTCTACGCCCAGGTGGACGAGCGGCTGGCCCGGCTGGCCCGGCTGACGCCCATGATGAGCAGCCTTTGTCCCCAGGCCGGACGGGGGTAGGCATCATGTCCAACACCTGGTTTGAGGAAAAGCGCGATGAGTTCTGCCGCGATCTCTTGCGCGACTACTGCCTGTCGGTCGAGACCCTGGAGCAGTTGTTCCAGGAGTTCGACCGGTCGGGCAAGATGGTCTTTGAGGATCTGCGCGACCTGCTTGGCGAGGAGATGAACAAGGGCCTCTTGTGGCGCTTAAAGGACACGGCCCACCACCTTTTTCGCGACGGCGGCGCATCGAGTCCGGTGGGCCAATTCCTGGACTGGTGCATCGGCTACATCTTCCACGAATCCATGAAGCTCAAGGAAGACGCCTACCAGCAGCAGAACTACGCCCCGTGGTTCCGCTCCATGCAGGAGCGGGAGCTGCCTGAGCAGGATCTCATCATCAGCCGGGAGCTGTTCCAGCTTCTCATGCAGACCACCGAGAGCATGCAGCGGGAGATCCGGCGCATCCGGTTCCTTTTCGGCGAATGCCGCAAGCTTTTCCCCATGTACCTGTCGGACCAGGGGGAAAACCACTGGCTGGCCCGGTTCCTGTTTAAGCGCAACGAACTGGTGCGCGACGTCTTCGGCCAGGGCTACCGGGAACTCATCCGCGGCATTTACGGCGCTGCCCCGGAATCGATGCACGTCATGGCCTCGCGCAGCCTGCGCGAAGGCGGCTGGATGCAGCAGGCGGCCGAGGCTGCGGCCAAGGCCTGCCAGACCAACCCGGACAGCGAACCGGCCAGGCGCGAAAAAGAGATCGTCGATACCTGGCGGGCCCGGCTTCGGGCCTAGGCCGAGCGAGGGGAGGCCAAGAGCCGGGGCCGGCAGGCGCGTTGGCCCGGTCAGTCGCGTCACTCGTTGCAAAACGCAGCCAGCGGGAGGCGTTCGCCAAGGATGATGCCGGCCTCGGTCGCCTCGGCCCGGTAGGGCAGCACCAGCACCCCGGCGGCCACGGCTGCGGCCAAAAGCGCGGCATAATCCGGATCGACCACGGCGGCCGGGGCGAAACAGCCGCCGTCCGGACGCTGGACGCAAAAAAAGAGAGCCGCCTTGTCAACGCCCTCACGGGCCAGCCGGGTCAGTTCCACCAGATGCTTGCAGCCCCGCTCGGTTGCCGCATCGGGAAACATGGCCGCCCCGTCCTCGACCATCGTCACGTTCTTGCATTCCACAAAACAGCGCCCACCCGGGCCGGTGAGCAGGAAATCCAGCCGCCCGCCGCCAAACGGCGGCTCGGACCGGATGGCGTCATAGCCGGCCAGCGCGGCAAAGGCCCCGGCGGCAGCGCCCAGGCGAAAGAGCCGGTTGGGGGTCAGCGTATTGACCCCGACCCAGAAATCGCCCCGAAAGTCCGGCAGCCGCACCATTTCCAGGGTGCAGGGTAACCGGCGCTTGGGATTGTCCGACACGGAAAGGGCAATCACCGCTCCGGGGCGCAACAGACCGAGCATGGAGCCGGTGTTGTTGGCATGGGCCGTAAATATCCCGCCGTCGTCCTCGGCGTCGATGAAAAACCGCTTGTAGCGCCGCACAAACCGGGCCAGCCGCAGCGGACCGCCGTGGGGCAGAAAAACCCGCCCGGCCATGTTTTCGGTCATGATTTACCTTTTGCGTAATATGCCCTACATTCGCCGACGGCCGCACCCTGCGGCCGCCCGCAATAAACCCCCAAGCCAAGGATTTCGGGCCATGCGCACCGCGCTCCGTATGCGTCTCGTCGCCCCGTCCGCCACCCTCGGCATGGCCGCCAAGGCCGCCGATCTGCGCCGTCAGGGCAAGGCCGTCCTCGATCTTTCCGCCGGCGAACCGGACTTCAACACGCCGCAACACATCAAAGACGCCGCCAAAAAAGCCATCGACGACAATTTTACCCGCTACACCCCGGTGCCCGGCATCCCCACCCTGCGGGAAGCCATTACCGCCTATTATAAAAAACTCTACGGCGTTCCCATTCCCAAAGAGGCGGTCATCGCCACCAACGGCGGCAAACAGGCCCTGGCCAACCTGTTTCTGGCCGTGCTCAACCCCGGCGACGAGGTCCTCGTGCCGGCCCCGTACTGGGTGAGCTACCCGGACATGATCCGGCTGGCCGGGGCTGACCCCGTGGCCGTGCCGAGCACCCCGGAAAGCGGCTTCCTCGTCACCATCGACGACCTCGACCGGGCCGTGACCCCCTCCACCCGGGCCCTGGTCCTCAATTCGCCCTCCAACCCCACCGGGGCGCATTACACGGCCGAGCAGCTCGACGCCATCATGGCCTGGGCCGTCTCCCGCAATATCTACGTCATCTCCGACGAGATCTACGACCGCCTCGTCTACGATCCGGCCAAGCCCGCCTCCATGGCCGGCTGCTTCGCCCTGTATCCCGACAACGTGGCCGTGGTCGGCGGACTGGCCAAGAGCTTTGCCATGACCGGCTGGCGCATGGGCTACTGCGTGGCCCATCCCGACGTGATCCGGGCCATGTCCACCCTGCAAAGCCAGTCCACCTCCAATATCTGCTCCATCGTGCAAAAGGCCGCCATCGCCGCCCTGACCGGGCCCCTTGAGTGCGTCGAGGAAATGCGCCAGGCCTTTGCCCGCCGCCGCGACCTGTGCCTGTCCATTATAAAAACCTGGGACAAGGCCTTCTGCCCCACTCCGGCCGGCGCGTTCTATCTCTTCCCCTGCGTGTCCGCCTACTACACGGACGCCATACCGGGTTCCACCGCCCTGTCCGAGGCCCTGTTGACCGAAGCCGGCGTGGCCACCGTCCCGGGTGTGGCCTTTGGCGAAGACCGCTGCGTGCGCCTGTCCTACGCCACCAGCGATGAAACCCTGGGAAAAGCCCTGACCATCATGGGCGATTTCCTGAAAAAACTCCCGTCCTAGATTCCAACCCGCGCCCCGGTCCTGCCGCTGCGGCAGGGCCGGCCGCCGGGAAAGCACCCGTGAAAAGAAAACCCCGCTCCGACGGCGACCAGGCCCTGGGATTCGTCAAATTCCTGTCCTGGAGCTCCCTGGCCCTCATTCTCCTGGTCAACCTGTTCCTCTCCATCTTCCTGTCCAACTACGCCCGCCAGGACGTGCTGGCCAAACAGAAGGAATTCGCCCTGCTGTTGGCCGAAAACCTCAACCACCAGATTTACCAGCGCTTCACCCTGCCAACCGTCATCGGCTTTGGCCGGGTGGAACTGTCCCAGCCGGCCCAGTACGATCGCCTGGACAAGACCGTGCTGTCCACCATCCACAGCTTCCATGTCAGTGAAGTGCGCATCTACGACCACGACAAGCGCGTGTCCTATGCCACGGACAAGGAGCTGGTGGGCCAGTCCGGATTTGCCGGCGCAGCCATCCTCGAAGCCCTGGAACAGGGCACGTCGAGCTTCCAGGTCGTGACCCGGGCCGGCATGCTCGGCGGCATCTTCGATTTCTCGCCCAAACCCGACACCGTGACGCTCAAAACCATCTACCCGTTGCGCACGGAACGCTCGCTGATCCCGGGCAATCCCCAGGGCTTTATCATGGGTGCCCTGGAATTTACCCAGGACATCACCGGCGATTACCAGAAGGTCGTGGATTTCCAGCGCATCATTATCGCGACTTCGCTTTTGTCCTCGTTGCTCCTGTTTGTTTTATTGCGCGTCATCATCAGCCGGGCCGGGCGTATCAATGCCCAGCGCATCGCCGACCGCGAACGCCTGGAGCGCGAACTGCAACAGCAGGAAAAACTGGCCGGCATGGGCCGCATGGTGGCCGGCATCGCCCACGAGATCCGAAATCCCCTGGGCATCATCCGCTCCACCGCGGAATTGCTCCTCAAGCGGGCCAAGGACAGCGACCCGGCCAATGCCCGGCTGCTCTCGGCCATTTTCGACGAATCCAAGCGCCTGTCCAAGACCGTCGGCGACTTCCTGGACTATGCCCGGCCCAAGGCCCCGCGCCAGGACGAGGTGGACCTGGCCATCATCCTCGACCAGGCCCTGACATTTCTCGAAGCCAAATGCGAGGAACTGGGCGTCTGCGTTGTCCGCGACTACGCCCCGGGCCTGAGCGTTCGCGGCGACAAGGACCTCCTGTACCGGGCGGTCTACAACGTGTTATCCAACGCCATGGAATCGGTGACCGAAGACAAGGACAAGGTCCGCGAACCCTCCATCACCGTGGCCGGAACCGTGGCCGACGGGCTGGTGACCCTGGCCATTACCGACTCCGGCCCGGGCTTTTGCCCGGAACACAAGGAGCGCGCCCTGGACCCCTTTTTCACCACCAAGGATGCCGGCACCGGCCTTGGGCTGGCCATTGTCCGCAACATCGTGGAGAGCCACAACGCGACGCTCACCCTGGATAACGCCGAGAACGCCGGGGCCTGCGTCAGCATGGCCTTCCCTGCAGCCTGAACCTGGGGTAGGCTGCCGCCATACCCCTCGCGCGACCACCCCCGCGCCATCCGCCGACCCTTTGCCGGATAGAAGAGAACCATGCCAAGCCAGATACTGATCCTCGACGACGAAAAAAACTACCTGCTCATCCTGGAAGCCATGCTCGGCGACGCCGGCTATGCCGTCACACCCCTTGACGACCCCGAGACCGGACTGGCCTTCCTCGACGAGTCCGAAGTGGACGTGGTCATCACCGACATGAAAATGCCCAAGGTCACGGGGCAGCAGGTCCTTGAGCACGTCAAACGCAACTATCCCTACATCCCGGTCATCATCATGACCGCCTTTGGCAGCATCGAAGGCGCAGTGGAAGCCATGCGCATCGGGGCCTTTGACTACATCGCCAAGCCCTTTGCCAACGACGAGCTGCTTTTAACCGTGGAAAAGGCCAGCCGGTTTGCCGCCTCCATGCGCGAGAACATGCTTTTGCGCCAGTCCCTGGAGGACCGCTTCTCCACCGAGCACATCATCGGCCGGGGCAAGGCCATGCAGCGGGTGCTGGAGATGATCGCCAAGGCCGCGCCCACCCGCTCCACCGTGCTCATTACCGGCGAATCC
Organism: Desulfovibrio sp. DV; assembly: GCF_001936595.1. GTDB lineage: Bacteria > Desulfobacterota > Desulfovibrionia > Desulfovibrionales > Desulfovibrionaceae > Solidesulfovibrio. Next base: position 22,810 of record NZ_MLBG01000055.1, read on the forward strand.
GGCACCGGCAAGGAGCTTTTCGCCAAGGCCATCCACTATGCCTCGCCGCGCAAAAACGCCCCGTTTATTTCCGTCAACTGCATGGCCCTGGCCTCGGGCGTGCTCGAATCCGAGCTGTTCGGCCACGAAAAGGGCTCGTTTACCGGGGCTGTGGCCCGAAAACGCGGCCGGTTCGAGATGGCCCACGAGGGCACCATCTTTCTCGACGAGATCGGCGAGCTTTCCCCGGAACTGCAAGTGAAACTGTTGCGGGTGATCCAGGAACGCAAATTCGAGCGCGTGGGCGGCTCCGACTCCATCGAGGTGGATATCCGCATCCTGGCCGCCACCAATCGCAACCTGTCCGAGGCCGTGGCCAGCGGCAGCTTCCGGGAAGACCTGTTTTATCGCTTGAACGTGGTCCATATCCAGACGCCGCCGCTGCGCGAACGCCGCGAGGACATCCCCATCCTGGCCGCCCATTTCCTCAGCCGCTACGCCGGGGAGAACGAGAAGAAATTCCGGGGATTTTCACCGGAATCCATGGACTATCTGACCGCCTACGAATGGCCGGGCAATGTGCGGCAATTGCAGAACGTGGTGGAACGCTGCGTGGTGCTGGCGGCCAGCGACATCGTGCAGGTGGAAGACCTGCCAAGCGAGATCCGCGACGAGGAAAGCCAGTACAAGTCCGCCGTGGACCTTTTGCCCGTGACCATCAACTTAAATGACACCCTGGAAAAAATTGAAGTGGCGCTCATTCGCCGGGCCCTGGCCCGCTCCAACTTCGTCCAGGTGAAGGCGGCGGAGATGCTGGGCATTTCCAAGAGCTTATTGCAGTACAAGCTGAAGAAATACAAACTGACGGGGCATTGAGAAGAGAAAGAGAAACGAAGATGCCTCCGGGGTCCGGGGGCCTGAGGCCCCCGGACCCCCCAACTGGGCAAAAAGGGACGAGATTTTCGCCTTGCCGGATGGCATGGGTGATAGAGGAATGGGCGGAAGGATCAGGCCATCAGGATGTCGGACTGGTCGGCCACCACCCGGTTTCGCCCGGCCGCCTTGGCCGCATACATGGCCGCATCGGCCCGGGCCAGCAGATCATCGAGGGCGGCCTCGTCAAAATCCTTCTGGTTGTGCACCTCGGCCACGCCCACACTCACCGTCACGGCCAGGGTCCGCCCGGCCGCCGGACACGGCTGCTCGGCCATGCCCCGGCGAATCCGCTCGGCCAGTTCCAGCCCCTCGGCCAGTCCGGCTCCGATCAGCAGCACCACGAATTCCTCGCCGCCGTAGCGGACGACCAGATCCGATTTGCGCACCGCTACGGCCAGTAAATGGCTCACATGGGCCAGCACCTGATCCCCGGCCTGATGGCCGAAGGTGTCGTTGACCCGCTTGAAATGGTCCACATCGAGCATAAGGCAGGTGCAATGCTGCCCGGCCCGCAGGGCGGCCATGACCAGCTTGAGGCCACCGGAGAACAGAAAACGGCGGTTGTAAAGCCCGGTCAGGGCATCCTGGACGCTCAGTCGCTCGATGGCGGTGATATGGGCCCGCACTTCGCAGGCCATGCCGGAAAAGGCTTCAAACAGTTCGCCCAATTCCCGGGGCAGCTCCCCCGGGGCCTTGAGGGAGCAGGTCTCCTCGTAGCCTGTGGACCGAAGCTCACGGGCATAACGCGAAAGCGTCTCCAGCGGCTCTTCCAGACCACGGCACAGCCGCAGGACCAAGGGCGAGATGAGAACGATGGTGGCCAGGGTGCCAAGGGCCACCCACATGGCCTGGCGTCGGTACCCGGCCAGGGCCGACGCGGCCGGCTCCTCGCGCACAAGCCTCCAGCCGCCCCAGGGGAGCGCCACCGAGGCCCCGAGCATCTCCCGGCCGGCTGCATCGCGGAAAAGAGCCCCGTCCTCGCCAGCCAGAAGAGCCTGCGGCCCGACCTTGGCCGGCAACTCCCCGGCATCGGCAGCCACGGCCGCGCTCGGAGCCAGAATGTTGCCCTCGCCATCGCACAGGACCACACCGTTGCCCGGCCCAAACGTCGCCTCCCGCAGCCAGGCATCCAGGGCCTCCAACTGCACCGACAAAAATACCACTCCGCCGAAAGTGCCGTTCGGGCGGGTCACCGGCGAGGCGAAAAGACAAATGGGTTTGCCCGAGGTTCGGCCCACAATGCCCGAAATCAGGCTCTCGCGGCCAATCTTGGCCTCGCGAAAATACTCCCGGTCGCCCACGTAGACATTGGGCGCACCACTCGAATCCACGGCTGTATAGCCGTCCGGCGTCACGTACACCACCGCCGAGATGGAGTCGTGCGTCTGCTTGTAGATTGCAAAATGACGGGACATGGCCGCAAAATCGCCGGTTCTGGTCGATTCAAGCCTAGCCAGATAATATGTATCGGCAAACCGCTCGGAAATCCAGGAGCGCACCACACTGCGATCCTTGGCCAGCAATTCGCTCAAACCCTCGAGTTCGGCTTTAATCACCTGTCCGCGTTGAAAAAAGAAAAAGAAGCCGGCCGCGAGCACCAGGGGCAGGAGGACAAGCAGCAAGGTATAGAACCGCAGAAGCCCGCGCAGTGTATCAAGGCCTAAGGTGTGTTTCAGTCGCATCCGTCGCTCTGGCCGGGCACAACCCCCGTACGGAAGTCGGGGATGCCAAGGTATAAAGATATTTTTAACTTTACTCGAAACATTTCGCCACGGCAATGCACCCGCCTTGCGCAAACCCTTTTTTTGGACCATGACCAACCGAGCAAACCGGACCCGAAACCACCATGCCGCCCCCAAACGACACGCCCGACCGCCCCGACGACGACACGCCGGATACCCACGATATCGGCTCTTACGTGGCCGCCCTGCTGGCTTCCGAGCGCCTGGGCCATCTCGTGGTCCACCACCGCATCCTGCCGGCCGCCCCGGCCCTGTATGCCGACCCCATGCGCCCTTTTCCGCGCCCCGTGGCCGGGCTGCTGGCCGCCCGGGGCATCAACCGGCTCTACAGCCATCAGGCCCGGGCCACCGACCGGACAAGGGCCGGACGCCACGTGGCCGTGGCCACCCCCACCGCCAGCGGCAAGACCCTCACCTACCTGCTGCCGGTGCTGGAAGAGATCATCAGAAATCCCGACTCCCGGGCCATTTTCCTCTATCCCTTAAAGGCCCTGGCCCAGGATCAACTGAAAGCCATCACCGAACTGACGGCCAGCCTGCCCCCCTCGGCCCGGCCCACCGCCGCCATCTACGACGGCGACACCACGCCGCACTTTCGCCGCAAGATCCGCGACAATCCGCCGCACATTCTTATTACCAATCCCGAGATGCTCCACCTCTCGCTTTTGCCCAACCACGAGAACTGGAGCACGCTGTTTGCCGGACTCACCCACGTGGTGGTGGACGAGATGCACACCTATCGCGGTGTGATGGGCTCCCACATGGCCCACGTGTTTCGCCGCCTGGGGCGCGTGTGCCAGCGCTTCGGCTCGCAGCCGGCCTTTGTCTTTTCCTCGGCCACTATCGGCAATCCCGGCCAACTGGCCACCGACCTGACCGGCCTGCCCGTCGAAACCGTCACCGAGTCCGGCGCGCCAACCGCCGCCCGCCATTTCCTTTTTATCAATCCCGAGCAGTCCGCCGCCACCACCGCCGTCATGCTCTTAGCCGCCGCGCTCAAACGCGGCCTGCGCACCATCGTCTATACCCAGTCGCGCAAAATGACGGAACTGATCAGCCTGTGGATTCGGGAAAAGGCCGGCCCCTACGCCAGCCGCGTCTCGGCCTACCGCTCCGGCTTTCTCCCGGAGGAACGGCGCGACATCGAGGCGGCCATGGCCTCGGGCAAGCTCCTGGGCGTGGTCTCCACCTCGGCCTTGGAACTGGGCATCGACATCGGCGGCCTCGACCTGTGCATCCTGTGCGGCTATCCCGGCTCGGTCATGTCCGCCTGGCAGCGCGGCGGCCGGGTCGGCCGGGCCGGGCGCGAATCCGCCGTGGCCCTCATTGCCGGCGAAGATGCCCTGGACCAGTATTTCATGCGCCACCCCTGCGAATTCTTCGACCGCCCCCCGGAATCGGCCGTCATAAACCCGGCCAACCCAACCATTGCCGCCAAACACCTGGAATGCGCCGCGGCCGAGCTGCCGCTGTCCCTGTCCGAACCCTTCCTGGCCGACCCGGCCATCCGCCGCGAGGCGGAAATCCTGGAAGCCAAGGGACTGCTCCTTCGCGACAAGGACGGCCTGCGCCTGTTCGCCGCCCGCAAACGCCCCCACCGCGACGTCAACCTGCGCGGCTCGGGCGGCCAGTTCGCCATCGAGGCGGCCGGCTCGGTCATCGGCCAGATCGACGAGATGCGGGCCTACAAGGAAACCCACCCCGGCGCCGTCTACATCCACCGGGGCGTGTCCTATCTCGTCGAATCCCTGGATATTCCCGAACGCCGGGTGGTCGTCGCCCCGGGGAAAGTCGACTACTACACCCGGGCGCGCGGCCAAAAAACCACCGATATTCTGGAAGTGCTCGGCGAATCAAACGTCCACGGCGTGCCGGTCTTTCTCGGCCGGCTGCGGGTCACCGAGACCGTCACCGGCTACGAACGACGCCGCACCCGGGGCGGACAACTGCTCACCATCGTGCCGCTCGACCTGCCGCCCATGGTCTTTGAGACCGAAGGCCTGTGGTGGGTCATCCCCCACGACGTCCAGGCCGAACTGGACAAGCGCCTGTTCCACTTCATGGGGGCCATCCATGCCATGGAACACGCCATGATCGGCATTTTGCCGCTGCTCGTCCTCACCGACCGCAACGACCTCGGCGGCATCTCCACGCCGCTGCATCCGCAAGTCGGCCGGGCCTGCGTCTTCGTCTACGACGGCGCGCCCGGCGGCGTGGGCCTGTCGCGCCTGGCCTTTTCCCGGGCCGATGAGGCGCTCGCCCGAACCCTGGCCGCCGTGGCCGGCTGCCCCTGTGAAACCGGCTGCCCGTCCTGCGTCCATTCCCCCAAATGCGGCTCCGGCAACCGCCCCATCGACAAGGTCGCCGCCCGCTTCCTCCTGGAGCTGCTCATGTCCGGAAAACTCCCCGAACAAGACGCCTGCCGCCCCGACTGCAACGAACAACCACAACCCGACGAAACAGCAAGCGCCCCCCGTCCCCGCGGCCAGGCCCCGGCCCGCTTCGGCGTGCTCGACGTCGAAACCCGCCGCGCCGCCGCCGATGTCGGCGGCTGGGGCAATGCCCACAAAATGGGCATCTCCGTGGCCGTGCTCTACGACTCGGGCCTGGACGATTTCATTCCCTACAGCCAGGACGAACTGCCCGCCCTCTACGAGGCGCTGGCCCGCCTCGACCTCATTGTGGGCTTCAATATCCTGCGCTTTGACTACAAGGTCCTGGCCGGAGCCTCGCCCTTTGACCACCGCACCCTGCCCACCCTGGACATCCTGGAACGCGTCCACGCCCGCCTGGGCTACCGCCTGTCCCTGGACGGGCTGGCCAAGGCCACGCTCGGCACCCAGAAATCCGCCTCCGGCCTCGACGCCCTGGCCTGGTGGAAGGAAGGCCGCATCGACGAGATCACCACCTACTGCAAACAAGACGTGGCCGTCACCCGCGACCTCTACATCTTCGGCCGCGACAACGGCTATTTGCTGTTTAGCAACAAGGCAGGAAAGACCGTACGATTGCCGGTCGAGTGGGAATAGCAAGAGTGAGTAAGAGGGTAGAGAGGGAAGAGAAAGAGTGCCTCCGGCGGCCAAAGGGCAGTGCCCTTTGGAAACCCACTTGGGGTTTATTGTATTTGACCGGGTACGTTGCCGCGTCGATGAGCGAACGTGATGCAAGAAAAGACAGGCAGGGGCCGGCGGCCTGGGATGATCCCCCGGCCCCCGGCCATGGGAGAAGTTGTTAATGGGTTCTCTTCAAGAATTCTCTCTGTTTGGGGTGCGCTTTGGCCTCAGGCCCTGCCTGAGGCCAAAGCGCACCCCAGGCAGGGAGGGTCCGGGAGGGGGTTACCCCCCCCCGGCCGCCGGAGGCACTCTTCCTCTTCCTTCTTCTCATCCTCTTCCATCTTACATTTTCACATCACTTACGGCATACTGGCGCAATGCTGACCATTGAGGCGCTGACCAAATCCTACGGCCAAAACGGCTCACCAGCCATGTGCGCCCTGGACGGCGTGAGCTTTGCCGTGCCCAAGGGGGCCTTTGTCTCGCTGGTCGGACCGTCGGGCTGCGGCAAATCCACGCTTTTGCAGTGTGTATGCGGGCTGATGCGCCCCACGTCCGGCCGGGTGGCCTTGTCCGGCCGGGAGATTGTCGCGCCGCCGCCGGAGATGGCCCTTATTTTCCAGAACGCCGCGGCCTCGCTTTTTCCCTGGTTCACCATCCTCGGCAACATCCGCTTCGTGCTGCGCCGGGCTTCCGGCACCAAGGCCGAAAAGCTCGACATTGCCCGGCAGGCCTTAGCCTCGGTCGGGCTGGCCGATTTTGCCGGGCATTACCCCTGGCAGCTCTCCGGCGGCATGCAGCAACGCGCCGCCCTGGCCCGGGGGCTGGCTTACGGGGCTGAAATTTTGCTGCTCGATGAACCCTTTGCCTCGGTGGACGCCCAGACCCGCGAGGACCTGGAAGATCTGCTGGCCGGCGTGGCCCGGGGGCAAGGCAAGACCGTGCTGTTCGTCACCCACGACATCGACGAGGCCGTCTACCTCTCCGACACGGTGGTGGTGCTCACCCCGCCGCCGGCCAGGGTGGCGGCCGTACTGCCCATCGAACTGCCCCATCCCCGGGACCAGATCGCCAGCCGCGAAGACCGGCGTTTTCTCGACGCCCGAAAGGCCATCCATGCATTGCTGCGGCGTGAGGCATAAGAGTCAGGAGGGGCGTTGCCCCTCCCGAACCCTCCCCACCGGGGGATGATCCCCCCGGACCCCCGCAATGGGGGCGAGGGGCCACGGGCGGCGTTACACATATCTCCAACACGTCCGCAACGCCTTTCGGACAAAGCCTCCACCACCGTCGCCATGGC
>NZ_MLBG01000056.1 GCF_001936595.1 Desulfovibrio sp. DV
CGTGAGCCACATGCCAAGGCGCCCCCGGATGAGGGCGTTTCGCAGCGGCAGGGCCGGATATTCGTGGCGGTTGGCGAGCAGGTCGAGCAGGATGAGCAGTTCATCCGGGGTGCGTTCCACCACATCGGCGATGACTTCCAGGCAAAAGGCGGCGGTCTTGGGTCGCTCGGCCCGGGGGCAGTCGGAAAAAGGCATTGGCGAAAAGGAGCTTTTGCCTCGTCGCCAAGGCTGGCCAGCAGGGCCAGGGCCTGTTCCTCGGGCATGGTTTCCAGATGGGTAACGGAAAGCACCTCGCCCTCGACCCCCAGGCGAAAGAGCAGGGCAAAGGCCTGTCTGAAAAAATTTTCATCTCCGGCGTCGAGCAGGGCGGCCAGGAGATAGGCCAGTTCGGAGGCATCGGCGGCAGTGACCGGATCGTCTGCGGCGCTGCGGTCAATAAAGGCCAGGGCTTGGCGGGCCAGAGGCAACAGGGCGGTGATGTCCGAGCCCGGGGGTTGGGAAAGGCCGGTGCGCAGGGTCCGCATGATGGACCGGGCCGGCGAACCCGGACGAATCACGGCCGGCTCCGACGCGGCGGCAGGCAGCGGCTAGGACCGGGGCGCGGCGTCCACATAGTAGGATACCTGCTTGCCGGGATTGAGATAAAGCAGCACGTCCGGGGCCAGATCTTCCGGGCGCAGGGCCTTGACCACGGTCAGCTCGGTCTCGATGGTGAGGTCGATGATGAGCGCCTCACGTTTGGGGATGTCGGGGTGGTAGACCTTGACGCCCGGGCGCAGGGAGTCGCTCATGTTGGCCGAGACGACCATGCCCTGCATGGCGTTGGAGAGTTCGACCAGGGAGCCTGGGGGATAGACGCCAAGCTTGCGGATAAACATGGTCACGGCCTTGGGATCAAGCGGGCCACGCCGCTTGTACAGGGCTTTCATGGCCTCGTGGGGCGTGCGCAGGGTGCTGCCGTCCTTGGCGTTTAAAAAGCGGTCGTAGACATTGGCCACAGCGGCGATACGCGCCCCAAGGACCATGGCCGGGCCTTGCAGCCGGGCCGGAAAGCCCGTGCCGTCGAGGAGTTCGTGATGCTGCAGGACCAGCATCTGGGCCGAGGGCGGAAAGCCCGGGACCGCGGCCAGCATCTTGGCCCCGATCTTGGGATGTTCCATGTAGTATTCCTTGAGCACCTTGCTCATGGTCACCATGTTGCCCTTGGAAAAACCGCTGGATGGGCACGCGCCCCTTGCCGACGTCGTGAAACAGGGAGCCGACCCCGACTTCCTCGATCTCGACCTTGCCCAGACCCATCTCCTTGGCCAGCATCATGGACAGCACCGCCACGTTCAAGGCGTGGTAGTGCTTGGCCTCGTCGCGCATCTTGGCGGTCATGACGTTTATGAGCACGTCGAGGTCGGAGAGAAACATCTCGGCCATGGGGCCGACGACTTCGCCGGCCGCCTCCAGCACTTCGGCGTTGGGCGAACTGACCTTCTTGATGGCCTCGACCACCTTGTCCATGGCCTTTTCGTAACGGCGTTCGCAGGCGGCAAAGCGTTCGAGGCGGTCCTTGTTGCGCTCAATGGTCTCGCGTTTGAGACTTGAGAGTTCGGCCGAAACCGGCGTGCGGGCGGTGGCCCAGGGGCCTTTCTGGCGTTTTCCGGCCAGACCGTCGAGTTCTTCCAGGGAAATGGGCAGCCGGTCGGACTTGTCAGGCACGCAATAGACATGGGTCAGGCCCAGGCCTACGACCTTGGCCACTTCGGCCTCGGTGCGCAACTTGAAGCCCTTGGGCGGGAAGGGGTGGGACAGGCCGGGTTCATCGATACGGATGAAAAGCCCCGGGCAAAGCTGTTCCACCAGAATGGGATATTCGTCTATCTGCATGGCCTTCCCTGAAGTGCGTGGATATCGGCCCGTCTGCCTCGCGCCTGCCGGCCGCGACATGTGTCGCGTAGCATCACGGACTATACGCGCCGGGAAAAAAAACTGTCAACACGCATGGTTCGCCGGCTTTTTCGGACAGCTTGCCGAAACAGCCCGGACATGGGTATGAAACAGAATACACTCTCCCACGCGCCATGCCAGAACCACCCGTTCCCCATACCAGGGCCGTTGCCGGCCAAAAGCCCGTCAAGGGCGTTTTCTCCATTGATTCGCAGCAACTGCTTGGCATCGCCGGCATCAGCCGGGCCAGCCAGCGCATCTTTTTTTATGCCGAGCAGCAAGACGAGCAGGGACGGGTGGCCATCCAGCGCCTCAGCCGTGCCTTTATTCCTTCCGGAACCAAGCGGTTTATCACCCGGGAGCAGTTGCTGACCCAATACCAGCCCGAGCCGTCGATTTATTTAAACAAGGTCGTGCCGGTCATGCGCCGGTTGGAGGAAGCGGTCGGAACCGCGGACACCCATCGGCAGCGCCAGGAACTGTTTGCCGCCGAGTTTGAATACAAATCCATTTTGCGGCTGGACGAGGAACACGTCAAGGCGGCCTTCGGCCTGGGGCTGACCTACCTGGAGCGTCAGGAAAAGCACAACGCCGATGCGGTTTTCCATAAAATCATGCGCATCGACGCAGCCTTTTTGCCCGAACACAAGCATCTCTATAATGAATTCGGCATCCAGATGCGAAAGCTCGGCATGTACGATGAAGCCATGCGCTACTACAGCCGGGCCTACCTGCTGTGCCGGACCGACGAGCATCTCCTTTACAATATGGCCCGGACGCTTTTTGAAAAGGGGCGGCTCAAAAGTTCCCGGGCCATGCTCGGCAAGGCCCTGCGCCTCAATGCCGGCTTTCCCGAGGCCAAGGCATTTCTGGCCTTTTTGGAGTCCCGGGAACGGGGAGAAACGCTGGCTGAGCCGCCTCTGGAAGAGGTGGCCCCACCCGTGGACAAGCCCCCCGGGGCGCTTGATGCACCAGAAGACCCGGGGCCGCAAGCCCGACCGACGCCCGGAGTTTGACAGGGCGTACGCGGCAGGGCAAACACAGCCCAACCACAACCATCCCGGCTGATCCTGGGCGCTGTTGCGTCTGGTCGTTTCAAGGAGCAAAGCCATGGGCAACGTCAAGGTCGGCGTCAAGCTTTTCACCCTCATCGTCGTTACCTCGCTGGCCGCCCTGGCCATTGGTTTCATTGGCTATCAGGGGCTTTTGCGCACCGGTGCGGCCCTGTCCGAGGTGGCCGGCAACACGCTGCCGTGCGTGGCCGGGCTTGGCATGGTGAAAGAAGGACTGCTTGCCGCCCAGTCGGCCGAACGAACCATCCTGGTGCCGGAGCTGGCCAATTCCAAGGAATTTGACCGGCAGCGGGAGAATCTGCAGGCCGGACTGGCCCTGGTCGATACCGGCCGGGCCGTGGTCGATGGTTTGCACCTGGGCGAGGAAGAGGCGGCCCAGTGGAAGACGTTTAACGAGGCCCTGGCTGCCTGGCGCAAGACCAACGCCCAGGTGCTTGATCTCGTCTCCAACGGCAAGCGCAGCAACGCCCTGACCCTGTCCATCGGCATCTCCATGCTTTCCCAGAAAAAAGCCATGGAGTCGCTCAATGGGCTGCTCGAGCGCAGCCGGACCCGGGCCGACACCCAGGCCGACACGGCCCTGGCCGACGCCGGCAAACGCACGACCGTCCTCATGCTGGTTGCCGGCCTGTGCGTGGCCGTCTCGGCGCTGCTTGGCACCATCATCACCCTGTCCATCACCCGGCCCCTTGACAAGGGCGTGGCCTTTGCCCGGGCCGTTGCCGGCGGCGATCTCGAAGCCCGGCTGGATGTGGCCGGCCGGGATGAGATCGCCCAATTGGCCGATGCCATGCGCCGGATGCTGGCCTCCCTCAAGGACCATATCGCCACGGCCCTGGCCCGGGGCGAAGAGGCGGCGGCCGAAGCGGCCAAGGCCTGTACGGCCATGGAGGCTGCTGAGGCGCATCGGCTGGCCGCCGAGACCGCCCGGCAGGACGGGATGCTTCATGCCGCCGGCCGGCTGGCCGAGGTGGTCGGCGTGCTGACCGGAGCTGCCGACGCCCTGGCCGGGCATACCGAGCGGGCCACCCAGGGAGCCCAGGAACAGTCCTCGCGCCTGTCTGAAGCCGTGGCCTCCATGGGCGAGATGCGCTCAACCGTGATTGATGTGGCCCACAACGCGGCCACGGCCTCCGGCACGGCGGCGTCGGCCCGGGACAAGGCGGCCAGCGGAGCGGTGGTGGTGCGCCGGGCTGTGGACGGCATCAGCGCCGCCCGGGACAAGGCCCTGGCCCTGGCCCGGGACATGGCCGAACTGGGCGGCCAGGCCGAGGGCATCGGCCGGGTGCTCGGGGTCATTTCCGACATTGCCGACCAGACCAATCTGCTGGCGCTCAATGCCGCCATCGAGGCTGCCCGGGCCGGCGAGGCCGGACGCGGCTTTGCCGTGGTGGCCGACGAGGTGCGAAAGCTGGCGGAAAAGACCATGACGGCCACGGCCGAGGTGGGGCAGGCCATCCGGGACATCCAGGTGGGCACGCAAAAAGGCGTTGCCGGCGTGCGCGAGGCCGCCCAGGTCATCGAAACGGCCAACACCCTGGCCGGCGAGTCAGGGCAGGCCCTAAGCGCCATCGTCGGCCTCGTGGAAACGGCCTCGGATCAGGTGCGCTCCATTGCCGCCGCCTCCGAGCAGCAGTCGGCTGCCAGCGAATCCATTGAAAGCACCATCGCCGATGTGGGCCGCGTTTCCGAGGATACGGCCCGGGCCATGGAGCAGGCAGCTGGGGCGGTGGCCGATCTGGCGGAACAGGTCCGGGTGATCGAGGGACTTATTGGCGAATTGCGCGGCGAGGGAAGGCCGCTTCCCCTGCCGTCTGCCGGCCTGTGACCATCTTGACCCTTAGGGGCAAAGCGTCTAGGTTGCCACGTTTACGTTTTGGCCATATCCGGCGCAATCATGACGCCATCCGGGAGGCTTCCCGGAAAACGTTTCCAGCACGGGGGTTGGATCATGGGTGTTCGGACTGATTTTATCTGGATGGACGGTACGCTGGTTCCCTGGGACCAGGCCAATGTGCATGTCCTGACCCACACCTTGCATTACGGCGTCGGCGTGTTCGAGGGCATCCGGGCCTATGAATGCACCGATGGTTCCTCAGCGGTTTTCCGCTTAAACGAGCACATCGACCGGTTGCTCGGTTCGGCCAAGGTCATGAACATAAAGGTCCCCTACACCCGGGACCAGCTGGCCGAAGCCTGCATTGAGACCCTTCGGGCCAACAAGATGACCGCCGGCTATATCCGGCCCATCATTTTCATCGGCTCGGGCGAGGCCATGGGCGTCAATCCCGGCCCCAACCCGATCCGTGTGGCCATTGCCGTGTGGCCGTGGGGCGCCTATCTCGGGGCCGAAGCCCTGGAAAAGGGCATCCGCATCTGCACGTCGAGTTACACCCGCCACCACGTCAACGTCATGATGACCAAGGCCAAGGTGGCTGGCAACTACGTCAACTCCGTCCTGGCCAAGACCGAAGCCCTGGCCGACGGCTACGACGAGGCGCTCATGCTCGATCCCACCGGCTACGTGGCCGAGGGCACCGGGGAAAACGTCTTTATCGTGCGAAACGGCATCATCAAGACCCCGCCCATGACTTCGATCCTGGCCGGCATCACCCGCGACAGCCTGATCACCCTGGCCAAGGAACTCGGCTACGAAGTGGTGGAACAGCTCTTTACCCGCGACGAAGTCTATATGGCCGACGAAGCCTTTTTCTCCGGCACCGCCGCCGAACTGACCCCCATCCGCGAACTTGATCGCCGGGTCATCGGCGAGGGCCATGCCGGTCCCGTGGCCAAGGCCCTGCAGGCCGCCTTTTTCAAGGTGGTCAAGGGCGACAACCCGGCCTACGCCAAGTGGCTGCGCCGTTATAGCCTGTAACCTGCCCCGGGCGGTCCCGACCACCGCGCCAGGACCGCCCGGACACGCCCCATGAGCACTGTCAGCCTTACCGCCAAATACCGCCCCCAGCGCTTTGCCGACGTGGCCGGCCAGGAGGCCGTCAAACGCATCCTGTCCAGGGCCGCCGCCGAGGACCGGATTGCTCCGGCTTACCTGTTTAGCGGCACTCGCGGCGTGGGCAAGACCACGCTGGCCCGGGTGCTGGCCAAGGCGCTCAATTGCGAGACCGCGCCCACGGCCGAGCCCTGCAACGTCTGCTCCCAGTGCCGCCAGATCACAGCCGGGGTCTGCCCCGACGTCATCGAAATCGACGCCGCCACCCACGGCAAGGTCGACGACGCCCGCCGCCTGAAGGAAGACGTGGGGTATGCGCCCCTTAACAGCCGCTACAAGGTCTTCATCATCGACGAAGCCCACATGCTGACCACGGCGGCCTTCAATGCCCTGCTCAAGACCCTGGAAGAGCCGCCGGCGCGCGTCACCTTTATCCTGGCCACCACCGAGCCGCACAAGTTTCCGGCCACCATCATCAGCCGCTGCCAGCACTATCTGTTCAAACGTCTGGCCCAGGCCGAGCTCGAAGCCCATCTGGCCAGCCTGCTTGCCCGCGAGGCCGTGCCCTTTGAACAAAAGGCCGTCAGCCTCATTGCCCGGCGCGGGGCCGGCAGCGTGCGCGACTCCATGTCGCTTTTAGCCCAGGTCCTGGCCCTTGGCGGGGCGGAGCTGACCGAGGCCGACGCCCGAAACGTGTTGGGGCTAGCCGGGCAGGACGTCTTTTTCGGTCTGATCGAAGCCATTCGGGCCGAGGATGGTCCGGGCGTGGTTGCAGTGCTGCGCCAGGTGCTGGACAAGGGCCTGGACATCGGCTTTTTCCTGCGCGAGTTGGCCTCCATGTGGCGCAATCTGTTTCTCTTGCGCCAGGCCGGCGAAAAGGCCCTGTCCGTGGTCGATCTACCGGCTGAGGAAGCCGGGCAGTGGCTGGACTGGGCCGGCCGCATCGAGGCCGCCCACATCCATGCCTGCTGGCAGATGACCCTTGAGGGCCAGCGCCGTGTGCAGACGAGCCTGGAGCCGGCCCTGGCCCTGGAGCTGTTGTTGCTCAACATGGCTTATCTGCCGCGTCTGCTTCCGTTGCAAAATCTTGCCGCCTGCGCCGCGCCGGTTGCGCCGGCCTCCGGTCCCGGACCGGGTGGCGGGCCGGCTGCCGGCCGGTCGCCCCAGACCCCCCGGCCTGGCGGCTACCGGCCCCAGCCCCTGGCTGACCAGCCGGCCCCGTACGGGCAGCACCGGCCGGCTTCGGCCACGCCCCAGGCCCCGGCTCCGACCCAGGCGTCTCCCCCGGTTGCGGCCCCGGTTCAGCCGTCGCCTGCCGTCAAGACGCCGCCGCCGTCCCAGGCTCCGTCTCACCCATACCAACCGGCTGCGGCCGAAGTTGCGCCGGGTGGCACGGCGGGCGAGGCTCCGGCCCGGCCGGCCCAGGCCGGCCCGCAGAACTGGGACGGGTTTAAGCGTTTTGCCGCCAACAAGGGCGAGATCGCCGGACTCAAGCAGGCCCGCGGCGTCTACCACCCGGACCCGGCTCCCGGCGAAGTGGTCATCGGCTGCGCCAATGCCTTCCACCGGGGGCAGCTCATCCATCCGGACAAATTCCGCCAGCTCTCAGCCCTGGCTTCGGAATATTTCGGACAGGGCGTGACCGTGCGGGTGGAGGAGGGCGGCCAGGAATCCGACCGCATGTCGCCCCAGGATCTCAAGGACTACATCGACGGCCGGCCGGAAGTGCGCCAGGCCGTGACGACATTTGACGCGGAAATCATTGAACGCAAGCCCCGATAGAGGAGAAGCAGCATGAAAGGGATGAGTGAACTGGTGCGTCAAGCCCAGGTTATGCAGAAAAAGATGGCCAAGCTTCAGGAAGACCTGCAGGAACGCACTGTCGAAGGCTCGGCCGGCGGCGGCATGGTCACGGCGGTGGTGACCGGGGCCAATGAACTGAAGGCGCTGACCATCGACAAGACGGCCGTGGACCCCAATGATGTGGAGATGCTGCAGGATCTGATCCTGGCCGCCGTCAATGACGGCATCAAGAAGGCCAAGGCCATGATGGAGGCCGAGATGGGCCAGATCACCGGCGGCATCAAGGTTCCCGGCCTGTTCTAGCCTTCCTGCCCGAATCGTCGGCGTCGGCCGGCAGGAATTCCTGCCGGCCGGCCCGGCCGCACAGCTTTCTTACGCAAACGGACACCCGCCCATGGCATCGCAAACGACCCTGCCCGTCCCCCTGGTGGAACTGGTGGAGCAACTCTCCCGGCTCCCGGGCCTTGGCCCGAAATCCGCCCTCAAGGTGGCCATGACGCTGCTCGAATGGCCGCGTGCCCGGGCCGATTCCCTGGGCGACGGCATTTTGCGCCTGCGGGAGCGGCTGTGCCTGTGCCGCCACTGCGCCGGCCTGTCCGAGACGCCGGTGTGCCCGGTGTGCGCCGATCCCAGCCGCAACCATGACCAGCTGTGTCTGGTGGCCCAGTGGGACTCCATCATGCAGATCGAGGAAACCGGGCTTTTTGCCGGCCGGTATCTGGTCCTTGGCGGCCTGCTCGATCCCCTGGAAGGGGTATCCGCCGGCCATTTGCGCCTGGATGTCCTGCGCGCCCGGCTGGCCGAGGGCGAGATCACCGAGTGCATCCTGGCCCTGGGGGCGACGCTGGCCGCCGAATCCACGGCCTCGCACATCAAAAATCTTCTGGGCCGCGAGTATCCCGCCATCCGGCTCACCCGACTGGCCCAGGGAATTCCTCTGGGGGCTGAAGTCAAATACGTGGACAAGGAAACCCTGTCCCAATCCCTGCGCTACCGCCAGGACCTCTAAGCCAACGGAACAAAGCGGCACGGCATGGCAATAGAACTCACGGTCGAGGTGCAGACCGTCACCTTCTTTAACGAGGAGAACGGCTACCTCATCGCCCGCGTCAGCTCCAAGGACGAACCGGGCGCTTTTTCCGTGGTCGGGCCGGTGCAGCGGGTCACCCCGGGCGAGGTATTGCGGGTCACCGGCTCCTGGGCCACCCATCCCAAATACGGCCGCCAGTTTCAGGTCGAAACGGCCGAGCGGGTGATGCCAGCCACGGTCAACGGCATCCGCCGCTATCTGGCCTCGGGCCAGATCAAGGGCGTGGGCGGCGTCCTGGCCACCCGTCTGGTGGACGCCTTTGGCGAAAAGGTGCTCGACATCCTCGACAGCGAACCGGAAAAGCTGCTGACAGTGGAAGGGGTCGGGAAAAAGAAGCTCAAGGAGATCAAGGCCTCCTGGGACGCCCAGAACGAAATCCGGTCGCTGATGCTTTTTTTGCAGACCCACGAAATAGCCACCACCCACGCCGCCAAGATCCAGCGCCTCTACGGCAACGCCGCCGAGTCCCGTATCCGGGCCAACCCCTATGAACTGGCCTACGAGATCCGGGGCATCGCCTTTAAAACCGCCGACGCCATGGCCCTTCGCCTGGGCTTTGCCCCGGACAGCCCCGAGCGCATCCAGGCCGCCCTGGCCTATGTGCTCTTCACCATGGGCGAGCAGGGCCATCTGTTTGCGCCCAAGGACGTGTTGTTTGAAAAAACAGCGGCCATGGTTGGCGACGTGGCTCCCGAACGCCTGGAAGAGGGGCTTGGCAGCCTGGAGAGCCTCAAACGGGTCAAGGTCGAGGACCTGCCGGCCCAGGGCATTGAATCGGCCGTCTATCTGCGCCATTTCTACGCCCTGGAAGTGGAGATCGCCCGGCGCATCCAGGAACTGGCCAACCATCCCGGGGCTGAGTTGCGGGGCAAGGTGGAAAAGCTTCTGCCCGCCCTTGAATCCGAAGCCCGCATCCAGCTTTCCCCGGAGCAGCGCCAGGCCGTGGTCGATGCCTGCGCCAACAAGGTCTTTGTCATTACCGGCGGACCCGGCACCGGCAAAACCACCATCACCCGTATGGTGGTGGCCGCCCTTGACAAGTTGTCGTTAAAAGTCAAACTTGCCGCGCCAACAGGCCGGGCGGCCAAACGGCTCTCCGAAGCCACCGGGCAACCGGCCGCCACGCTGCATCGGCTGCTGCAGTCCGCGCCTGACGGCTCCTTTGGCCTGTGCGAGGATAACAAGCTCAAAACCGACGCGCTGCTGGTGGATGAGGTCAGTATGCTCGACGCCAGGCTTTGCGGCCACATGCTGCGGGCCTTGCCTTTTACTTCGCGCCTCATCCTGGTCGGCGATGCCGACCAGCTGCCTTCGGTTGGCCCGGGCAACGTCCTGGAGGACATCCTGGGCAGCGCCAGCGTCGGCAGCGCCCGGCTGACGCATATTTTCCGCCAGGCCCGGGAAAGCATGATCGTGGTCAATGCCCACCGGGTCAACAATGGCCAGTTCCCCCAGGCGGCCGAGAAAAAGCCGCCTGAAGCCGATTTTTTCTGGGTGGAGCAGGACGATCCGGCGGCGGTGCGCGACCTGATCGCCGCCCTGGTCGGCGAGCGCATTCCCGAGGTCTACGGACTCGACCCCATGCGCGACGTCCAGGTGCTCTCGCCCATGCACAAGGGCGAAGCCGGCACGCAGTCCCTAAACGAGGCCCTGCGGGCGCGGCTTAATCCCACGGGACCGGAAGTCGTGCGCGGCAATCTCCGTTTTCGCCTCCATGACCGGGTGCTGCAGACCAAGAACAATTACGAAAAGGATGTGTTTAACGGCGACCTTGGCCACATTGTCGAGGCTGACCCGGAGGAAGGGGAGGTGCTCGTGTCTTTTGACGGCCGAAGCGTCCCCTACGACCGCTCCGAACTTGACGAACTGGCCCCGGCCTATGCCGTGAGCATCCACAAGTCCCAGGGCAGTGAATACCCAGCCGTGGTGGTCCCCATTTTGACACAGCATTACGTCATGTTGCGCCGAAACCTCATCTACACCGCCCTGACCCGGGCCAGACGTCTGGCCGTGCTGGTGGGCAGCCGGCGGGCGCTCATGTTGGGGCTTAAAAATGCCGGCGGCGAACGGCGCTACACCCATCTCAACTACCGCCTGCGGGAGCTTTTCAATGTCTGATCGGCAACATCCGGGCCCAAACCCGGCAACACGGAGGAACGGCCCGCGATGCTTGTAAAAAAAGCCGCCAGCCTGCTTATTCGTCTGGTCCTGGTGGCGTCCTGTCTGGTCTACGCCTTCTGGGGACTCGATTTTTCCGACCTGTGGGACACCATCCTGCGCTATGACGCCATGGCCCTGTTCTGGACCACGGTCTTCTCCTTTCTCGGCTACGGGGTCATGGCCATGCGGCTTAATTTCCTTTCGGGATTTACCGCCGGCAACTGGACCTGCTTCAAGGCTTTTCTGATGTCCATGGCCGTCAACAACATCGTTCCGGCCAAGCTTGGCGAACTGGCCAAGGCCTTCTATCTGCGCCGGGAATGCCGGTTTTCGCTCTCCCGCAGCATCACCATGGTCTTTTGGGAGCGGTTTTTCGATCTCAACGCCATCTTGGCCATGGGACTGGTGGTGGCCTTCCATTTCAATCTCAAGATGGCTTTCGTGCCGCTGGCGGCAGCTGTCGGCGCCATCTGGGTCGGCCTGTGGGTGGTGCGCCGCTATCCGGACTTTGTTGGCCGCATCATTGAAAAAATGCCGTCCAACCGGCTGGCCGAATTCATGGCCGAACTCAAATTGCAGGTTCTCCACGGCGTCACCCCGGGGTTCATGACGCTGTTGGGCCTCTACACCGTGGTGTGCTGGCTGCTCTATGCCGGCTCGACATTCCTGGTGCTTATGTGGGTGGCGGATCTGCCGCTGACTTTTGGCCATGCTGCAGCCGTGTTCGTCATTTCCTCGTTTGGCATGGCCATGCCGTCCTCACCCGGGGCGCTTGGCGTTTTTGAGGCGGCGGTGGTGTTTTCACTGGGCCTTTTCGGGGTGGACCGGGCCCAGGCCCTGGCTGCCGGGTTGGTGCTGCATATGGTGCAGTTTATTCCGGTGACAGTGGCTGGTCTTATGATTCTGGCCAAAAGCGGCCTCAAGCTCAGTAAGATCCGCGAGAGTGACGAAGCGCTGGATTCGTAACGTTCGACGGCCTCGGTGGCATTGAGGAAAGCAATCATGGCACATCCCTGCGCCCTCACCATTGCCGGATCCGATTCCGGCGGCGGGGCCGGCATCCAGGCTGATCTTAAGACCTTCATGATGCAGGGGTGTTACGGGCTTTCCGTCATTACCGCCCTGACTGCCCAGAATACGCGGGCCGTGACCGCCATCGAAGCCCCGACCCCGGGCTTTGTGGCCGAGCAGTTGCGCGCTGTGCACGCCGATTTCCCCATCCAGGCGGCCAAGACCGGGATGCTCTTTTCCGAAGCCATCATAACCGCCGTGGCCGATGGACTGGCGGACAAGAATTTTCCGCTGGTGGTCGATCCGGTGTGCGTGGCCCAGTCCGGGGCGCGCCTGTTGCTGGCTGAGGCCGTGGAGGCGCTTAAAGCCCGGATGTTTCCCCTGGCCGATCTGGTCACCCCCAATCGCCACGAAGCCGAGTTGCTGGCCGGGATGCCTATTGCCAGTCGCGAAGATGCTGCTGCCGTCATCCGCCGCTTGCTGGCTCTGGGGGCGCGGGCAGTGCTGCTCAAGGGCGGGCATTTTGCAGTTGGCGAGGCTGCTGCGATCGGGTTTGTGGCTGACCGCCTGGTTTTGGCTGATGGCCGGGAGTGGGAATTTGTCCGGCCCCATGTAGCCACACGCAACACCCATGGGACGGGCTGTACGCTGTCCGCCGCCATTACCGCCCATCTGGCCCTGGGCAAGACCTTGCCGGAAGCGGTGGAGGCGGCCCGGGACTACCTGCAATTGGCGCTGGAAACGGCCTGGGATCTGGGTGGCGGCGACGGACCGGTCAATCATCTGGCTCCGTACGCGAGGCTTCTGGGCCAAGCCTGATCCTTGGCCGGCTTTGCAAGCGTGGTTTGGTTTTTGGGATATTGTCTAAGTCGGGCAATTCGCGTAAGCACAAATGCCCGTCGATTGGGACACGTGCGAGAGTGGCGGAACTGGGAGACGCACCAGACTTAGGATCTGGCGGCTTAGGCTATGGGGGTTCGAGCCCCCCCTCTCGCACCAGACTGATTTTAGAGATTTCCAAGGCGCTCGTCGGCATCGAAGTTCGGCGTGCGCCTTCTTTGTCCGGGCCTTATCCCTTGTCTGTCCCGTGTACCCGAACTCACTATGGCCCGGTCCTCCCGATCTGCCTGAGCCAGACGCCCCCTGTGTTGGGAGGAGTCTCTTTTCCCCCCGTTGGCATGCCTGCTGGCTATTTTGAACGGAGTGATTATATGTATCCGCGTGTCAGGAAAACAACCGAAGTGCGCAAACATGGCACGAGGATGCGTATTATGCAAATGAAGACAGTCGCGCTGGGCCTGTGTGGGCTGCTGCTTTCGGCAAGTGTCGTCTGTGCCCAACCGCGCCCCGGCCCGGGCCCTGGGCCGGGACCTGGGCCGGGGGCAGGCGTCGCGTTCGGAGCCGGCGTCCTGGGCGGTGTGGTAGGGGGCTTGCTGGCCGCGCCCTATTACGCACCCGCGCCGGTGTATGTTGCGCCGCCGCCAGTCTATTATCCACCGCCTCCGGGATATTATTATCCGCCCCCGCCAGGGTATTACCCGCCCCCGGGGTATTATCCCCCGCCACCACGCAGGTGGTAGCCAACACGTTGTTGCAGACGGCCCCTTTCCCGGGGCCGTCTTTTTTTGTCATGGCGGCTTCAGGGGTCAGCGTTGTCCCTGCGGACGCACGGAGAGGAAACGCAGGTCCAGGGTGGCCAGCATGATCCCGAACACGATGAGGCTGCCGCCGACAAGGTGGGACAGGGATATGCGCTCGCCAAGGAGCAACAAGGACTCGATAGCCGTAAAAAGCGGCAGGGAATAATAGACGATTCCGGCCAAAACCGGGCCGATGGAGGCGATGGCCTTGGTCCAGAGCAGGTAGGCGGCAAAGGAGCAGCCAATGCCTGCATAGAGGACGCCGAGCACAACGTGGCTGTTCCAGACCGGCCTTGGCAGGATGGCGACTTCAAAAAGCATTGCGGGCAGCAACAGCACAAGGCCAAGACCGAACATGGCCGCGTTGAATCCTTCAATGGAAATGGCGGCCGGGCGCTTTCGGATAAAGAGCGAATAGACGCCAAAGCAGATTGCTCCGGCCAAGGCCCACAAATCCCCGGCCATGAACTTGAGGGAGGCAATGTGTTGCCAGTCCCCGCGGGAAACGAGTTCCACGACGCCAAGGAGAACGACAAACACGCCCACAAGGCGTCGCGGGGTGATGGGTTCGCCGTACACGATGCGTGACAGGATAATGATGACGACCGGAGCGGTCGGCACCAACAGCGCCATGTTGAGGCTTTCCGTGGTCTGGCCGGCTTTGTAGACACAAGTGTTGAGCGCTGCGACGCCGACAAAGGCCATGGCCGTCAGATAGCGCCAATGTCGGCGAATGACCGGCCAATCTGTCCGCAGCTTCGGCAGGGCCAGGGGCAGGATGCACAGGAAGGCCAGCGCCCAGCGCCAGAAGTTTAACTGAATGGGCGGGATATCATGTGCAATCCCGCGGGCCACGACGAAATTGCCGGCCCAGAGCATGGTGGCGGCCAGGGCGGCGAGGGAGCCGCGGAGTCTTGTATTCACGGGAAGGGTCCTGTTGCCGGTGGGGCGTCGAAGCAGACGACGCGGCGGCTTACTGGTTGGCGTGTCTGGTCAGGAAGATGTCGAGCTGGTTGGCAAAGGCCTCTTTGTCCCGGTTGTGAAACGGCGGGGGTCCGCCGGTCGTCACGCCGCCGCTTCGCAGTTCGTAGAGCAGGTTTCGCATGGCCAGACGGCCCTGGATATTGTCCTTGGTATAGAGTTCGCCCCTGGGATTGAGTGCGTGGGCATCCTTTTCGATGACCAGGGCGGCCAGCGGAATGTCGGCTGTAATGACCAGATCACCGGGCGAAACCAGCTTCACGATGGCCGCATCCACAACGTCGAACCCCTGGCCCACCCGGATGGTGGCGATAAGCGGCGAGGGCGGGATCTGCAGGGTTTTATTGGCCACGAGCGTCAAGCGCAGACCCAGGCGGACGGCGGCGCGGCAGAGGATTTCCTTGATGGGGCCGGGCAAGGCGTCGGCATCGGCATAGATGTGCATGGGATTTCCTTGGGCAAGGCGAGTGGTCAGAGCAGCGGATAGCGCCCTGCAAAGGCAGGCAGGTAGCAGGGAGGGCCGGGCTTGTCACCCTGTTGCCCGGTCTAGGCAGCAGCGGCAAGGGGAGGGCAGGCCTCAGGGCGTAGGAACGCCCTGAGGCCTGCCCTGCGAGGTTGCACTCCCCGATCATCCTGGGACACATTTTTCACAAACCATCCCTCGGCTGCGCTTCTTTATCGTCACCGCGATAGTGCGCTTTGGCCCATAAGGCTAGGACACCATCACTTTGCCGCATCGCGGCGATCCAAGGAGGTGGGAGTATGGCCAATGGGGCGCATGAGACCGTCAACGAATGCCGGGGAGGGTTTGGAACCTATGTCTCCGAAAACCTCACCCTGTGCGGGCAAAACCCCCGCATCGCCTGGACCGGGTATGCCGCGGCCTGGGTGGCTTTTTTCGGCATACAATTCCTTTTGCCATTGCCTGAAGGCCTCAAAACCGAGGGCCTGTCCGTGCTGGCCATCCTGGCCTGGGCCTGCATCATGTGGGTGACCGAGGCCATGCCGGTCGGCATCACCGGCATTTCCATTCCAACGCTCCTTATCCTCACCCGGGCCCTGCCCTGGAACAACGGCAATCCGCCCATGGGACAGGTGTTCTCCGGTTTCACCACCCACGAGGTCTGGCTGTGCCTGTTCGCCTTTTTCGCCGGCGCGCTGATCCAGCTCCTGGGCATGGACAAGCGCATCGCCCTGGCCATTCTCGACAAGCTCAAGGCATCGAGCGTGGGTCGCATCATCTGGGGCATGTTCTGGGTCAACGTGGTGCTGGCCTTTCTCATCCCGGCGGCCAACGCCCGGGCGGCCACGGTCATGCCGGTGGTCCAGGGCATCACCAAGCTCCTGGGCGACACGCCCCGGGAGCGCGAGGCCAAAAAGGCCATCGTCATCCAGTCCATGGTCTACGCCAGCATGATTTCAGGCATTTTCATCCTCACCGGACACATGCCAAACCTCATCATGACCGGCCTTTTCGAGAAGAGCGGCTTTAAAAACCTCGGCTACTTCAGCTGGATGATTCTGCACATCCCCTACCTGCTCATGTTCGCCCTGACCCAGTGGTGGGTGCGTTTCCACTTCAAGACCGCCGGCGTGGTTATTGCCGGCGGCCACGAGCAGATCCACAAACAACACGCCGCCCTTGGCCCCATGACCCGGCCGGAAAAAGCCATGCTGGCTGTCTTTGGTCTGGTGGGCATCCTTTTCATGACCGGCAAGGGCAGTCCCCTGAGCCTGCACCAGTACCAGCTTGGCGTGGTCGGGCTGGTCGGCATCATGATCCTTTTTATTCCCGGGCTTTTCCCCTTCAAGTGGAAGGCCGTGCAGGACCGCACCATCTGGGGCACCTTCCTGCTCCTTGGCGGAGCCATCACCATGACCGACGCCATGTCCAAGTCCGGCCTGGCCGGCTGGATGGCCGAGCATATCCATGTGCTGGTCCAGGGCATGGGCTGGTGGCAGACCTTGCTGGTCATGATGCTTGGCACCCAGGTGCTGCGCGTGGGGATGCTCTCCAACGTGGCGGCCGTGGCCATGCTGGCCCCCATTGTGTTCGCCATGGGTCCCAAGCTGGGCCTGCATCCCGTGGCTTTTACGCTGCTTATTTGCAACGTAGACACCTTTGCCTATCTGCTTCCCACCCAGATCACCGCCGCGGTCATCGCCTACGGCACCGGCACCTTCAGCACGGCCGACTACGCCCGTTCGGGCTGGGTGTGCATCCTGTTGGCCATTGCCTTTGGCATCTGCGTCATGGCCCCCTGGTATGCCCTGCTGGGGATGCCGGTCTGGAATCCGGCCGCACCCTGGCCCTATTGATACTGTCCTGCAACCAAGTCTTGCGATCAAACGCGAAGGAGGAATCCCCGTGCCCCATATGGCAACCAACCCCCTGACCCTGGACGCTGTCGAAACCGTGTATGTGGACTGCGACGTCCTCATTATCGGCGGCGGCAATGCCGGCTGTTTCTCTGCGGTGGAAGCGGCCAAGCTCGACCCGACCCTCAAAGTGGTCATCATGGAAAAGGCCCAAATCCTGCGCTCCGGAGCCTGCTCGGCCGGCATGGACGCCATCAACACCTACATCCCGGAAGGCAAAACCCCGGAGGATCTGGTCCGCTGGTGCCGCTCGCAGGTCGGCGGCGGCCCCATCCGCGAGGATCTGGCCCTGTCCAACGCCCGGGAACTCAACGAGTCCGTGGACGATCTGGAGCGCTGGGGCCTGCCCATCCTGCGCGACGCCGAAGGCAAGATCCGCTACCGCGGGGCCTGGGACATCTCCATCCACGGCGAGCAGCTCAAACCGATCATGGCCGAAAAAGCCATCGAAGCCGGGGCCGTGGTCTACAACCGGGTGGCCTGCACCCAGTTGCTCATGGACGGGGAGCGCTGCATTGGCGCGTTGGGCTTTGGCGTGCGCGACGGGAAGTTCTATGTCTTCCGGGCCAAGGCCACCATCAACGCCACCGGCGGCGCGGCCGGCCTCTATAAAAGCTACACCGCCGACGCCACCGACAGCCACCACCAGATCTGGATGTGTCCCTACTGCGTGGGCACCGGCTATGCCGTGGGCATCCGCCAGGGCGCGGAAATGACCTCCATGGAGCAACGCTGGGTCGCCACCCGGACCAAGGACTTCTGCGGTCCGGTGGACACCATCTCTGTCGGCTACAAGGCCCCGATCATAAACGCCAAGGGCGAACGCATCATGCAGACCCGCTACGCCCACCTCGGCGGCGACAAGGCCCCGCGCTACATCCGGGCCAATGCGCCCATGGAGGAATGGCTGGCTGGCCGCGGTCCCACCTATTGCGACACCCGGGGCATGGAACCGGAACTGGCCCGGCAGATGATGACGGATTACCTGAATGAACGTCCGAGCTTCGTGCTGTTTCTGGCCAGCCGGGGCCAGGACCCGGTCAAGGAACCGATTGAGATCTACGGTTCGGACCCCTACATCGTCGGCGGCCACACCCAGTCCGGTTTCTGGGTCGGGCTTGACCGCATGACCACCGTCCCCGGGCTTTTTGCCGCCGGCGAGACGGCCGGGGGCAATCCCAACAAGTTCGTGGGCGGCTGCGCCGCCGAGGGCAAATTGGCCCTGCGCGGCGCCATCGCCTACATGCAGGGGCTGACGTTGGCCGAACCCGATGCGGGACAGATCGAGGCGGAAAAGGAGCGTGTCTACGGGCCGCTCTTGCGCGGGGCGGACTTTGACGGCCTGACCGCCATTGAGATGGAAGAGCGCCTGCAGCGGCTCATGGACGAATACGCCGGCGGCACCAGCCAGTTTTACCGCACCAACGAAGAACGCCTGGACTATGCGCTGAAGCACCTGGCCATGCTGCGCAGTCAGACAGTCTATTTGAAGGCCGAAAACCTGCACGATCTCATGAGCGTGCATGAGGTCATCGACCGGATCGATGTGGCTGAAGTGCTGTGCCACCACTTGAAGTTTCGCAAGGAAACCCGGTGGCAGGGCTGGCAGACGCGGTCGGATTATCCCGAGATCGACCCGGCCTACGACTGCCATGTGGAAAGCCGCCGGGACATGGCCACCGGGGCAATTGAAACATTCACCCGACCCTACGAACAGATCGTGTCGGGCGACCGGTACAAGCCGTAAAGGAGGACGACATGCCGCCGATTATCGACCACAAAAAATGCAACGGCTGCCAGGGACGCGAGGAATCGTTTTGCGAAGAGGCCTGCCCGGGCGATCTCCTCTATGTCGGGGCTGACGGAAAATCGCACTGCCACGCCACCCGCGATTGCTGGGATTGCATGTCCTGCGTCAAGATGTGCCCGCGAAACGCCATCGAAACGCGCATGCCCTATCAGCTCGGCTACCACAAGGCGCGGCTTCTGCCGATCATGGGCAAAAACAGCATCACCTGGAAATGCACGGATATAAACGGCGAGACTGTGACCTACAAGTACAGGAATCGCCTGGAGACGACGGACTGATCCGGTCAGGCCGGTCGCGCGGCGCGGGCATTTCTGTCCGCGCCGCCGGCCTTGACCCGGCGGCCAAAGCGCCTATCTCTGCCCGATGGTACAGCATCCAAGCCAGACAGACTGGCATCTTCTCAAGGGCGGTTTTTTCGACGGACTGGAGCAGGAGTTTGCGGCTTTCAAGCAGCTGGCCGTCAGGCGGCGGGTGAAGAAAAACGAGATCGTCTTTTTTGAAAACGATCGCTGCGACTGTTCCTTTTACCTCGATAGCGGCTCTGTCAAAATATTCCGGGTCTCCCTGCACGGCAAGGAGCCCACATTTTTCATTCGCTCGCCCGGGGAAATGTTCGGCCTGGCCGAGGTGGTCGGGGGCGAGCGGCGCAAGTGCTCGGCCCAGGCGCTCACCGACTGCGTGTTGCTGGAAATTGGCCGCGACCGTTTCCTGGACATCATGCTGGATAAGCCCCTGCTCGCCCTTCGGGTCATCGGCGTCCTTGGCAGCCGCATCCGCTACTTAAGCGAACAGCTTGAAAATCTCATGACCTGCGGCGTGCCCACCCGGCTGCTCAAGCTGCTGCTTTGCCTGTCCCATGACGAGATCGCCCAGGCCAGGGGCGGGCCGGTGGATGTCCCGGTGCGCCTGACCCAGGGCCAGATCGCCGCCATGACCGGTTCCTGCCAGCAGACCGTCAGCGAAACCCTGAACGCCTTTGAGCAGCGCGGCCTTATTGCCGTGTCGCGCCAGCGTATCCGCCTGCTCGATCCGGGCGCCATTGTCGACGCCTTGTCCGAATCGTCCTGCTGACCCTGGCCGGGTTCTTTCTACTCCCGGCGGTCAGGCCGAAACGTCGGTGCGTGGCGCAGTTCCGGGAGCTTCCTTCCTGGCCAGCCAGACCGTATGCCCGCCGCAGTCCGGGTCCTCAACCACATGGCGCAGCACGGCAAAGCCGTGGCCGGCGAGCTGTTCCCGGTATTCGGCGGCAGACAGGCTGTAGTGGGCAAAGGCCAGGCCGTCCATGGTCCCGGTCGCTTTGCCGTGGTCCGGGCCGCTGGTGAAAAGGAGCAGGCCGTCGGGGCTGGTGTGGGCGGCAAAGACCGCAAACATGGCCCGCTGGTCGTCGTAGGCCAGGTGGAAGAAACTGTCCCAGGCCAGGACCGCGCCAAAGGGCCGGCCAAGGGACAGGCGGCGCATATCGCCGACCATCCAGGTCATGTCCGGGAAACGCTCCTGGCATCGGGCGATCATGGCCGGTGCGCCGTCGATGCCGACGACCGGATGTCCGGCCCGAATAAAATAGCCGGCCAGCGGTTCGCCGGTGCCGCAGCCCAGATCAAGGACCGCGGCCCCGGCTGGCAGCGCCTTGGCTACGGCCGCCAGATAGGCCGACTCCATGGGCGGATCGCCGGCGAACCGGTGGGCCGCAAACCAGTCGGCAATGCCCTCGTAGCGCGAAATGATGTCGTCGTCGGTTGGCATCCCTTCGGCCCGCCTTATGATGTTCCCGCACCCTTGCCCTGGCGGATGGAGGCAATGCCCTGTTTGATCCGGGCGATGCGCTTTTCATCCGTGGGGTGGGTGGACAGGAAATTAAACAGCGGCTTGGAGTTGCCGCTTTGGCGCATCATGTCCCAGAAGCCAACCGCCGCATTGAGGTCGTAGCCGGCCTTGTCCATGAGGGCCAGACCGATGGCGTCGGCTTCGTATTCGTGCTTGCGGCTGTACGGCAGCATGATGCCAAGGTTGGAGCCGTAGCCCCAGACCCGGCTGGCAATGTCGGCCAGACGCGGGTCCTCGTCACCCAGGGCCAGTTGCAGGAGGGCTCCGCCCAGGCGCGCGCCCATCTCCAGGGTGGCCCGTTCGGCTCCATGGCGGGCCAGGGCGTGGGCTACCTCGTGGGCCATGACCGTGGCCAGCTCGTCCTCGCTGTCCACCCGGCGCAACAGGCCGCTGTAGACGAAAATTTTGCCTCCGGGCAGGCAGAAGGCATTGGTCACCCGGTCGTCGTCGAGAACGTGGAACTCCCACCGAAGATCCGTGCGGCCCGAGGCGTCGGCAATGCGGCGTCCCACCCGGGCCACCAGGGCCTGGGCGGCCGGGTCGTCGAGCAATTGTTCGGTGCGCCGGATCTGCCGGGCGGCCTGATCGCCCATGGCCTGTTCCCTGGACTCGGAGATGACCACGAACTGTTTGCGCTCGGTAAAGGGCACCCGGTCGCAGGCCGAGACGGCCAGCAGCAGGCAGCCGGCCAGAAGGGCGCGGGAAAAGGCCTTTGGCATGGAAAACCCTCGTTAGCCGGAAAAAAGCGTAAGCACGAGCAACTGGCCGGTGACAATGCGCAGGATCATGGCCAGGGGATAGACCGTGGCATAGACCGAGGCCGGGGCGTCGCCGCCAAGCATCTGGGAGGCAAAGGCCAGGGCCGGGGGATCGGTCATGGACCCGGCCAGGAGGCCGCAGGTCGAGGCGTAGTTACAGCCCAGAAAGATCCTCCCGATGATGCCGGCGGTCAGCAGCGGCACGAAGGTGATGACCGCTCCGGCTGCAAACCAGACCAGCCCCTGGCCCGAGGCCAGGCTGGACAGGAACCGGCTGCCGGCGGCCAGTCCCACGCAGGACAGAAACAGGCTGATGCCGATTTCCCGCAACAGCAGATTGGCGCTTTGGGGCATATACCACACAAGCCCCCCGAAATGGTGCAGCCGCGACAGCAGGATGGAGACGAGGAGCGGACCGCCGGCCACACCCAGGCGCACGCTGGTCGGCAGTCCCGGCACGGGCACCGGGATGCTGCCAAGCACCGTGCCGAGCAGGATGCCGATAAAGATAGGCATGATGTGGGGTTTGGCCAGATCCCGGGCGCTGTTGCCGACGAGCCCTTCGATTCCGGCCAGGGCCTCGGCCGTGCCCACGCAGCGCAGCATGTCACCCCAGTGGAGCGCCACGTCCGGACCCGGGGAAAACTCCGTGCCCGAGCGGATGATGCGGGTGACGGCCACCTCATGCCCCTGGCCAAGCCCCAGTTCCGGCACGGAGCGGCCGACAGCGGCCGGGCGGGTGACGATCAGCCGGCGGACCTCGAGGGGACCGGGCAGGGCGGGCAGATTGGCCTGGCTGCGCCGGCCGATGGCCCGGCACAGGGATTCGACAGCCTCGGCCCGGCCAACGGCGTGGAGCAACATGCCAGCAGCCAGGACCGTGTCCGGCCCGGCGACCCGGACCGTGCCGCCGTCCATGATCCGGGAAACGATCACGCCATCGGCGGCCAGTTGCGGCAACCCGGCCAGGGGCCGCCCGATGGCGTCCGGCACGGCGACCTCGATGGTGGCGGCGGTGAGGGCCGGGGTTTGCCTGGTTAAAAGCGCCTCGAACTGCCGGGTTTCCTCGGCCGGGTCGATGCGAAAGATGCGCCGCAGGGTCAGCATGGTCAAAATGATGCCGAAGATGCCGAAGGGATAGGCCACGGCATAGCCCAGCCCGGCCTGTCCGACATGGGCCTCGGCCAGACCCGGAGCCACTTCGGCAAAGGCCTGGGAGGCGGCGGCCAGGGAGGGGGTATTGGTGACGGCCCCGCTGTAAAGGCCAACGGCCACAGGCAGGGGGAGCAGGCCGGTCAGATGAAAGACGGCGGCCAGCCCGGCGCCGAGCAGGACAATGAACGCGGCCATGGCATTGAGCCGCAGTCCCCGGCGGCGCAGCGAATCCACAAACCCCGGCCCGACCTGCATCCCGATGGCGTAGACAAAAAGGATCAGCCCGAATTCCCGGACGAATTCCAGGACATGATGGTCGAGCCGAAGTCCGAAATGGCCGGCGGCCAGTCCGCTAAAGAGCACGCCTCCGACGCCCAGCCGCACCCCGGCCACCGGAATGCGGCCCAAGGCCAGTCCGGTTGCAGCCACAAGCCCCAGCACCGCAACAGCCGAAACTGCCGAGGAAGACGTAAATAATGCCGTCAACCAGCCCATGGGATAGCCTCACCGGGTTAGAGCGTCAAAGTCGTACTGTGCGCCGGCCTGGGGCTTTGGGCAGGGCCGCTTCCCACATCCGCCGGGTCCAAGACTGCGGCCAAGAGCCGTCGGCGTCAACCCTGCCGCCGGGTTATGGCCTGGAACGGATGCCGTCGGCCAGATGATTTTGGCCCTGATGCCCGGCAAAGGGGCCGGGCGTCAGGGCACAGGAACAGGATGTGCCACGGCATCGGCAGGGGGATGGCCCCCGGGGCGCCGGGAGTGTGCGACCGGAAAATTGGGCGACACCCTTGACAGCGCCGGCCTGTACAGACCAATTGCGCACCAACACCCGCACCGCCGTTCCGGTTTGGCTGCCGATTCTTGCCGGAGGCAGTGCCGGGAGAGCCCATCGCCGGCAGGAGGGCGCATCTGTTCCCTTGCCATTCCCGGTTTGCGTCACCATAATGCCACCAAGGCCCCGGCGCATCCGCCAGCCAGGACCGCTTTTAAGGAGTCATCATGCCCTTCGATGCCGACAAGTATACTAAATTATTGAACAAAAAGCTCGACGCCCTGTCAAAGAAAACCGTCCTGCCGGCTTCCATGCTGGCTTTGGTGGCTGCCACGGCCAGGGCGCAGCTTGCGGCCAGGGTGACAGAGTCTGTGACGATCGATCCCGGGATGCTTGAAGACATCGAACGGGTGCTGCGCGGCGCGCCTATGCTGGCCCGCGACGCCTTTCCCGTGGACATGGCCCGGATGGAGGCTCTTTTTGACGAGTTGTCCGGATTTGTCCGGAACAATGAAACCCATCTGGCCGAGGCCATGGACGTCATTGCCGCAGCCCGGCAGACCGGCGACCTCGATCTGGCCAAGGCCGTGCGCCAGCATCTGGTCGGCGACGACAGCTTTTTTGCGGCCTTTGGCGAACGGACGCCGGGTGCGCCCCGGCTGCTCAATTTTCTCGTCCAGGCAGCCCTGGCCCCCCGGCTGGCGGCCGTGGGCGAGGCGGTCCAGGCCCATTTTCCCGCCGACCGCTCCTGGGAGTTCGGCCAATGCCCGGCCTGCGCCAGCCCGCCGCTCATGGCCCGGCTTGTGGGCAAGGAAGGGGCCAGGCATCTGACCTGCTCCTTTTGCCAACTCGAATACCGGGCCAGACGCCTCATGTGCCCGTATTGCGGCGAGGAAGACACCAAGAAGCTCGAGGTCTTTTCCGCAGCCGAAGAGCCGGGGTATTTCGTGCATGTCTGCCTGACCTGCAAATGCTATATCAAAACCACGGATTTCCGGGAGTTCGACCGGGCCAGCATCCCGGTCCTGGACGACCTGGAATCCCTGACCCTGGACATGGCGGCCCGGGGACAGGGGTATAACCGGCCGGTGCTGTCGGCCTGGGGGTTTTAATGCTTGATGCGCCCCTGACCCGACCCGTGGCCTGCCGCCGCTACCGCAACGGCAGGTTTTCCGACATCACCGACGATGTGGCCACGGAAATAAGGGTCACCCTGACGGTGGCCGGCGTGGGGAAAAAAACGCTCTATGCCGCGCCGCTTGACCCGGAAGTGCTGGTCCTTGGCCATGCCGCCCTGGATATGCTGCCGGCGGGGCAGATTCCGGTCGTGACCGCGGCCGAGGGTCTGTTTTTTGATCTGGACGTCCGGCCCGACACGCGCCCGGCCCCGGATACGGCCCTGCCCCGAGGGCTGCCGGCTGCCGAACTGCTTGGCCTGATGCGCCGGTTTATCGCCGAGGCCGGGCTTTGGGACGATACCGGCTGCTTTCACCGGGCAGCGCTTTACGATACCGGGACCGGCGAATTTGTCGTGCGGGCCGAGGACATCGGCCGGCACAACTGCCTGGACCGGCTGGCCGGATACGGCCTGCGCCTGGGGCTTTGCCTGCCGGAATTGATCCTGTTTCTTTCCTGCCGGGTGACCGCCAGCATGATGCACAAGGCGCTGCGGGCCGGCATCCGCATGG
Source organism: Desulfovibrio sp. DV (assembly GCF_001936595.1). GTDB lineage: Bacteria > Desulfobacterota > Desulfovibrionia > Desulfovibrionales > Desulfovibrionaceae > Solidesulfovibrio. Next base: position 25,033 of record NZ_MLBG01000056.1, read on the forward strand.
TGGTGAGCCGCTCGGCCGTGACCGGGGCAGCCCTGACCGCAGCCCAGGAGGCCGGTATCACCCTGATCGGCTTTGCCAGGGACGCCGAGGAGCGCTTCACGGTTTTTACCGACCCAAGCGGCAGGGTCGGGTTATGACCCAGGCCGGGCCGACGCCTCTTGGCGTTATCCTGGCCGGCGGCAAAAGCAGTCGCATGGGCCGGGATAAAGCCTGGCTGACTTTTTTCGGCCAGCCGCTCTTTCGCCGGGTGGCCGACACCCTGGCCGCCGTCACCGGCGAGGTGCTGGTGTCCGGGCGCGACCCGTTGCCTTTCGGGCTTGCCGTCCCCTGGGTGGCCGACGAAACTCCTGAACTCGGGCCGGCCGGCGGGGTGTTGTCCGTCCTTGCCGCCACGGGCCGGCCGTGCCTGGTCGTGTCGTGCGATCTGCCCTTTTTGGACGAGGCCACCCTGGTCCGGCTGATTGCCGCCTGGAGCGCGCGGCCACCCACGACCCTTATGACCACCTACCGCATTGTCGAGACCGGGTTTGTGGAATCCCTGGTCGCGATCTACGATCCGGCCGGGGTCGAGGTGCTGCGCCGCTGCCTGCTTATGGGCCAGCGCCGGCTCTCGGCCATTTTCCCCGAAGCCCTACGCTGCCATGTCGACTATAGCCGGGAGGACCCTGCTGCGGTCCGGGCCTTTTTCAACGTCAATTCGCCGCCGGACCTTATCCGGGCCCGAGGCATGGAGGAGGGGATATGACCGGCAATGCCGCCGTACTGCGCGACGGACGGGGCCGCGAGGTGAGCTACCTGCGCCTTTCCGTCACCGATCGCTGCAACCTCGCCTGCATGTACTGCCGCCCCAAGGGCAGCATCACCTTCATTCCCCATGACAAGATCCTGCGCTACGAGGAACTGCTCGACCTCGTGGCCCTGGCCCGGGACATGGGCATCACCAAGGTCCGGCTCACCGGCGGCGAACCCTTTGCCCGGCGCGATTTCATGGCCTTTGTCGCCTCGATCCGCACCCGGTTTCCCGAAGTGGACCTGCGCATCACCACCAACGCCACCCTGCTGGCCGGTTATCCGGCCGCCCTGGCCGACCTTGGCGTGCGCGCCGTCAACATCTCCTTAGATACCCTTGACCGGGAAAAATTTGAGCGCATCACCGGCCACGACCGGCTGGATGCCGTGCGCCGGGCCTTGGATGAGTGCCTGGCTGCCGGACTGCGGGTGAAAATAAACGCCGTGGCCCTTCGCGGCATCAACACCGTGGAAATCCCGGATTTCGTGGCCATGGCCAAGGCCGCGCCCATCGATGTGCGTTTCATTGAATTCATGCCGGTTGGCGACGGCAATCTGTGGCGGCCGGAAAACTACATCTCGGCCCGGGATGTGCTCTCCATGGCCGCCCGCACGGCCGAACTCGTGCCCGACGACCACGACCGGGCCGCCGGCGGTCCGGCGAAGATGCACCGCATTGTGGACGGGGCCGGTCGGTTCGGCGTCATTTCGCCGTTAAGCGAGCATTTCTGCGACAGTTGCAATCGCCTGCGCATCACGGCCGACGGCAAGCTTCGCACCTGCCTTTTTTCCGAGCGCGAGTACCGGCTGCGTCCCATCCTGCGAAATCCCGTCCTGGGCCTGCCCAAGGTCCGCCAGATCATTGCCATGGCCCTTCGCACCAAGCCGCTTGGCTACGAGGTCTTAAACCCCGGAGGCACGTCCAAGGCCAGGGACATGTCGGCCATCGGCGGCTAGGCCATCTTCCGGCATGGCTCTTGATCTGACGCGGCATCTCCGGACGGAGGAGAGCGCCCGCAAATTCCTGGAGCGCCATTGCTGGCCCGAGGGGCATCCCGTGTGCCCCCGGTGCGGCCTGGGCAAGGCCTATATCCTGGCCGAGGGACGGGTGCGCTGCGCCGGTTGCCGCTACACCTTTCATGCCCTGTCCGGCCGGTTTGCCGGCCTGGCTGGCCTCACACCGCGCCAGTGGCTGCGCCTGCTGACCCTTTTTGCCGCCGATGAAACCGCCCACGCCATGGCCGCCGCCTTGACCTTGGCCTACAACACCGCCTACAAGGCCGCCACTGTCGTGCGCCTGTCCATCCTGGCCGCCAGCCTTGACGGCCTGGAGATTCTCAAAAGCCCGCTTGGCGCGGAACTTGGTTCGGCCGCCCGCACCATGCGCCCCAACGGTCCCGACGAACCCCTGGCCGCCATCCCGGTCTTCGGCATTCTGGAACGCGGCGGCATGGTGTTTGTCGACTATCTGCCGACCCTTGCTCCACAAGACCTGCTGCATTTCAACCGCAACTTCTCCCTGCCCCTGTCGCGCCTGGGGGCCATTGTCTATTCCGACCGCTACCTGCGTTACGACGCCCTGGTCGCCTGCGGCTCGGAGCTGCTCAACCGCCGGCTGGTCGAGGTTGCCGGCCGGGCCCCGGCCGTGGACCCGCGGCAGACCGGGTTTTGGCCCTACGCCAGGGAGCGGCTGATCCGCTTCCATGGTGTCACGGCCCGAAAATTTCCGCTCTATTTGAAGGAGCTGGAGTTCCGCTACAACCATCGTGACCAGGATATCCTGCCGATTTTACTCGCCAACATCGCCTCGCTAGTGCCAGATCTTAACTAATACGTTTTCCTTTGACCGCGTGCAGCCCGCTTTTTAGATAAAGAGTGATTCTTTGTTCGGAAGTCTATGTTATTTTTAACTTATGCTAAATTTAGCATAAACATACGGGTCAAAGCCCGGCGCCGCAAGCCTGGCGGCGGGATTGTGATGAACGCCTAGCGGCAAGGAGACGGATCATGGAGTGGAACCGGCGAGAGTTCCTGAAAATTGCTGGCGCGACGACAGCTGTGACCGCTTTTGGCGGGCTCGGCTTCGATCTGAAGCCGGCCTATGCTGAGGGGCAGGCGGCCAAGCTCAAATTCACCAAGCAGACCACGTCGGTGTGCTGCTACTGTTCGGTGGGTTGCGGGCTGATTGCCAGCACGGACAAGGACGGCAAAGGGAAGGTGGTCAACATCGAGGGCGACCCCGACCATCCGATCAACGAGGGAGCGCTGTGTCCCAAGGGTGCGTCCCACTACCAGCTTGGAAAAAACGACCGCCGCATCCTCAAGGTCATGTACCGTGCCCCGTACAGTGAAAACTGGGAAGAGAAATCCTGGGACTGGGCGCTTGACCGCATTGCCCGCAAGGTCAAGGAAGCCCGCGACGGCAGCTTCACGACCAAGGACAGCAAGGGCCGGGTGGTCAACCGCTGCGAAGGCATCGCCTCGGTCGGTTCGGCCGCCATGGACAACGAAGAATGCTGGATCTACCAGGCCATGCTCCGGGCCATGGGGCTCAGTTACATCGAGCATCAGGCCCGTATCTGACACAGCGCAACTGTAGCGGCTCTGGCAGAGTCGTTCGGACGCGGGGCGATGACGAACCACTGGATCGACATCGTCAACTCAGATTGCATTTTCATTATCGGCAGCAACGCCGCCGAGAACCATCCCATCTCGTTTAAGTGGGTGCTTCGGGCCAAGGACAAGGGCGCGACTATGATCCACGTGGATCCGCGCTACACCCGCACCTCCCAACATGCCGACGTGTTTGCCCGGCTCCGGTCCGGCTCCGATATTCCTTTCTTCGGCGGCCTTATCCGGTACATCCTGGCCAACAACCTGATCTTTAAAGATTACGTCGTCAATTACACCAATGCCTCGTTTATCCTGGGCGACAAGTACGACTTCAAGGACGGCCTGTTCAGCGGCTTTGACGCCGAGAAGCGCGTCTATGACAAGTCGGCCTGGAGCTTTGCCAAGGACGACCAGGGACGCATCAAGAAGGATCCGACCCTCAAGGATCCCCGCTGCGTCTACCAGATCATGAAGGCCCATTACGACCGTTATGACCTGAAGTCGGTTTCGGCCATCACCGGCACGCCGGTGGCCGATCTGCAGAAGGTCTACCAGACCTACGCCGCCACGGGCAAACCGGAAAAGTCCGGCACCATGCTCTACGCCATGGGCCAGACCCAGCACACCGTTGGCGTGCAGAACATCCGCGCCATGTCCATCATCCAGCTGCTGCTTGGCAACATGGGTGTGGCCGGCGGCGGCATCAACGCCCTGCGCGGCGAAGCCAACGTCCAGGGCTCCACCGACCAGGGGCTTCTCTTCCACATCCTGCCCGGTTACATCCCCACCCCGACGGCGGCGATGCAGACGCTTAAGGAATACAACGAGAAGAACACCCCGGTCACCAAGGAGCCGCAAAGCGCCAACTGGTGGGGAAATCGGCCCAAATACCTGTCGAGCTTCATCAAGTCGATGTATCCCAACCAGGATCTCGACACCGGCTATTCCTACCTGCCCAAGCTCGAGCCGGGCAAGGACTACTCCTGGCTGTCGCTGTTTGACGTCATGCTTGGCGGCGCCTTCAAGGGCTTTTTCGCCTGGGGCCAGAATCCGGCCGCCAGCACCGCCAACTCCAACAAGACCCGCGAGGCCATGACCAAGCTCGACTGGATGGTCACGGTCAACATGTTCGAGACCGAGACGGGTTCCTTCTGGAAGGGCCCGGGCATGGACCCCAAGAAGATCAAGACCGAGGTCTTCTACCTGCCCTGCGCCGTGTCCTTTGAAAAAGAAGGCTCC
>NZ_MLBG01000057.1 GCF_001936595.1 Desulfovibrio sp. DV
GGTCCGGGACAGCGTCCCGGCGGGGTCTGGGGCAGCGCCCCAGTGGGGCTTGGGGCGGCCAACCCTCCTTACAGGGAATTTTGAAAGATGCGTTCCACCACGGAGCCGTCCACCCGGATGGGGGCCTGGGGCAGGAGGCATTTGGACAGGGGGGATTTGATGGCCATACGGGTCAGGGCCGGCACGTCGGCTCCGGTGAAGTAGACGGACATGCTTGCGGGCTGGCCGATGCTGGCGAACCATTGTTTGAGGCGTTCGACAGCGGTATCGGTCTCGCCGGGGTTGCCGGTCAGGTCCGGGGCGATGGGGTGGAGCAGGTCGGCCAGGATTTCCGGGGTGGCCGGGTAGATTTCGCGCAACACGGCCGGCAGGAGGATGCCCAGGCCTTCGCCGTGGGTGACGTCGGCGTTGAGTGCGCTCATGGCGTGTTCCAGGGCGTGGGTGATGTGGAGGCTGCCGAGGTCGAAGCTGATGCCGGCGATGGCCGAGGCGTACATGAGCCAGTAGCGGGCGGTGAGGTTGCCGGGTTGCCGGATGGCTGTGGGCAGGAAGGCGGTGATGGTGCGGATGGCGTCTTTGGCCAGGCAGATGGAGTAGGGCGAGGCGGTGGTGGCGGTGGCGGTTTCCAGGGCGTGGGCCAGGGCGTCGATGGAGGTGGCCACGGTATGTTTGGCTGGCAGGGAGATGGTGAGCCTTGGGTCTTCGATGGTGTAGGCCGGGTAGAGGTGGGGGGAGTGGATGATGGGCTTGTCCTCGCCGTCGGACTGGGCCGTGGCGTAGGCGTTGCATTCCGAGCCTGAGCCGTGGGAGGTGTTGATGGCGATGAGGGGGAGCGCGGCGGTGATGGCGGCGTTTTTTTCGTAGAAATCGGCGGTTTTCCTGCCGGGGTGAGCCAACAGCGCGGCAGCGGTCTTGGCGGTATCCAGGGTGCTGCCGCCGCCGATGGCCAGCACGGCCTTGGCGTTTATGAGGCGGCCTGTTTTGGCGGCGGCCTCGCAGTTGGCAAAGGTCGGGTTGGCGCGCACGCCGTCGTAGTGGTCCCAGGCGACGTGGGCGTCAAGGGCCGGGCGCACGGTGTCCCAGGCGGTGCTGGCTTTGTAGGCGACGGGGTCGGTGACGATGAGGACGGCGTCGCAGCCTGACTGGGCCAGATCGGCCAGGATGTCGTTGATCCTGGCCAGGGCGCCGATGCCGAAAAAGGTTGTCGGCCGGGTCGGTTGCAGGGTGAAGACCCTGTTGATGTCGATTTTGCACTGCCAGCTGCCCATGCCGTACCTCGCTTGCTTCGTTCCTCGGGGTCCGTCTGAAGGCGGCGGTCCGGGGATATGCCATCAATTCCCGTGCCAGCCCGGATTGGGACTGATTGCGCGGGGATATAGGGATGCCGTTGGGGTAGAGGTGGGCAAATCAACCCGGCAGTGTTTTTCGGGGACAGCCTGGACGGCTGTAAGGGGGTGCGGGGCCGGGGATTTGGGCGATGGGTAAAAAAGAAACACGTTGGTTCGGATCGGGGAATTAATGACCCGGCCAGGAAAAGGGCTCTGGGAAAAGAAGTCCCGGCCGGGCTGTGCCGGCCGGGACTTGGGGGCGTGATTACTTGGAGATGGTGGTGGAGTGGTTGACGTCGGCGCTGTTGCCTTGGGGGCCGGTGTACGTTGTGGTTTTGTTCCAGGTTTTGGTGGCGGGATTCCACTGGCCTTGGGAAGCCCTGTTCATGGTGTTGTTCCCGGGGCCGGTGGTGGTGGCGTTTCGGTTATAGCCGCCGGGGGTGCGGGTGGTGGTGGCTTCGTTGGTGACGGTGTTGTTGCCGGGGCCGGTGACGGTGCTTTTGCGTTTGAAGGCCTGGGCATCGGTGCCGGTCAGGGCCAGCGCGAGGGTGAAGGCGGCCACGAGGGCCAAGCGGGTGCAAGCCTGGGGGGCGTTCATGGGGGCGTCTCCTTGGCGGTTTGGCACGGCGGTTGTTCTTGGGCGCAACGTCTTTTGCCTTTCCGGATACCGCACAAGCCAGGATTGTGCCACTCGGGTGATAATTTTTTTTCAGCCGGTATGGCGGCGGGTTGGCTCGGGGCACAAAAAAAAGGCCGCCCGGAGGCGGCCGTTACAGTCCGTCGGATTGACGAAATACCGGCACTGCGTCAGTGCATCCCCTCGGGCATTTTGGATCCCATGGGCGGTTTTTTCATGATCCACATCATGACGGCCAGCCCCAGGAACATGAGCCCCTGGGCGTAGAACACGTCGCAAAAGGCCATGGCGCTGGCCTGCCTGAGCATGAGCCGGTAGAGGGTCGCGCCGGCGGTCTGGGCGGCGTCGTGGATGCCGAGCAGCTTGGGGGCGAGATAGGCGGTCAGGCGGTCCTGGGCCGACTGGTAGCTGAGGTCCAGGGGCGTGAGGTTCTCTATCAGGCGCGACTGGTGGAACTGGGCGCGCCGGGCGAGCAGGGTGGTGACAAAGGCCACGCCGAAGGAGCCGCCCAGGTTTCGCAGGAGATTGAAGATCGCCGAGGCGTTGTTCATGGCTTCGCGCGGGAGGTAGGCCATGGTCAGATACGACAGGGGCACGAAGAAAAAGGCGATGCCCACAGCCTGGATGTTGCGGGCGGCTATGGCCGTGCCGATGTCGATATCAAGGGAAAAGCCGGACATGTTAAACAGCGAATAGGCGCTGATTAAAAGGCCCACCCACAAGATGAAGCGGGCGTCGATCTTGGTGGTCATCTTGCCGACGATGGGCAGCACGGCCAGCATGATGAGCCCGCCCGGGCCAAGGACCACGCCGGCGAGAAAGGCCGAGTAGCCCATGAGATTTTGCAGGTAGAGCGGCAGCAGCACAATGGCCCCGAAAAAGGCGAAATAGCCGAAAAACATGACCACGTTGCCGGTGGCGAAGCTGCGGTCTTTGAACACTCTGAGATCGACCACCGGGTGTTTGCACACGAGTTCCCAGACAAGGAAGGCCGTCAGGGCAATGCCGGCCACGAGGGACAGGGTGAAGATGAAGTCCGAGCTGAACCAGTCGTCCTGCTGGCCCTTGTCGAGCACGATCTGCAGGCAGCCAAGGCCCACGGTCAAAAGGGCCAGGCCGATATAGTCCACGGATTCCCCGGTCTTTCGCCGCTCCAGATAGTCCGGGTCCTTGATATAGAGCCAGATGAGCGCCACGGCCAGGATGCCGACGGGCACGTTGATGTTGAAGATCCAGCGCCAGGAATAGTTGTCGGTGATGTAGCCGCCAAGGAGCGGCCCGAGGATGGGGCCGAGCACTGCGCCCATGGCGAAGATGGCCATGGCCAGGCCGCGTTCCCGGGGCGGATAGGCTTCAAGCAGGATGGCCTGGGACATGGGTTGCAACCCGCCGCCGCCAAGGCCCTGGATGATGCGGAAAAAGACCAGCATGCCAAGGCTCGTGGCCAGTCCGCAGAGCATACTGGCGATGGTGAAGATCACGACCGAAATGATCAGGTAGTTGCGTCGGCCAAAGACCTTGGACAGAAAGCCGCTTACGGGGATGACGATGGCATTGGAGACCAGATACGACGTGAGCACCCAGGTCACCTCGTCCTGGCCGGCCGACAGGCTGCCCTGGATATGGCCCAGGGCCACGTTGGCAATGGACGTGTCGAGAATTTCGATTAATGTCGGGATCATCACCGCCAGGGTGATGAGCCATTTATTGGGGGCTGGTGCGGCCATCGGATCAGTTGGTGTGGATGGTGGGCACCACGCTCATGCCCAGACGAAGCAGCGGCAGCGCTTCGTTATCCTTGTCGAAAACGATTTTGACCGGAATGCGCTGGACGATCTTCACGTAGTTGCCCGAGGCGTTTTCCGAGGGGAAAAGCGAGAAGACCGAGCCGGTGCCGGCCATGATGGACTCCACCGTGCCGGTGATGGCGTGACCGGGGTAGGTGTCCACGTCGATGGTGACCTTCTGGCCCGGTCGCACGTCTTTGAGCTGGGTTTCCTTGAAATTGGCCGTGACCCACAATTCCTTGGCCTCCAGGGGCACCACGGTCATAAGGGCCTGTCCGGCAGCGACCAGCCGGCCGGATTCGATCTGTTTTTTGGTCACATGCCCGGCCACCGGGGAAACGATGCGGGTATAGGACAGGTTGAGTTCGGCCTGCCTGACTTTTTGCCGGGCCAGTTCCACCTTGGCCTGCTGGGCCGAGGCTTCCTTGGACTGGATGACGGCCTGCTCCTCGCCGGTCTGGGCCAGGACGATCTCCGAGCGCAGGCGCTTGATGTCGGCCAGAATCGATTCCAGGCGGCGTCCGGCCCCTTCGGCCTTGGCCCGGGCGGCGCGGAGCTGGGCCTCGTGGGCCCGGCGCTTGTTTTCGATGGTGTCGAGGTCGGACTGGGACACGGCGTCCTTGTGGCGAAGGACGCTGATGCGGCCCCAGTCGAGCTTGTCCTGGTCGAGCTGGGCCTCGATCTGGGCGGCGTCCTGGATGGCGGCGTCGCGTTCCTTGGTGGCCTGCTCCAGGCTTCGCTGCTCGCTTTCGAGCTGGGCCTGGGCCGAGGTCACCTTGGACGAGGTCTGGGAGCGTTGCAGGGGCACGCCGAGTTCCTGGGCCGAGAGCTGGCTTTCGGCCGAGGCCAGATCGGCCCGGGCCTGGGCCAGGGCCACTTCGAAATCCGTGGGATCAAGCACGGCCAGGACGTCGCCGGCGGCCACGAGCTGGTTGTCTTCCACCGGGGCCTCGTTGACGTACCCGGCCACCCGGGGGGTGATGGGGTGGATGCGGCCGTCCACAAAGGCGTCGTCGGTGGTGACCTTGCCCCGCAGGTAGATGGCGTAGCCAAGGATCAGCGCGGCAATGGCCACGCCGGCGATGATCATGATCCGCTTTTTGCGGTTGGCCGGCGGGCCTTCGGGTTTGTGCTTGGGGCGAAAAAGCGGTTTCATGGCTGGTCCTTGGGTTCAGGCATGGTGTCGAGGCGGGCTTCGATGCGCGAAAGGAGGCGTCGCAGGGTCCGGGCGTCCTCGTCGGTGATATCGGCATAGGCCTTGGCGGCAAACTCCCGCACCACCGGGGCCAGGGCACACACCATGGCCTCGCCCGCAGGCGTCGGGAACAGGCGCTGGCTGCGGCGGTCGCGGGCGTCGCGCCGCCGGGTGAGGAGCCCCCGGGACTCCAGGCGGTCGAGGATGCGGGTGACGGTGGTCTTGTCCTTGACCGTGCGTTCGCCAAGGCCCACCTGGGTCAGGCCCTGGGTTTCGCACAGCCGGTAGAGCACCACCCACTGGTCCGGGGTGACGTCGTGGCCGGCGGCGACAAAGGCCCGGCGCAGGGCGATCTTGAGCCTGGCTGCGGCGTGGCCCACGGCGTAGCCGATGGCGTGGTCTATGTCGTAAAAAGCGGCAGCATCCATAGGGGCGGTGTCCTTGGCCGGGCAGAAAAGTTGTCGCGCGGAAAATATACATGGCAACCATTTGCGTCAAGCCGTTGCCGAGGGCCTTGCCCCGGGCTGCCGGGTCTGACAGGTTGCGACGAGTACGAGGAGGCGAGCATGCGTGGATTGCACCAGATGTGGGGGGCCCTTACGGATATGGTCCGGTTTCGCGACCATGCCCGGCCCCGGCTGACAGCCCTTGAAATATTTAAATATATCGGGCCGGGACTGCTTGTGACCGTGGGTTTCATTGATCCGGGCAACTGGGCCTCCAACGTGGCGGCCGGGGCGGACTACGGCTATGCGCTGCTGTGGATGGTGACGCTGTCCACGGTGATGCTCATTATCCTGCAGCACAACGCGGCCCATCTGGGCATCGCCACCGGGCTGTGCCTGTCCGAGGCGGCCATGCGCCACCTGCCCCGGGGGGTGGCGGTAACGGCCCTGGCCACGGCTGTGGGGGCCTCGGTCTCAACCGCCCTGGCCGAGTTGTTGGGCGGGGCCATTGCCTTGCGGATGCTTTTCGGCCTGCCCCTGGCCGCCGGGACGCTCTTGGTGCTGGCTGTGGTGCTGTGGATGCTTTTTTCCAAATCCTACCGCCATCTGGAACGCTACATCATCGGCTTTGTGTCGCTTATCGGGATGTCGTTCGTCTTTGAACTGTCCCTGGTCCATATTGACTGGGGCGCGGCGGCCCTTGGCTGGGTGCGGCCGAGCCTGCCAGAAGGCTCGCTGCCGGTGGTCATGAGCGTCCTTGGGGCGGTGGTCATGCCGCACAACCTGTTTTTGCATTCCGAGGTCATCCAGAGCCGGCAGTGGAACCTCGATGAGCCGGCCATGATCCGGCGCCAGCTCAAATACGAATACCTGGATACGCTTTTTTCCATGATGGTCGGGTTTTGCATCAACAGTTCCATGATCCTGCTGGCTGCGGCGGCCTTTTTCAGCCACGGCCTGCCGGTGTCGGAGCTGGAGCAGGCCCGTTCCCTGCTCGATCCCCTGCTTGGGCCGGCGGCCGGCGTGGTCTTTGCCGTCAGCCTGCTTCTGGCCGGCCTGGCTTCCAGCGTGACGGCCGGCATGGCCGGCGGCAGCATCTTTGCCGGCATTTTCAGCGAGCCCTACGACATCCGCGACAGCCATTCCCGCATGGGCGTGCTGATCACCCTGGCCGGCGGGGCCGCGGCCGTGCTGTTCGTGGGCGATCCGCTCAAGGGGCTGATCTGGTCCCAGATCGTCCTGTCGATCCAACTGCCGATCACGATCATTTTGCAGATCAGCTTGACCTCCCGCCGTTCGGTCATGGGGCCCTATGCCAACCGGCCGTTTACCACCGTGATCCTCGGCATCGTGGCCCTGGTGGTCATTGCCCTCAATATCATGCTGCTCATAAGCACCCTGTCCTGACGCCCCACGCAAAAACGCCGCCGTCGGGGCAAGCCCGGCGGCGGCGTTCTCCCCTCGAGAAACGGAAACTACTTCTTGCCTTTTTTGGCCTTGGGCGCGGCAGCCTTGTCCGGGCCGGGGTAGTTGGCGACCATGCCGCCAAGCTTCATGCACTCGGCCACGCTGGCGGTCATGACGGTGTTGGCGCCGACGGTGCACTGCCAGGTCTTTTTGGGGGCGGCCTTTTTGGCCTTGCCCTTGGCAAAGGCCGGGGCGGCGGACAGGGCCAGGGTCAGGGCGGCGGCGAAAACGATGAACTTTTTCATGGGATCCCTCCTCGAACTGAACATTTTTTCGTGGAATATAACGCCACGCAGGGGAGTGCAAGAGAAGCGTTGGCATAAAACCGCTGCCAGACGCTGTCACAGGCGCTTTGAGCCGGTTTGCCGACAGGGGGGAGGCAGGTGGGCGGCGGCTGGTGTGGTGCACAAGGGCGCTTGGCGGCCGCGTCCGGACAGCGCACCCCTGTGGGTTGCGGCGGTTTGCCCTGTGCCGCACGCGGCAAGGCGTCCGGCAAACAGCGCCGTATTTCAAAAATGCAATGCGCACCGGTTCCCGGACGCGGCGCGGGGCAGCCGTGCAGGCGGCCGGCTAGCGGCGCAGCAGGAGATACACGGTGCTGGTCAGCAGGTCGTCCGGGGAATAGGCGCACAAAAGCGACTGCGGCGGGGTGAACTCGCCGGATACGCGCACTGGTACGGCGCGCAGCAAGGTCAGGCCCGAGGTCTGGACGGCATAGAGCAGTTGGCGGACGGTGAGGCGGTTGAGATCCAGGAACTGTTCGATCAGATGCTTCCGGTAGGCGGCGAAGTCGTTTTGGCTGTAGAGCAGGTCGCCCTTTTCCGTATTGTCGGCATCGTCTTCGGCGTTGCCGGCCTGCGTGACGAAGGCGGCCGTGCTCATGAGCAGATGGCCCCAGGGAATGTCCACCAGCCGGCGCAGGTGGGAGCCAAAGGGCGAGAGATAGAGCGGATCGATCTGGATGAGGCAGTGCCCGCCGGGTTTTATGGCCAGACGCAGGGCCTCCAGGGCGGCCGGCACGTCGGGCAGATGTTCGAACACCGACCAGCTGTAGGCCGCGTCAAAGGAGCCTTCGGCAAAAGGCAGGCGGCAATCCGGCTCCACCTGGACAAAGGCCAGATTCGCCGGCAGGGCCGGGCTGCCGGTATTGGCCGCGGCCAGGTGCGGCAGATGCAGAAACGACGGATGGATGTCCGCGCCGACGACCTGGCCGCAGCCCAGGGCGGCCACGCCGGCGGCGGTGATGCCGTCGCCGCAGCCGAAATCGAGGATGCGGGCTGTGGCCAGGGGGGCGCATTCGGCCAAAAAGCCGCAAACAATGCGGGCGGCGTGCACAAAGTGGCTCTCGAACCAGGGATCCATGGCGTCTCGCTTGGTGGAATGTGGGGCTGCGGGCAAGGCCTGATAGCAGCCCGGGCCGGCAAAGTCATGCGGCCCTGGCCCTGCCCGCTCTCCGGCTTGTACGGACAGACCGTTACGGGGTGGCCGCCTGGGGCCGGGATTGGGACAGCCTGCGGCTGGTTTCCAGGTCCAGTTCCCGGCGCAGCTCGTCGGGCATGGGCCGGCTGTCGGCGGTGGCCCTGGCCGCAGCGGTGGCTCCGGGTCCGAGCAGGCCGCCGGCGTTGTAGTTGATGTTGGCCCAGTTGTTCTGGGCCACGAGGGAGGTGATGGCCCCGTCGCCATTGATGTCGGCCGAGACATTGGCCTCTATGGAGCCGTTATGGTTCCAGTCGATGGGAGCGGCGGCATCGCCGGCCAGCGCCCCCTGGAGCCCGTTGTCGTAATAGTAGTACGTGCCGTAGCCGGCCACGCTGTCAGCCCCGGTCAGGCCGAGATTCTCGTTGAGGGCGGCCTCGTTGAGGGTCGGGGTGGCCAGACGCTGGTAGTCGAAGGCAAGCGGGTAGCCCCCGTCCCCCCAGTGGCCGTCCTTGTACAGGCCCCCGATCTGGAAGGAATAATTCATCACGCTTAAATAGTTCGGCTTGTAATTCTCGTGGTCCGCGCCGCCGTGGGTGAGTCCCAGGCAATGGCCAAGCTCATGGACGAAGGTGCCGAGCTTTTCCCAGTCGGTTCCGCCGGTCAGGCCCCACAGGCCCAGGCTGACCAGGAAATCCGTGGCCGGGATATCGCGGGCCAGGCCGCTGGAGGAGTCCGCGTTGTAGGAGTTGGCCCAAATCATGTATCGAAAGGATTTGGCATAGGCCGGATCGAACGAGAGGCTTTTGCGGGCTTCGAAATCGACCCAGACCTGCGTGTAATTATCCGCTACGCCAAGGGTCTCGGCGTAGCTGACGCTGTTTTTGAGGAGGGGATGGATGCGGATGCCTGTTGTGCCGTCGGGGTTGGCCACCGGCGCATTGGCAAACACGGCCGTGATGTTGTCGATGACGGTCTGGGACGGCCCGAGGCTCCCCTTGGTCGGATGGATCATGTAGTCCATCCAGACAAACAGGTCCTTGTGCATGGGGTCGGCCCCCATGCCCGGCAGATCCACGAACGTATTGCCGACGTGGTAGCCGTTTCGCTCCCAGACGTCGGGCAGCCCGTCGCCGTCGGTGTCGCGAGACAGGGGGACGGTGATGGACGGGATGAAAAGCGGCAGGAGCGCGTCGTCGGCCAGAGCCGGGCCGGGCAGCAGCAGGCAGCAGAACAGGACCCAGGTCAGAGGCAGGAGAGAATCGCGGCGGGGCACGGGCATGGAGCGCTCCAGGGAGTGGTTGTCAAGGCGCCGGCAGGAGGGGTGGGCAACGACCGGTGCAGTCCCGTTGTCCCGTAGCATCGAAGGCGCGGTGGTTCAAGGGCCGGCCCGCATCCGGCCGCGATACGGGCCGGCCGGACGCAGCGCCGCGCCCCAGACTGCAGCTGGCCTTTCCGTATTGCCTCATGGCAAAGTTGGTGCTATTCCGTTACAGTCACGCGTCATCTGTTTTTTTTCGAAGATCCGGGAGGCGCGTGGAATTTGGCATCCAATCGGGCCGGGTTGTCAAACGAGGGACCCGGGATAGATGTTCTTTTCCAGGCAACAGAGACAACAATGCAATGATTTTCATTTTCAATGTTGGACATGCACAGGAGGAAGCCTATGCAACTGAAATCGATCCAGGCCAAAATCATTCTCCTGGCCGGTGTCTGTCTGCTGGCCTCAGCCGCCGCCCTGGTCGGTTATGGCCTGTATTCTTCGGGCAAGACCCAGGCGTTCGTCTCGAAACGGGTGGGCGCCTTGCTGGAAGACGAGTCCAAACGCAACCTGAGCAGCCTGGCCGCCACCCAGGCCGCCCTCATCCAGAGCGCCCTGGAGGACAATCTCGTCACCGCCCGGACCCTGGCCAAGACCTTTGAGGTGCTGCGCGAGCAGTTCACGCGCACGGCCGAGCGGGAAGGCGTCAAAAACCCGGTGCGCGAGGTGCTCGACACCGTGTTGGTCGAGGTGCTGAAAAACAATCCCCGCTACCTTGGCGCCTATTCCGCCTGGGAACCCGGGGCGCTGGACGGCCGGGACAAGGAATTTGCCGGCGCGGCCAAGGACGACCACGATGAAACCGGCCGGTTTGTGCCTTATTGGAACCGCGACCAGTCCGGCAAGATTGCCCGCCAGCCGCTGGTCGAATTTGAAAGCCAGGACCGCCACCCCAACGGCGTGCGCAAGGGCGGCTGGTATCTGTGGCCGCGCGAATCCGGCAAGGAAAGCGTGCTGGACCCCTTTCCCTACATCGTTCAGGGCCGCCAGGAGTGGCTGACCACCTTGTCCGTGCCGGTCAAAAAAGACGGCAAGTTCCTGGGCGTGGCCGGCACCGACCTGCGCCTCGATTTTCTCCAGGAGCTGGCCAAAAAGGTCGACACCACCCTGTATGAAGGCAAGGGCGACGTCACCATCATAAGCCATGATGGCCTGGTCGTGGCCAGCAGCGAACATCCCGAGGCCGTTGGCAAGGCGTTGTCCGCTGTTTCCAAGGATTGGGAGGAGATCGCCAAGGGTGTGCGCGAGGGGAAAAATGTCATCGACATAAGCGACGTCACCGGCAACTATCGGGCCCTGGTCCCGATCCAGCTTGGCCGCACCGACCGGCCCTGGGCCGTCCTTATCCGGGTGCATCCGGATATCGTGCTGGCCGAACGCAAGGCCCTGGACACCGAAATGGCCGCCCTGGGGCATGAAAGTGCTGTGTGGCAGATCGGCGTGGGCCTTGGGGTCACGGTGGTGGCCCTGGCCGTGCTGTGGATTTTCGCCGCCAGCCTGGTGCGCCCCCTGCGCCAGGCTGCGGCCTTTGCCGGCTCCGTGGCCGAGGGCGATTTCTCCCAGACCCTGGCCATCACCCAGGTGGACGAGACCGGGGTGCTGGCCAAGGCGCTGACCCGCATGGTCGACAATCTCAAGAAAATGATCGCCCAGGCCGAGGACAAGAGCCGTGAAGCCGCGGCCGAAGCCGAACGCGCCCGGGCTGCCGTGGCCGAGGCCGAGGTGGCCCGGCGCGAGGCGGCCGAGGCCCAGCGCCGGGGCCAGCTCGACGCCGCCGCCCGCATCGAGGACGTGGCCCGGGCCGTGTCCGCCGCCTCGGACGAACTGGCCTCCCAGATCGACCAGTCCAAGGAAGGGACCGACATCCAACGCCAGCACGCCGGCGAAACCGCCACAGCCATGGAGGAAATGAACGCCACCGTCCTTGAGGTGGCCAGGAATGCCTCCGAAGCGGCCCAGGGGGCCGGCACGGCCCGGGACAAGGCCAAGGATGGGGCCGACGTGGTGCGTCAGGTGGTGTCCGCCATAAGCGCCGTCCAGGAGCGGGCCGCCACGCTGCGCGCCAACATGGACGACCTGGGCCGCCAGGCCGAGGGCATCGGCACCATCATCGGCGTCATTTCCGACATTGCCGACCAGACCAACCTGCTGGCCTTAAACGCCGCCATTGAGGCGGCCCGGGCCGGCGAGGCCGGACGCGGCTTTGCGGTCGTGGCCGACGAAGTGCGAAAGCTGGCCGAAAAGACCATGACCGCCACCAGCGAAGTGGGCACGGCTGTGCGCTCCATCCAGGCCGGGGCCAAGTCCAGCATCGAGGGGGTCGAGGGCGCGACCCGGGCGGTGGACCAGGCCACGGAACTGGCCGGCCGCTCGGGTGCGGTGCTGGAGGAGATCGTGGCCATTGTGGAGAGCTCCGCCGATCAGGTGCGCTCCATTGCCACGGCATCCGAGCAGCAGTCCGCGGCCAGCGAGGAGATCAACCGGGCCGTGGAAGACATCAACCGCATCTCCGGGGACACGGCCCAGTCCATGGCCCGGGCGGCCGGGGCCGTGGAGGATCTGGCGGAGCAGGCCGAGAACCTCAGCCGTCTGGTGGCTTCCCTCAAAGCCGGCTGAGCCGGCTCCATACGACGAACACGACCGGGAGGCGGCTTGGGCTGCCTCCCGGTTTGCCGTTTTATCCGCCGTCCCCTTGGCCTTCCCCCCTTGACCCGGCCGGGCCAAGCCGGCACAACTCGCCCCGGACGCGTCCCGGCCGCGTCTGTTTCGATGGCCTGGACCGACCGTTTGCGCTACCTTTTGCCGCAAGCCCCGGTCCGGCAACCCCGCCCCACCGCAAACACCTGGAGAGAGCCATGCCCGTCACCGTCGTCGACCATCCCCTGGTGCGCCACAAGCTCGGTTTGCTGCGCGAAAATGGCGTGAGCACGAAAGATTTTCGCGATCTGGCCAATGAAATCGGCCGGCTTCTCACCTACGAGGCCACCAAGTCCCTGCCCACCGAGAAAAAGACCATCCACGGCTGGGCCGGCCCGGTGGAAGTGGACCAGATCGTCGGCAAAAAGATCACGGTCGTGCCCATCCTGCGGGCGGGCCTGGGCATGATGGACGGCGTTATCGACATGATTCCCGGGGCCAAGGTCAGCGTGGTCGGCATGTACCGCAACGAGGAGACCCTCGAGCCGGTGCGCTACTACGTCAAGCTGGCCAAAAAGATCCACAAGCGCCACGCCATGATCCTCGACCCCATGCTGGCCACCGGCGGCACCCTGGTCGCCACCATCAACCTGCTCAAGGAAGCCGGCTGCCGCCGCATCATGGGCCTTTTCCTGGTGTGCGCCCCGGAAGGGCTGGCCCGGTTGGAAAAAGAGCATCCCGACGTGGCCATCTACACGGCGGCCATCGACGAACGCCTCAATGAAAACGGCTATATCCTGCCCGGGCTTGGTGATGCCGGGGACAAGATTTTCGGAACGAAGTAGGGCGGATGCGTCGCAGTGCCGGCCGGGCAGTCCGGCCGCCGGCAGCATGAAACAGGAGGATGTGATGGCTGAAAATTCGGGGTCTGACTACAAACTGCGGCTGCGGGATTTCCCCGTGGGCGCGCAAATGCTGTTCGTGGCCTTTGGGGCGCTGGTGCTGGTGCCGCTTTTGACCGGCCTAAACCCCAACGTGGCCCTTTTTTGCGCCGGCATCGGCACCCTGATCTATCAGGTGCTCACCAAATTTCGCATTCCGATCTTTCTGGGCTCGTCCTTCGCCTTTATCGCGCCCATCATGTTTTGCGTCAAAACCTACGGCGTGCCGGCCACGCTCGGGGCGCTGGCCTGCGTCGGCTTTGCCTACATGCTGGCGGCGCTTGTCATCAAATGGCGCGGGGTGGGCTTTCTCCTCAAACTGCTGCCCACCATCGTCACCGGCCCGGTCATCATGGTCATCGGCCTGATCCTGGCTCCGGTTGGCGTCTATATGGCCATGGGCAAGACCGGCGACGGGGCGGCTGTGCTCTATCCGCAAGCCATGGCCATGGGCGTGTCGCTTTTCTCCCTGGCCGTCACGGTCCTGGTGGCCATCCGGGGCCGGGGTCTGTTGCGTCTGGTGCCGATCCTGTGCGGCATCGGGGCCGGGTATGTGGCCAGCCTGTTCCTTGGCATGGTGGATTTTTCGGCCGTGGCCGCGGCCCCGTGGTTTGCCCTGCCCTCGTTTGTCGGACCGCAGTTCAACCTTGACGCCATCCTGGTCATCGTGCCCGTGGCCATCGCCCCCATCATCGAGCACTTTGGCGGGGTCATTGCCATCGGACAGGTGACGGGGCGCAACTACCTGGAAAACCCGGGCGTCCACCGTTCGCTTATGGGCGACGGCGTGGCCACCTTCCTGGCCGGCTGCCTGGGCGGCCCGCCCCTGACCACCTATGCCGAGGTCACCGGCGCGGTGTCGCTCATCAAGATCTACAACCCGGCTCTTATGACCTGGGCGGCCGTGACCGCCGTGTGCCTGGCCTTTGTGGGCAAGCTCGGGGCGCTGTTGCAGACCATCCCCACCCCGGTCATGGGCGGCATCATGCTGCTCCTTTTCGGGGCCATCATGGTGGTCGGCCTCAATTCCCTGGTGCGCGAGGGAGCCGATCTCATGGAGCCGCGCAACATGGCCATTGTGGCGCTCATTATCGTCTTTGGCATGGGCAAGATGGCCTTCTCCTTTGGCGGCATCCACCTGGAAGGCATCGGTCTGGCCGGCGTGGTCGGCGTGGTCTTAAACGCCGTGCTGCCCCGGTCGCCCAAGGACGCCTGACGTCCGTCTCCTGGCTGCGCGAAAAAGCCCCGGACGAACGGTCCGGGGCTTTTTTTGCGTCTCCCGGTCCGGGCACGGGGGAGCGGGGCGCGGCGATGGCACGGGTGTTGCTCAGTCCAGTGCAAGCGGAGGTAACGCCCATGTTCGTAGAAAAACTTCTTCTTGTATCCATGGTGGTTGTAGTCTGCTTTGCCCTGTCCCGTCTGGCTGATGTGGTCCTTAAACCCCAATCGGTCGATTAACGAAATAAGAAAGTGAAACGCCTGCCCGCTGCCAAGGGGCAGACACCAGCGCTCCCTCCTGGGGACCGGCCTGACCGCCGGTCCCTTTTTTTTGCCCGGTGCCCCAAAAAGGGCGTTGCTCCTGTTGTCAAATTCTATATGAAGGGAGGATGATTATCCGAAGGGTTGTGTACGGTCTGGGCCACGTTGGATTAGCAACACTGTTTTTGATCCTGGCTGCGAGCCTTGTCCTGTCCCAGATTGTCCCGGCCCAGGCCGCCACCTGGTATGTGCAGGCGGGTTCTTCCGGCGGCGGGGGCACGTCCTGGGCCACGGCCTTTGCCACTGTCCAGGAGGGCTTGAACGCAGCCGCAAGCGGCGACGTGGTCGAGGTGGGCGGGGGCCTGTACGCCGAAGCCCTGCAATCGGTGCGCGCCGGGGTCACCGTGGCCGGCAGCACGGCCGCCGGACACAATGCCCAGGTGGTCATCCGGGCCGGCGACGGCCAGGAGGCCCTGCGCGTGGGCCACCAGACCGTCTGGAAGGGTCTGACCTTCGACGGTTCGGCCAACACCAATACGAGCACCACCCTGGCCGTGGTCCATATCACGGCCGGTTCTCCCTTGTTTGAAGCCTGCGCCATCGGTCCGGGCCTGCGGCTGCTCATCGTCGGTCCCGGCGGGGCCGCCTTCTCGCGCTGCACCATCCAGGAAGCCCGGCTCGGCAACCGCGTGTACACCAAAGTGGTGGATGTCAGTGCCGGGAACTCTCCGGTCACCTTCGATTACTGCCTCTTTGGCGATATGGAATACGGTTCCATCTATGTAAACAGCGCGTCGCAAGTGGATTTCAACAACTGCCTGCTGGCTGGTTTCGCCGCCGACATCCTCTATGTCCCGCCGGGCGTCGTTGTCTCCGGCGGCATCCATCTCACCAACTGTCTGGCCCTGGGCAACGGCTTTGCCGCAACGGCCCTCGTGGAGAATGCGTCCACGACCGCGCCGGTGACCCTGACCAACTGCCTGATGCAGGACAAAAGTCCGGTGGAAATGACCGGGACGCGCTACGTCGGCGACGTCACGGAGGTTTCGCCCCTGGTGCCCGGTTCCCCGCAGTTGACCCATGCACGGCGGGCGGCCCTGCTCAACCTGGGTATCGACGACGCCGCCAACGCGTCTTTCGCGACCCAGGTCGCAGCCCTGGCCAACAGCTCCGGCATCAAGATCACCCTGGCCCTGGACGCCGCCGACGCCACGTCCCAGGACTGGGCCGATGCCCAGATGGTGGTCAATGGCGGGAACGAGGTGGCCGGCCATAGCAGCCGCCATGTCTATCTGCCGGAAACAAAACTCATGACCCTTCGCTATGCCGGCCAGGGGACAGGGGCCACGGTCACCGTGACCAGCTCGGGCACGATGGCCACCACCCTGGACGTGGCCGCCACCGGCGATCCGGCCGCCACGTTCAGCCTGGATCTGGCCGACAGCGCCACCGACACCATCGGCAAGGTCTGCGACGTCATCAATGCCAAGGCCGGCTTCACCTGCGGCGTCATCTCCATTGCCGGCACCACCTATACGAGCGCCCGGGTGCTCTCGCGTGATCTCAACGCCGTGTCGGGCGTGTCCATCCAGGGCGTCACGGCCACCCTGCTGCGAAACGACGCCCAGTTTTTTGCCGACGAGATCACGGCGCCCAAGATCTTGATCGAGTCCGAGCTGACCGCCCCGGGCAGTGCCACGCCCTATGCCTGCACGAGCTTCGTCTACCCGTTTCTGGGGACGGACGCTGCCGTCCTGGCCGCCACGGCCGCAGCCGGCTACACCGCGGCCCGCAGCGGCTACGACGGCTCCTATGCCATGGGCGGCCTGTATGCCGGGACCACGCCCGGCGACTACGACACGCTTGACATCTGGGCCGTGAAGCCCGGCGATGTCTTTGGCCGCAATCTCGACGCCGCCACCCTGGCCCGGCGGGTGTCGGCCTTTCTGGAATGGGCCAAGTTCACCGGCGCGGCCGTGTCCCTTTTTAGCCACGGGGCAAACGAATACGACCTGACGGAATGGTCGGCCCTGCTGGCCCTCATTGCGGCCGACGATCAGATCCAGACAGCCACCCTGGCCGGGATCCGCCAGTACGTGGCCCAAAACGCCCAGTCCCAGTCCGGCTCGACCTTCGTTCGCACGGTTTGGCCGTCGGTTGCCGACTACCGGCCCATACCCGCCTCGCCGCTCCTGTTGGCCGGGGCAGCCTACAGCACGGCCAAAACGGATTTTGGCGGAACTGTTGTGGCGGCCGGGACCCTTCCCTCGGTGGGGTTGTACCAGGGAGCCTCCCTGAACCCGGCCAGGGCCATGCCGGCAATAGACCTGCTGTTGCTTCTGCAATGACCCCTTCTGGAGCGGGATCAGGGCATCACGTGTTGCAGCGTCTTCTTTTGAAGAGACCTGCCTGGGGCGGAAGCCACAGGTTTTACGGCCGGGCCCCGGCCTCGGCTGTGGTGTTGCCCTGAAACAGTGTTCGTTTGTCAATAGTTTCCGTCGAAACGCATCGCATATAGCAGCGCGGGGAGGCCTGGCCTCTTGGTTGCGTGGTGGTTTCTTTTTTGCAAAGCGGCAGAGGGGTTCATTGGTGAAACAAACCCATGAGCCGGTCCTCGCAGCCGATACGCATTACGGATATGTATTGATGAAATATTGTTGAGTGTTACAGGCGATTGAGCGGGGAAGGCCGGGAGGCCGCGCCAACGAAGCCGTCTGGAAGCACCCTGTGACTGGTACAACTGTTTGAGAAATTAAAACAGGCAAGACTGGAAAAGTGGTTGGCGGAAGCTGTTTCCCCCCAACCTGAGCAACGACACCGATAGCTGCGGAGGGAGAGACGATGACGGAAGTATTCCCCAAGACAAAACCTGATCGCCGCTACCTCCCGGACATACCGTCCAAAAGCGAGGGCCGCAGGGCCGCCGGAGAACGTTATTTCTCCCAGGGCCAGGCCGATATCTACAGTGCCGACGGCAAGTACCGCTACGCCTCGGGCGAGACCGTCGATATCTCCGAAGGGGGAATGCTCGTAAAACCGGACAAGCCGCTGCGGGTGGGCGACAAGGCCGTGGTGCGGTTTTTCTTAAGCGCCGGGACCATGCCCGAGGGCTATGAATCGTTTATCAAGCTGCCGGCCCGGGTGGTGCGGGTGGACTCGTCCACCGGGTATGCGGCCTTTGAATTTGCCAAGCCGCTGTCCCAGTATCTGCGCCGCAAACGCTGGCGCTATTTCGAGACGGCCTCCCTGCTTGGCATCCTTCTCACCCTGGTTGGGGTGTGGTTTATCAAAAAAGAGAGCATCTTTTACTTCTGGTTCGACGTGCCGGTCTTTCTTTACGGACTGTGCGCCGTTTTTTATCTGCTCTCGCGTTTTTTCTTTGCGGCCCTGTACAAGCCCTATCCGGTGATTCCCGGCTATCAGCCCAGTGTGAGCATCGTCATTCCCTGCTTCAATGAAGAGGAATGGATCGAAAAGACCATCCGCGGCTGCTTGAACCAGCACTATCCCGAGGAACGCCTCGAAGTCATCCTGGTCGATGACGGCAGCACGGACAACTCCGTGGCCGTGGCCCGGGCCGTGCAGGCCAAGGTCAAGGACGAGGCCGGCGACCGGCTGACCATCCATGCCTTTGAGAAAAACCAGGGCAAGCGCCACGCCCTGGCCGCCGGGGCGCGCATGGCCAAGCACGAGCTGGTGGTCTTTGTCGATTCCGACAGCTTCCTGCGGCCCGACGCCATCCTTCAGGTGGTCCAGCCGTTTCACAATCCCCGCATCGGCGGCGCAACCGGACGCTGCGAAGTGGAAAACAAGTGGACCAACATCCTCACCCGGATGCAGGCCGTGCGCTACTTCATCGGCTTTCGCATCTTCAAGGCGGCCGAGAGCATCTTCGATGTGGTCACCTGCCTGTCCGGCCCGCTGGCCTGCTACCGCCGCGACGTGCTCATGCACTATCTTGAGCCCTGGGTGAACCAGACCTTCCTCGGCCAGCCGGCCACCTTCGGCGATGACAGAAGCCTCACCAACTTCGTCCTTGGCAGCCACTACGCCGTCTACCAGCACAACGCCGTGTGCAACACCATCGTGCCTTCCACCTACGGCAAGTTCTTCAACCAGCAGATGCGCTGGAAACGGTCGTGGCTGCGCGAGAGCCTGCGGGCCTGCAAGTTCATGTGGCTCAAAGAGCCGTTCATGGCCATCTCGTTTTACCTGGGCCTGATCCTGCCGGTGATGGCTCCGGTGGTGGTGCTTCGGGCCTTTATCTTCATACCGGTGGCCTATGGAATCTGGCCCACCATGTATCTGGCCGGGGTGTTGCTCATGAGTATGCTCATGTGCACTTCCTACCTGCTCTTGAAGCGTTCCAATCTGTGGCTGTACGGCGTACCGTTCTGCTTCTTCTACCTGTTTGTGCTCCTG
This sequence comes from Desulfovibrio sp. DV, assembly GCF_001936595.1. Lineage (GTDB taxonomy): Bacteria > Desulfobacterota > Desulfovibrionia > Desulfovibrionales > Desulfovibrionaceae > Solidesulfovibrio. Next base: position 19,077 of record NZ_MLBG01000057.1, read on the forward strand.
TGGCAGATTGTGTGGGCTGTGCTGACCTTCTGGAAATCCGACTGGGGAACACGGCCGTCGAAGCACGACAAGGGCCAGTACATGGGCTGAGCCCGCCCGCCACTCGTTATCAACCCACAGACACGGGACGCACGCCATGAGAAAATTCTTTCGCTACCTCCTCCAATACGCCATTTTGGCCGTCTTTGGGTATTTCGTCTACCAGACGGCCTTTAAGCGCGACACGCCGCCGGTCCACGACCGGGCCGCCTGGACCCAGCGCGACGGGTTTGTGGCCATAAGCTACGGCGGCATCACCATCGACGAGAACGTCCATTCCCTGGTTTCCAAAGCCCGCCTGCGCGAGCATCTCGCCGCCCTGGCCAAGGCTGGCTACAAGACCGTGACGACGGCCGATCTGGTCGATTTTTATGACAAAAATAAACCCTTGCCGGAAAAGGCCCTCTATTTGATGTTCGAGGGCGGGCGCAAGGACAGCGTGCTTTTCAGCCAGCCGGTCTTAACCGGCGTCGGCTTCAACGCCGCCCTGTATCTCTACGGCGACCAACTGACCGGCTGGAACCGGTTTTTCGTACGCCGCTCGGAACTGCGGAAAATCGCCGACAATCCCTTCTGGGACGTCGGTTCCATGGGCTACCACTCCGAACTGATCAACCGGACCCCGTCCGGCGGCTATGCCTATTACCTGACCGAGCGGCTGACCGGCTCGGGTGCGGGCCCGGAAGAGACTCCGGAAGCCTACGACGCCCGGGTGGCAGCCGACTTCACCCTGGCCCGCCAGGCCATTGCCGACCACTCCGGCATAACCCCCCTTGGCTACCTCTTCATGCCGGCCAACACGCTTGGCGTCAGTATGCCAAGCGCCGAGGCCCGGCCCAATGAGGCCGCCCTGGCCAAGAATTTCCAGGTGGCCTTCACCCGGGTGGGCGAGACCTACAACCCCCGCGACGCCAACCCGAGAGGGCTGACCCGGATGCAGGTCGCCCCGGACTGGACAGCCGACCGCCTGCTCCTGGAGATCGAATCCCGCCAGCCCAGATCCCGCTATATGGATTTCTCCCAGTCCGTGCGCCAGGGACTGTGGCAGGTGACCCTTGGCGACCTGGCGGTCGTTGGCGAGAGCCTGACCATGACCGCCCCGGCCGGCAAGGACGGCTTTGCCCGCCTGCGCGGCAGCGAAGGGTTTGAGAACTTCCTGTGCGAGGTCAAGACCACGCCGCCGGACGGCGGGGCCAGCACCATCTACCTGCGCTACCGCGACGCCGGCTCCTTCGTGCGCATCCGCACCACCTCCGAGCGGGTCATGGTCCAGGAGAAAAACGGCTCCTCGCTCAACACCATCTTCCAGTACGTCCTGCCCCTGGACCACGCCGGTCCGGTGGCCTTTGACCTTTGCGTCAAGGGCAACCGGCTGCTGTTGACCGTGGACGGCAAAAACGTCACCCCCTATCCCATTCCCCTGACCGCCGACACCAGCCGGGGCAGCTTTGCCCTCGGCGCGTCCGACCAGGATGATCCTTCGCCCGAAGCGGCCGCGTTCACCGATCTGACCCTGGCCACCTTCCCGCCGCGCTGGATAAGCGCCCCGACCATCGGCGACGTGCCCCTGGCCGATGCCCGCACCCTGACCGCCGTGGTCCTGCCGGCCGACAGCCTGCAGGCCGACCCCCTGCGTGATGCCGCAGCCCTCATAACGGCGGCCATAAACGGCGTCGGCGTCCACCTCGACCTGGCCGGCCAGGGCCCGGCTGCGGTTCAGGAGACCGTGCGGTTCGTGGAGAACGCCCCGGCCTCCATGGTCTTTGCCAAGCTCCTGCGCGGCTTTGTCCTGCCCATGGCCGAGCCTGACGATCTGCGGCAGCTCAAAATCGCCATCGACACCCTGCACGCCAAGGGCTTTTCCGTGGCCCTTCGGGTGGATGCCGCCGGACAGGCCCGGCTGCTTGACGCCGATCTCGCCCTGTCCCCGGACTGGCTGCTCTTTGACACGCCGCCTCCGGCCGACGACTCGGCCCTCGTTGCCCTGGAAAACCGTTTCGACCGGACCCATATGTTGTTCCGGGCCGCCTCCCAGGCCGGCTCACAAACTGTTTCCTACGATGTGAAGAGGTAGCGCCATGGTACTCAAAGGTATTTTCCTGACCCTGGCGCTGACGTTGTTTGCGCCGGCCACCGGTTTTGCTGCCGATGCCTCGGTGGTGACCCTCTTGCGCCAGTCCCAGCAGGCCGCCGCCCGGGGCCAGCTTGAGCAGGCCATGGAACTGGTCAGCCAGGCCCTGTCCCAGGATCCGGCCTATCCGCCGCTGTGGAACCAGAAAGCCACGCTGCAGATCCGGGCCAAGGACTACGCCGGGGCCATGGACACCCTGGCCGTGGCCCTCAAGGTCGAACCCGGCAATCCCGAAACCAACATCCTGGCCCTGTCCGCCCTGCTGCGCCTGGACGAGAAGGCCGGCGGCAAGGACCCGGCCCTGACCCGCTACGTGGCCGGGGTGGGTGAAGACACTGCCGCCGCCCTGATTCTTGATCTGCTGGCCAAGCCGGCGTCCAAGTCCGATCTCAAGCGCTTCCTGTCCGTCTGGACCCCGGCTTCGGCCGAGAGCCGGGCCACGGCCCGGCTGGCTGCCGGCTATGCCGCCGGCGATCCCGCCGCCATGAAGGAACTGGCTACGGCCCAGGCCGGTGCGACCCGCAAGAACGTGCTGGCTGCCCTGCAATTCTACGCCGGCCAGGACATGCTGGCGGAAAAGCGCCTGGAACTGGCCCACCAGCTTCTGGAACAAGCCGGGGCCAACGGCTATGACAAGGTGGCCGTGGCCGGCGAACTGGGCTGGGTGCACTACAATCAGGGTGATACCGCTGCGGCTGCGGACATCTGGGAAAAGGACTGGAGAAACGCCCCGGACGTCGGACGCTGGGCCGGCTGGATCGCCGATGCCCGGCTCGCTTCCAAAGACTACAAGCGGGCGGCCGACTTCCTGGAAAAAAGCCTCCAGTTCGATCCGAAAAACCCGGTGCTCCAGGGCCAGTACATTCTGGCGCTGACGGCTTCGGGCCAGGGTGAGGCGGCGACCAAATTCGAGAGCAGCCTGGCCGACGAAGCCGACCAGGACGGCGTCAATTTTGGCAGGGGACTCGTGGCCTGGCATAAGGGAGCCTACACCGATGCCGCCGCTGCCCTGTCCCGCATCAAAAACCGCAAGCCCTTCCGCGACCAGTTCATCGAATTGGCCAACGTCATGGTGGCCCGCCTGGGCCAGTCGGCCGACTCGGCCAGGGTCATCGCCGACGTGCGCGCCCTGGTGGCCGGCATGGACGTCAAACCGGCCATCATGCGCGACATCGGCTGGCGCATGTGGGCGGCCCATCGCTACGACACCGCACTGGTCTTCTGGAAGGAAGCCTTAAGCGACGGCCTTGGCAACGACGATCCCCTGGTTGCCCGGGTGGTGCCGCTTTTGATCGAACAGGGCAAGACCGGCGAAGCCCTGGCCCTGCTCAAGGCCCAGGCCCCGGAAGTCACGCCCCTTGGCCTGGCCTGGAGCCTGGCCGCCCAGAACCGCTGGGATCTGGTCGGCAAGGTCGTGGCCGGTGCGCCGGCCGGACCGTATGCCGATCTGCTGGCCGCCATGTCCGGCCTGCAAAACGGGCAGGTGCCCCTGGCCCTGGACAGGATGCGCAGCCTTGCGGCCCTTGGCGCAACCGGCCTCGGGCAGACGGCCGTGTCCGGCTTTAACGCCGACGGCCGGCTGGTCAAAGGGGCGCTCACCCCGGCGTTGGCCCGGGAACTCTACCTGCGCATTGCCCGCACCCTGGCCGATCAGCAGATCGTGGACGGCTTTTTCTTCCTGACGCCGCCGGCCTGGGCCACGGGCATTGCCCCCAAGGCCCTGGCCGCAATCCAGGCCGAAGCCGGCAAGGTGCTGTGGCGGGTGGGGCGCTTAAGCGAAGCCGCCACCTTCTTAACCGCTGCCATTGCCGCCGACCCGGCCCAGAATCAGGCCCGGCTCTATCTGGCCCTGGTCAAGAAGCGCCAGGGCAATACGGCCGAGGCCGAGGCCCTGCTGGCCCAGGCCATCTCCGGGGCCACGCCCTTTGACCGCGACTACGCCCTGGGCGAATTCGCCTTCCTCGACGGCGACATGGCCAAGGCATTGGCCCATTTCCAGCGCTGCCTGGCCCTGGTTCCGGGCGACGAACTCATGCGGATGCGGGTCATTACCCTGCTGGTCGATGCAAACCGTTTTGCCGAGGCCCGGCAGTACGCCTCATGGTACGAGGCCCGGGTGGCCAAGCAGGAGCGGGCCGTTTTCGGCACCGCCGCCGTGGTGCGCCTGGAATTGGGCGATCCGGCCGGGGCCGAGACGCTTTACCGCAAGCTTCTGGCCGAAAATCCCGGCTCCCTGGACTATCGCTCCGGCCTTGGCCGGGCGCTCAATCGCCAAAACAAGTTTGCCGGCACCGTGGACGTGCTGTCCGACGCCTATGCCGCCTCGGCCGACCCGGCCCTGGGCGGGGTCCTGTGCGAGGCGCTCATGGGTCTTGGCAGCTATGCCGAAGTGGTGCGCGTCGCCGAAATCGGACTGGCCCGCCATCCCGCGGACAAGGAACTCCTGCGCTTTGCGGCCGAGGCTTCCGAGTTCTCCAAGGAACTGGCCGCCTGCGAAGGCTACGTGCGCCGGTCGCTGGCCCTTGATCCCGATTCGCTCACCATGCAGAACATGCTTGGCCGGGTGCTCCTTGACCAGGAGAAGTTCCCGGAGGCCAAGGAGCACTTCGAGGCGCTTTTGGCGAAAAATCCCCGCCACCTCTCCTCGCTTCGCGGGTTGCTGAGCGTCTACCAACTGACCGGCAAGGCCGGCGAGGCCTACAAGGTGGCCAAGGCGCTGCGCGAGGCCGCCCCGGACGATGCCGCAGCCAGCCTCAAGTTCGCCATCGCCGCCGCGGCCGACCACAACTTCCATCCGGCCTATCCGACCCTGGAGAAGCTGCGCGAGTTTGGCCCGGGTGCCGGGGTGCTGACGCTGTATTACGCCGACGTGCGCGACACCGAAGCCGCCGGCAAGGTCCGCCTGTCCCAGCTCACCGACCATATCCAGGCCGTGGCTGCCCGAAACGGCCGGTTTTTAAGCCTCGACGAGCTGGCTGCCCGGCCGGTCGGCGACGCCGCCCTGGCCCGGAAGGCCACCGACACGGCCCCCTCGGTCATTCTGCTTATCGACCGCACCGACGCCGCCGTGCTGGACAAGATCGACGCGGCGCTTGCCGCTGTGGACGGCAAGGCCGTGCTCATCGTTGGCGGCGAATCCCTGACTCCGGGAACGCCGTATCTGCCCGATGCTACGCAAGTGGCCCGCCTCGTCGGCACCGGCCGCTGGTCCCTGGCCCTGACCGACCACTATCCGCCAAGCGTCACGGCCGGCGACGGCCAGAAAATGAGCCTGTGGTACGCCGCCGGAGCCGATCCCGGCGTGGCCGGCGGGGGAGATGCCCAGGCCCGGCTGGCGGCCCGGCTCAAGGCCCTCGATCCTACCGGCGAAATCCTCGGCCGGACCCGGCCGGTCTTTTTCTACCCCGGCGGGGCCTCCCCCAACGAACTGCTGACCGCCGACGCCGCCCCCTACGACAAGGTGGTGGCCGAGACCTTCCCCATGGCCATCGAGCTGTCCCCGGAAGGCTTCTGGACCCCGGTGTCCAACCCCCGGCAGGTCGCCTCCAAGGCCGTGTCCCCGGCCATGGACGCCGCCGCCCTGGACCTCTGGCTCAATCAGGCCGACCCCATGCATCAGGTGTCCCTGGAACTGGCCAAGGTCTATTCCTGGCACGAACAGGTCGGACAGGCCGAAAACTACTTTGAGGAAGCCGCCGAACTCAAGGTCAATCCGGCCGACCTGACCTATAATCAGGCGGTCAACGCCTACTACGGCTATGACGATCCCGTGGCCATGTCCCTGGCCCGTCAGGCCGTGGCCCTGGCTCCGGATTCGCTGCGCGCCGCCGAACAGCTCTACCGGGCCGAACTGCGGGTGCGGCCCAAGGCCGAAGCCATCGCCACCACCTGGTGGGACAGCGACAACCGCCGCTACTACTGGTATGGCCTGGGCGGCAACGTCCATATCCGCGAAGACTTCACCGTCTTTGCCAAGGTCGGCGGCGTGGAGTGGTCCATCGAAAGCTTCCAGCGCCGGGGCCAGATCCTGAAGGCCTTTGCCAATGCGGCCCAGGACGGCACGGTCTCGGCCGAAAGCCTCTACAACATCGCCAACTCGCGCTACAGCCAGACCCTCGACGGCCAGGACCTGACCGTGGGCGGCCGCTGGTTCTTCCATCCCGAATACTGGTTGGAAGTGCAGGGCCAGCTGACCAGCACCAACGGCGGCCCCGGCCCCTGGGCCAACGGCCAGGCCACGCTGCACGGCCCGCTTGCGCCCAAGGGAGCCAAGATCGACGGCACCTGGGACATCCAGGTGGCCCACGAGCGCATCGATACCGTGGAAGCCATCTCCGACCAGATCATGGCCAACCGGGTAAGCCTGTTCACCCACAACCGGATTCTGGACTTCTGGGATCTGTTCCTGAACGTCCACGGCATCTCGCGTACCGACGGCAACAATACCGGGTCCATCGACGGCCGCCTGCTGCGCCGGCTGACCGAATTCCCGATGTTCTCGCTCGGCTACGCCTTCCAGTTCGCCAACAGCGACCGCAGCCCCATCCAGTACTGGGCGCCCCAGGATCTGGCCACCCATCTGGCCTACGGATCGTTCGGCTACTCGCCCACCCGCTGGTTCAACGTCAACGGCAGCCTGGGCTACGGCACCTCCAGCGATCGCAACAACAGCTGGCGGGAAGTCTGGCGGGCCAACGCGGGCATGGACATAACCATGCGCGACAGGCTAAAGCTGTCACTGAAGTACTCCTACTTCAGTACACCTGATTATAACCTCAATGAAGCATGGGCCAGCATAACCTACACCTTCTGATGGATAAACGGGCCGCGCGCCAGGGATTTTCCCTGGCGCTGGCCCTTTTTGCGCTCGGTATCCTGTGGGCCTGCGTGCCCCAGGCACCCCATGGCTCGGCCCAGGCGGCCACGTCCGCCGCCCGCCCGGGGCCAAACGACCGCCTCACCGCCTGGATCGCCGACTGGGACCTGGCCCGCGGTCTGGCCGAATGGCGCGCCCATCCGCAACGCTTCGATTCCGTCCGTATTTTCGCCGCCTATTTCGACGACCGCGACCATGCCGCCCTGTCCCCGGCCTGGGGCGCCGCCCTTGGCAACGATGTCCGATCCGTCTTCGGCCAGACCCCGGCCTACCTCACCGTGGTCAACGACATCGCCACCCCGACCGGCAAGGGCAACAAGCTCAAAGACCCGGAACTGGTGCGCCGCCTCGTCGCCAGCCCCCAATCCAGGGCCGCCCACATCGACGAACTGATCCGTCTGGCCGAGCGCCACCACTTCGCCGGCATCGAAATCGACTACGAAAACGTGGCCGCCCCGACCTGGCCGGATTTTTCCGTCTTCATCGCCGAACTCTACGCCGCCGCCTCGGCCCGGGGGCTGGCCGTGTCCGTCGTGCTCCAGCCCCAGCGCCGCTACCTCGCCGCCCCCCTGCCAAGCGGGCCGGCCTACGTGCTCATGGGCTACAACCTCTTCGGTTCCCACTCCGGCCCCGGCCCCAAGGCCACCCCGGCCTTCCTGGCCGAACAGGCCAAGGCCCTGCGCGCCATCGGACTGCTGGAAACGACCACCCTGGCCCTGGCCACCGGCGGCTTCGACTGGACCGACGGCAAGGCCGCCAAACAACTCACCGAAGCCGAGGCCGTCGCCCTGGTGGCCCAGACCAGGGCCACCTCCACGCGCTCCGACCCCGACGGCTACATGGTCTCCCGCTACCGCGATACATCCGGCAAAGACCACGAAGTCTGGCACGCCGACGCCGCCACCTTCGCTACGCTCTGGCAGGCCGCCCAGTCCGCCGGCTTCACCCGTCTGGCCGTATGGCGGCTTGGCGGCAATACCCCGGCCCTGTTTGACTGGCTGGCCACCCACAAACATTGACCCCGGAGGCCTGTTCGTGTCCCGACGCTTTTCCGCCGTTGCCGGCGGCATCCTCATCCTCTGCCTGCTCCTCGCCGCCACCGCCAGCTTCGCCCCGGCCCAGGGCCTCTCCCCGGCCACACGCGGCGTCCCGCTCCCCGGAACCGGCCCCCGCGCTTACGTCAACATCATCATCGACGACCTGCCAAACCTCGACCTCTGGTCCGAACTCGCCACCGACTGCGACGCCTTCGGCATGAAAGCCACCCTGGCCCTCAATACCGCCAAGGCCACCCCCGACGACTACGCCCGCATGGCCGCATTCGTCGCCAAAGGCCACGAAATAGCCAACCACACCCGCGACCACGTGGCCGTGGCTCCAGGGGCCGTCATCAAACTGCGCTACTTCAACACCGCCGCCAAATCCGCCTACGCCGCCGTGGACGAGCAAAACGCCAGCCTGCGCATCATCGTCGACGACAATCCCAAACCCCTGGCCGAATTCGACCTGTCCGAAAATGGCCGCTGCGCCAGCCTCAAACAACTCGTTGAAGCCCTAAACAACGTGCGCGGCATCGTGGCCGAACTCGGCGATCCCTACTGCGCCAACATCCATTCCCGGTTCCTCCTGGAACGCAGCAAGACCGATATCTTTTACAAAAACGGCTTCGCACCGCTGTTCGTCAACGTCACCGCCAACGCCCGCTACGAAATGGAAACCGCCCAGGCCGACATCGCCGCCGGTATGCCCAGCTATGCAGCCAAATCCATGGTCTACCCGTTCCTCGTCACCGACGCCGATTCCCGGCAAGTCGCCCGCGAACTCGGCTTCACCTGCGGCCGCGTCGGCACCGCCGGCAACGCCGCCCTCGGCTCCCCCGGCGGCTACGACCTCTACCAGATCTACGCCGTCAAACCCCGCGACGCCTTCGGCACCAACCCGACAACCCCGGAATTCGCCGCCAAAGTCACCGCCTTCCTCAACAAACTCAAGGAAGTCGGCGGCGTCTGCTGCCTCTACTCCCACGGCCCCGACGAGTTCACCAACGAACAATGGAAGGCACTCCTGCCGCTGCTCGCCAAAGACAAAGACATCGCCTACGTGACGCTCGGCAGCCTCGGTGAATTCGTCAGGAAAACCGGACAACTGCGTGACGGGAAGTACTACCTGCCCCAGGCAGGGAAGTAGGGAGTAGGGAGTAGGGGGAGAGGAGAGGCAAAAGCGAAGATGCCTCCGGCGGCCGGGGGGATGATCCCCCCGGACCCCTGCAAT
>NZ_MLBG01000058.1 GCF_001936595.1 Desulfovibrio sp. DV
GGCTTGGCCCGAGGACAAAAGCGCCCCCCAAACAGGAGGGATACGGGGAAGAAAATCCCGGGGACCGCAGACCAGGTGGGGATTCCAAAGGGGCTCAGCCCCTTTGGCCGCCGGAGGCATCTTCTGCCTTCTACTCAGGCCAGCAGGCGCAGCAGCAGGCCGTCGAGGCGCTCGGCCAGCTCGCCGCAAAGCCCGCCGCCACCCGGGGATGCGCCAAAAAGTTCCCGCCGCTCGGCCGCCAGATTCGGCTCGACCCCGGCCCGGCGCTCCACCAGCGACAAGGTGATTTCCAGGCGCTGGGCCGGGAAAAACGTCTCCAGCCGGCGGGCAAAGCCCCCGGCCAGACGGGCGAACTCCGGCCCGGCCTGACGCCAGTAGGCAAGGGCCGCCTCAGTCGGGGGCAAGGCGGTTGCGCCGGCCAGCATGGCGGCCAGATTGGACAGGGAAAAGCCGGGCATTCCCGGCCGCCAGCCCAGCAGCCAGGCATTGCGCTGGAGCAGAAGCCGTGAATCGATGCCGGCGCTGATGACCGATTCCAGGTCGCGGCGCACCGCACCAAGATGCGGATCGGCAAAGCGCTCCGGCTCCCCGGCCGGGTTCCAGGCCGGAACCGCCTCCCCGGCAATGCCGGCATCAGGGGCAAACAGGCGCAGCAAATGGGCCAGCCAGACATTGGCCCGGGGCGAATCCGGCGTCTCCAGGTGGGCGTGGGACAGGACATAGCGCCCCCGGCCGAAATCGCCGGCAATGACGCAGGCCCCGCCGTCCAGGAATTCCGGGGTGAGCGTCAGCCCGAAACGCTCCTGGCAGGCCCCGAGCAAGGCCTGGGGCATGGCCCCCAGGGCGATGTCCGCCAGCATCAGGTCGGCTCCGGCCCCGGCATAGGACGCCACCACCGAAACAGCGTTCCCGGCCTCACCGGCCGCCCCGCCCTCTCCGGGCGGCGGCACGAAACCGGCCGGCCACCACACCGGCACCTCAATGTCCCGGGGCGCGGCCGCCGGGAAAAACGGCGTCCCCTCGGCCACGGCCAGCCGGACATGGCCGCTGACCAGATGCTCCAGCCGGTCGGCAAAGGGACGGCGCGTCCAGGAGCAAAGGCCCAGCCCCTCAGGATGGGTGAGCGCCAGGCCGCAGCCGCCGCACACGCCGAAATAGGTCCCGCCCCCGGCCACATAGCCACGGATGGCGGCCACGCCGGCCGGCCCCAGGGCGGCAAACTTGCGCCGGGCAAAACCGCCGGGGACGAGCAAGGCCCGGGGCGGAGCGCCGGCCAGCGCCCCGTCGGCCACGGCCGCGCAGGTCACCGGGGCAAAGTCCACGCCCAAGGCGGCCAGCCCCCGGCACAGAAGCAGCCCCCACAAATGGGAATGGTCCCACAACACGGCAAACGGCGCAGCCATGGCCATTTCCTACAGGCACAGCCGCCGCCCGGCAAGAAGCTCCTTGAATTCCAGGCGGCGGCGTTTTACTTGATGGGCTGAGGTTTGTCTGGAAACGTGGAGAGGGGAATGCCTCCGGCGGCCGGGGGCCTGAGGCCCCCGGACCCCCCAAATGGGGAAAGGGGACGGCGTTCCTGCGACAGGAGAGGAAGCCGGGCAAGACTGGTTCGGAACAATTTTTTATATATCAAAATTTTATTCGGCGACCAATGCCGCCAAGGTGACTGATGCCCAGCGAAACAGACGACATCCTCTCTGACAATCCGTCGCAGCCGGACACGGTCGAACCGGCCGAGGCGCGGCCCGCACCCCACTTCATCATCGGCATCGGCGCCTCGGCCGGCGGGTTCGAGGCCCTGGAACAGTTCTTTTCCGCCATGCCCGGCGACTGCGGAGCCAGCTTCGTGGTGGTCCAGCACCTCTCGCCCGACCACAAAAGCCTCATGGTGGAACTGCTCTCCAAGCACACCCCCATGCGGGTCTGCCAGGCCGAGGAAAACGCCCCGCTCATCCCGGACACCATCTACCTGATCCCGCCCAAGACCGTCATGACCGCAGCAAACGGCCGCCTCCATCTGGCCGCCCGGGAAGACCGCCCGGTCCCCAACTATCCCATTGATGTGTTCTTCAACTCCCTGGCCGAGAACTCAGGCGAAAAGGCTGTGGCCATCATCCTGTCCGGCACAGGCTCGGACGGGTCCCGGGGCATCCGGGCCATCAAGCAGGAAGGCGGCATGGTCATGGTCCAGGACGTGGACTCGGCCAAATTCGACGGGATGCCGCGAAACGCCATTGCCACCGGGTTGGCCGATTTCGTCATGCCCCCGTCCAGAATGCCGGAGGAACTGCTCAACTATCTGCGCCATCCCGTGGTCCAGGACACGCTGCGCAGCCAGACCGGGCTTCGCGAGGACGACGACCGGCTGCACCAGATCTATCTGGCGCTCAAGCAGCAGACCGGCGTGGATTTCACCCTGTACAAACAGTCCACGGTGCTGCGCCGGGTGGAACGCCGGCTCACCATCAATCACATCAACGGCCTGTCGGACTATGTGGCCTACCTCAACCAGACGCCTGAGGAAATAACGGCCCTTTATAATGACCTGCTCATTGGCGTGACCAATTTTTTCCGCGATCCCGAAGCCTTTGCCACCCTGACCGCCCGGGTGCTGCCCGAGATCTTCAAGGAACGGCGCACCACGCTTCGCATCTGGACCACGGGCTGCTCCACCGGCGAGGAGCCCTATTCCCTGGCCATGCTGGTCCGGGAATATATGGAAGCTGTGGGCGAAATCCGCGACGTCAAAATCTTCGCCACGGACATCGACCGCAACGCCCTGGAATTTGCCAGCAACGGCCTGTATCCGGAAAATATCGCCACGGACGTCTCCCGGGAGCGGCTGCAGAAATTTTTCGTGCACCGCGACGACGGCTACCAGATCATCAAACCCATCCGGGAAATGGTCATCTTCGCGGCCCACAACATCATCAAGGATCCGCCGTTTAACAAGATCGACCTCTTAAGCTGCCGCAATCTGCTCATTTACCTGCAGCCGACGTTGCAGCAAAAAGTCATGGCCTTTTTCAACTTCGCCTTGAACGAAAACGGCTTCCTCTTCCTCGGTTCCTCTGAGACCGTGGGCGGTTTTGCCAATTCCTTCAGCCTTGTCGACCCCAAATGGAAACTCTACCGTTCCCAGGGCAAGCACATTCCGCTCAATCTCGAAGGCTTCACCATTGCCCCGCCCCAGGTGCGCATCCCGGGCAAGCCGCGTCTGGCCGGGATGCGCCGGCGCGAGGATCTGGAAAGCCAGACCCTGGAAGCCCTGTTTGACGATCTGGTGGCCCGCTACCTGCCGCCAACCGTGGTGGTCGATGAAAACCACGACGTGGTCCACGTCATGGGCGAGGTGGACCGCTATCTCAAACTGCGGCCGGGCCGCACCAGCCTCGATGTGGCGGCGCTGTTGCGCCAGGATCTGGTCATTGCCGTGGAGACGGGCCTGAACAAGGCCTCCCGGGAAAACACCGAAGTCTTCTACAAGGACGTGCGCCTGGAAGAAGCCGGGGCCAGCCTGCGCCTGGACCTGGCCATCCGCCCCTTTGCCGGGCCCGGGTCCGGCACGCGGCTTTTTGCCCTGACCTTCCGGGAGAGCGAGGCCCCGGTGCCCGACACCCTGGCCGAACACTTCGACCTCGATGCCAAGGCCAGGCAGCGCATCATCGACCTGGAGAACGAACTCAAATACAACAGGGAAAACCTGCAGGCCACCATCGAAGAGGTGGAGACCACCAATGAGGAACTGCAGGCCACCAACGAGGAACTGCTCTCGGCCAACGAAGAGCTGCAATCCACCAACGAGGAACTCCAGTCGGTCAACGAGGAGTTGATCACGGTCAATGCCGAGTACCAGAACAAGATTCAGGAGCTGACCGACCTCAACAACGATGTCAACAACCTGCTTTCCTCCACCAGTATCGGCGTGCTGTTTCTCGACCGCGACCTGTGCGTGCGCAAGTTCACCGCGGCGGCCAAGGAGGAAATCAACCTCATGGATTTCGACATCGGCCGGCCGCTGTCCCATGTGTCGTTCAACTTCGCCTTTGACGGGCTGGTCGATGCAGCCGACCGGGTGCTCAAGACCCTGGCCCCTTTCCAGGCCGAAGTGGACAGCGCCCGCGGCCGTCGGCTGTTTTTACGCATCCTGCCCTATGTCACGGTGGACAATGTCATAAAGGGCGTGGTCCTGACCTTTGTCGACGTCACCGGCATCAAGCAGGCCGAGGCCAAGGTGCGAAAGCTCTCCCTGGCCGTGGAGGAAAGCCCGAGCATCGTGGTCATGACCGACCCGGCCGGCATCATCGAATACGTCAACCACGCCTTTACCCGGGTCACGGGCTACGCGGCCTCGGAGGCCGTGGGCCGGCGCTGCGCCCTGCTGGCTTCCGGGGAAACCCCGCCCGAGGTCAGCCGCAGCCTGTGGGACGCGGTCACCCAGGGCCGGGTGTGGCGCGGCAAGTTCCGCAATCGCCGCAAGAACGGGGAAATCTATTCCGAACAGGCCTGTGTCACCCCCATCCGCGACACCGGCGAAGCCATCGTCGGCTACCTCAAGATGGCCGAGGACATAAGCGCCCTCGAAGACAACGAGACCGCCCTTCGGGCCGAACGCGACCTCATCGCCCGCATCGCCGACACCTCGCCGGCGGCCATCACCGTGATCGCCCCGGACGGCCGGCTGACCTATGCCAGCCGGCGCTGCGAGGAGATTTTCGGCGTGGCCCGCGATGTCCTGCTCACCCGCTCCTTTGACGACGCGGCCTTTGCCCTCAAGGACGCCGACGGCCGGCCCGTGTCGCCGGACACGCTGCCCTTTTCCCTGGTCATGGCCCAGGGCGCGCCGGTCACCGACGTGCGCCACGCCATCCGCCGCCCGGACGGCAGCCTGGCCCGGCTGTCCATAAACGCCGCCCCCATGATCGACGCGTCCGGACGCATCACCGCCGTGGTCAGTTCCATCGAGGACATCACCGCCCGGGCCACTGCCGACCAGCGTTGCGACTTCATGGCTGCCGTGGTCGATTCCTCCCCCGACGCCGTGGTCGGCCTCGATCTTAGCGGGACCATCATCAGTTGGAACCGGGCCGCCATTCCCCTCTATGGCTACGAACCAGCCGAGGCCATCGGCCACAATGTGTCCATGCTCGTGCCTGAGGAAGCCCGGAGCCAGGTGCAGGGCATTCTGGCCCGCATCGGCCGGGGCGAGGACGTGCCTCCGTTTACGGCCCGACGGCAGCGCCGGGACGGCAGCGCCTTCACCGCCCGGCTCAAGGTCATCCCGGTGGTCTCGGACACCGGCACGGTGGTCGGAGCCACGGTCACCGTCCGGGAAACCGCCCCGGACGACGCCCTGTAAGCCGCCCCACGCCCGGCTTGGCCCCGGGTCGTGACATCGGGGCCGATCTTTTGTATCCAGGGCCGCTTGGCGGCGTATCGCGCCGCAGACCCCCAAGGAGCGCATAATGACCAGCGAGGCCCTTTCCAAGGGATATGAGCCGGCCGACGTCGAGGCCCGGTGGATTGCCTACTGGCAGGACGAAAAGACTTTCACCCCGGACCCCGACGGCCCGGGTGAGCCCTATTCCATTGTCATTCCGCCGCCCAACGTCACCGGCGCCCTGCACATGGGCCATGCCCTCAATATCACCATCCAGGACATCCTGTGCCGCTACCACCGCCAGAAGGGCCGCAAGGTGCTGTGGATCCCGGGCACCGACCATGCCGGCATCGCCACTCAGAACGTGGTGGAACGCTCCCTTGCCGCTGAAGGCTCGTCGCGCGAGGAACTCGGACGCGAGGCCTTTATCGAGCGCGTCTGGAAATGGCGCGAGGAGTACGGCGACAAAATTCTGAATCAGATCCGCCGCCTTGGCGCATCGGTCGACTGGAGCCGCGAGCGCTTCACCATGGACGAGGGCCTGTCCAAGGCCGTTCGCGAAGTGTTTGTGCGCCTCTACGATGAGGGCCTCATCTACCAGGGCGACTACATCATCAACTGGTGTCCGCGCTGCCACACCGCCCTGGCCGACCTGGAAGTGGAATACGCCCCGCACATCGGCAAGCTCTACCACATCCGCTACCCGGTCGAGGGCACGGACCAGTTCGTCACCGTGGCCACCACCCGACCCGAGACGCTTCTTGGCGACACGGCCGTGGCTGTGCACCCCGAAGACGAGCGCTACACCGACGTGGTCGGCAAGTTCGCCATCCTGCCCCTGGTTGGCCGGCGCATCCCGATCATTGCCGACGCCTATGTCGAGCGCGAATTCGGCACCGGCTGCCTGAAAGTCACCCCGGCCCACGACATGAACGACTTCGAGCTTGGCCGCAAACACGGCCTGGAGGCCATCGCCGTCCAGGACGAGGCCGGGCGCATCAATGAAAACGCCCCGGAAAAATATCGCGGCATGGACCGCACCGTGGCCCGCAAGGCCGTGGTCGAGGACCTCAAGGAATTAAAGCTCCTCGACGACATCCGCGACTACGAACACAATGTGGGCGAGTGCTACCGCTGCCGCACGGTCATCGAGCCCTTCGTTTCCAAGCAGTGGTTCGTCAAGACCAAGCCCCTGGCCCTGGCGGCCCGGGCGGCGGTGGAAGACGGCCGCACCGCCATCCTGCCGGACCAGTGGACCAAGACCTATTACGACTGGCTGGACAACATCCGCGACTGGTGCGTTTCCCGGCAGATCTGGTGGGGACACCGCATCCCGGCCTGGACCTGCGACGCCTGCGGCGAGCTGATCGTCTCGCGCGAGACCCCGACGGTCTGTCCGGCCTGCGGCGGGTCGCTGTTAACCCAGGACCCCGACGTCCTGGACACCTGGTTCTCCTCGGCCCTGTGGCCCTTCTCGACCTTTGGCTGGCCGGACAACACCAAGGAACTCAAGACCTTTTATCCCACCTCGGTGCTGAGCACCGCCTTTGACATCCTCTTTTTCTGGGTGGCCCGCATGATGATGATGGGCCTGCATTTCATGGGCGAGGTGCCTTTCAAGCACGTCTACATCCACGCCCTGGTGCGCGACGCCGAGGGCCGCAAGATGAGCAAGTCCCTTGGCAACGGCATCGACCCGCTGGCCATGATGGAACGCTACGGCACCGACGCCCTGCGCTTCACCCTGGCCGCCTTTGCCGCCATGGGCCGCGACATCAAGCTGGCCGAAGACCGCATCGAGGGCTACCGCCACTTCATCAACAAGCTCTGGAACGCGGCCCGCTTTGCCCTCATGCACGTGGGCGAGGGCGCGCCGGACATCACCCCGGCCGAGGCGGCCAGGGCCGGCCTGTGCCATGCCATGATCCTCTCGCGCCTGGAGCGGCTCAAGATCACCGTTTCCGGGGCCATCGAGGGCTACCAGTTCAACGAGGCGGCCCAGGAGCTCTACGGCTTCTTCTGGCGGGAATTTTGCGACTGGTACCTGGAAATGGCCAAGGTGGACCTCGGCGGCGACGACGAGGCCAAAAAGGGCGCGGCCAAGCGGGTGCTTTTAACCGTCCTGTCCGAAACGCTGACCCTCATGCATCCGATCATCCCCTTCGTCACCCAGGAGATCTGGAGCAAGCTGCCGGGCATTGCCGAACCGAATCTGGCCAAGGTGCCGTTCCCGCCGCTGCGGCCGGAACTGATCAGCGACGCGGCCGAGTCGGACATGGAGCTGTTGCGCTCCATCGTGGTCGGCGTGCGCAACATCCGGGCCGAGCTCAATATCAACCCGGGCGTGAAACTGACCGCCCTGGTGCACACCGAGTCTGCGGCCCAGGCGGCCTCGCTCACCGAGAATACGGCCATGATCAGCTTTTTGGCCAAGCTCGAGACCTTCCAGGCCGGCCCGGACGTGGTCGCCCCCAAGGCCTCGGCCTCGGCCGCTGCCGGCTCCTGCGCCCTTTACGTGCCGCTGTCCGGCGCTGTGGACTTCGACGTGGAGTATCTGCGTCTGTCCAAGGAAGAAGTGAAGACGGTCAAGGAACTGACCGTGGTGGAAAAAAAGCTTGGCAACGAGGATTTTGTCTCCCGCGCCCCGGCCGAAGTGGTGGCCAAGGAGCAGGAGAAGCAGGGGGCGCTCGGCGAACGCCTGGCCCGCCTGCGCGAGCTTAAAAATCGCATCAAGAAGCTGATGGCCGACGAATAGGGCCGGAAGCTTCCATTGGCTAAGAAGAAAGGGCGGTCCCGCGCGGGGCCGCCCTTTTGTGTTCATCCCCTGGCAACTCTGCTCTGTCAGACCGTATGGCCTGGATCGAAGCTGATTTTGAGCTTTGTCCCAGTGGCGAGGGCCTCTGTGCTTCCCCGCCTCAATGTTTCTATCATAAAGATATGTTGGCTGAATCGACTACCCGTCTCACCCCACCCAATTCTCGCACCGAAGCCCCGCAATCCGCGAAAATTCGCGCATGTTGTTCGTTACCAGCACCAACCCGCTTGCCAGGGCCTGGGCAGCGATGAGCATGTCCATACTGCCGATGACCTCGCCGCGCCGCTCCAAGTCCGCCCGCAGCGTACCGTAGCAGGCGGCTGCGGTTGCGTCGAAGGGCACGATCTCCAGCGGCAGGAGCAGCGCCTGCAAGGCGGCCGCGTTCTTCTCGCGGGCGGCCGACTTGGCCACGCCGTATTCCAGTTCCGCCACCGTGATCGACGACAGGCGCATGTCGCCGTAGGCGAGCTTGGCAAAACGCTCGCGCACCTGCGGCGGCCGGTGCTTGATCAGATAGATGCAGATGTTGGTGTCGAGCAGATAGGCCATTAGAGCTGCTCTTCCCGATCCTGCACGGCGGGTTGGTCGCGCTCCTCCATGAAATCCGGACTGAACTGCGCAAGCGCCTCGAAAAAGCCGTCAAAAGGCGCGCCCTTGGGCAGCAGCACCACAGCCTTGCCCACCCGCTTGATGACGACCGAATCCCCTTCGAAACGGAATTCCTTGGGCAGACGCACCGCCTGGCTGCGCCCGTTGGTAAAAAGCTTGGCTTCCTGCATGGGACCCTCCGATATCTATCATTGATATATACCACCCGGCAGCGTTGTCAACCGCAGTCCCCCCTCTGCCAACAAACGCCCTCCGCCCACACCATTAAAAAAAGGCGGTCCCTCGCGGGGCCGCCCTTTTCGCTCGTCGTGGCGCAAATATTCCACCCGCACCGTTGAAAAGAAAAGATCAGGACGAAAGGGCGCGTTTGCGGCCCCGGCCGGGGGCTGCCGTCTCTTCGCCGCGCATCTCGCTTATAAGCTGCGTCAGCACGCCGGACTGGGAGGCCACTTCGGTGACGGCCTGGGCCGATTGGCGCATGCCGTCCGAGGATTCCATGGAGATGCGGTTGATCTCCTCGATACTGCGGTTGATCTCTTCGCTGGTGGCCGACTGCTGCTCGGAAGCCGTGGCAATGGACTGAATCTGGCTGGCAACCATGTCGGCCAGGGTGACGATCTCGTTGAGCGCATCGCCGGACTCGCCGGCCAAGCGGTTGGTCTGCTCGATGACTTCCACGGTCTTGCGGACGTTTTGCACGTTGTCCGTGGTCCCCTGCTGGATGCCGGTCACGGCTTCGCCGACCTCGCGGGTGGCGCTCATGGTCTTTTCGGCCAGCTTGCGAACCTCGTCGGCCACGACGGCAAACCCGCGCCCGGCCTCGCCGGCCCGGGCGGCCTCGATGGCGGCGTTTAAGGCCAGCAGGTTGGTCTGGTCGGCAATATCGGAAATGACCCCCATGATGGCCCCGATCCCCTTGGCCCGCTCACCGAGCTGCTCCATGTCCCGCTGCAACCCCTGGGCATGGGTCTGGACCTGGGCAATGCCGCTGACGACCCCGTCCACGACGGATTTGCCGGTGACCGCCTTGGCCTTGGCCTGATCAGCCGTGCTGGCGGCCAGAGAGGCGTTTCTGGCCACTTCCATGACCGTGGAATTCATCTCCTCCATGGCGGTGGCGGTTTCCGCCGCCCGCTGGGACTGCACGCCCGCCCCCTGGCTGGCCTGCTCGATCTGGGCCGACAGCTCTTCCGTGGCCGAAGCCGTGGCCTGGGCCACCTCCTGGAGCGTGCCGGCTGCGGTCAGCATGGCGTCGCGCTGGGCCAGGGCCTCGCGCTGGGCTTCTTCGGCCTGGGCCATGGCCTGCTGCGCCCGCTGGGCTTCGTTTGCCGCCTCGGCAGACCGCTCGTTGGCCTCCTGGATACGCGCCTTAAGATTTTTGACCATGGTGCGCAGACTGTCGGCCAGCCTGCCCACCTCGTCTCCCTGGTGCACGGCCAATTCGTCGTCGAGGTTGCCGCCGGCCACCTTGTTGGCAAAATCCATGCTCGCATGGACCGGCCGGGTGATGGCCCGGGTCAGGTAGACGGCCACGGCGATACAAAGCGCCAAGGCTGCGGCCAGACCGCCCAGCATGACCGTGGAGGCTGTGGTCAGGTTGTGAACGGCCTCCTGGGACAGCTCTTTGGTGTGCGCCATGCCGGCAGCGGCCATTTCCGTTGCTCCGGCCAGGACGTTGTCAGCCGTTTTATTGCGTTTGGCATCAAGTTCCGTAAGCGCGGCCATGACGGTGTCAAACGTGGTGATTGCCGCCTTGTACTGGGCCAGGCCATGGCGCACGTCCTCCTGTTCCTTCTTGTCCTCCGCTTTGGTCGTAACGGCGGCCAGACGGACGAGGATGGGCTCAGCCTTGGCGAACAAGCCGAGCGCTTCCTGACGCAGAGCGCGGTCGCCCGTGGCTTGGGCCTTGAAGTTGCGCACCCGAATTTCATAGCCGATGGCCAATATTTCATTGATATTATTAACCTTTCCGAGCCGTTCAGCCAGAACCTCCGGCTCGAGATCCGCGAGGATTTCCTCTCCGAATTTCTTTTTCTGGGCTTCCAGAAGCTGTACGCCGCTCTCCATGAGCTCAGTTGCGGCTATGTCCATGGCCTTGCGGGCCTCGGCCAGAGCCTGGATATTTTTTTCCGTCTCATCGGCCAGGGCGAAATAGGTCGTGGCCCCCTCCTTGATTTTGGGCAAATCCACCTTGAGGCGGGTCAGGCCGGGGTATTTGAGGGAAAGTGCCTGGGCCTGGTCCAGGGCTTGGCGCACGTGCTCAATCTCGGTTTTGGCCTGATCGCGATAGCGCTGTTCCAGGGTCATGGCATAGCCGCGCATGGCGAAGAGTGTTTTCAAGGAGGCGCGCTCAATTGCATTGGCCACGTCTGTTTCCGGGACATACTGTTCCGCCAGCGCGGCAGAGGATGTCCTGACATGTTGCATACTGAAAACACCCATCAGACCGAGAGCCATGGCGACCACGATGAGACAGGCAAAACCGGCACCGATTTTGACCCCGAGCTTCCAATTTTTCACGCGCAATACCTCCTTTATCGCTGTTACTATGGCATTAAAATTGTCATCCGTTGGGAGCGATCAAAAAAACCATGCAATATCTTCCAACATACGGCGGACAACACACCAACTCCCTTGGCAAGGACACCGAACAATGTAGCCTCGGAAATCAATATACTGGCAAATTTTACACAAATATACAACTCAGAATAAAATTATAACTAGAACCAAAATCTGCGGAGCAGTGCCGGACAATGATTTTGGAAGACATAATTCGACAACAGGACGATATATCCTGCTTCCCGGCATTGTTTGTCCCCAACACGTTTCCAGACCTGACCATTTACGGAATTGCTGAGAGGCTGCAACGCTGGAAAGCTACATTAATAGACTTCCACTTTGCAACAAAATTCCGTGTGCCTTCGAACCAACGTCCGGGGTGCATCAGAACACGTAAAGGTGCCAGGGTTCGCCCTGCAGTTCGGAGTCTGACAGCCGGCGGCCTCCCACTGAAGGTGCAACCAGGGGAACCTTGCGGCCAAGGGGCGGACAAGGGCGCACACCCCGGGGACGGGCAACCTCCCGGCGGCAGAGAAAACAAAATACCGCCATCCCCGCCCTCCCGGCCGGGCCGCACAATGCGGCCGTCGCTCCTGCGCTAAAAAACGCAGAGCGCGGTCCTCCCCATCCGAGGAAGCCCGCGCTCTGCGTATCTGCGGGGAGCCCCCCCCCGACCCTGTGCCGACGCTTCGCCTACACGTTTTGCGCCCAGCGGATCAGGCCCAGGCTGTGGGAGTCGAGCAGCAGCGGATGGTGCGGCAGGATGCGTACGGTAAATCCGAAACGGCCGGCTTCGGCCGGGCACATCTCGCCCATGTAGACATGCCAGCCATCGGGGGTGGTCTCCACCGGCCGCATGGCCACGGTCTCGCGCTGGGCGAACTTGCCTTCGTAGTCCAGCCGGCCGGCGTAGATCTGCACTTCCACGTCCTGGGGCCGGATGCCGTTTAACTGCACCTCGGCCGTGACGCGCACGGGTTCACCGACATGGAGCTGTTCGGGATCGCCGGCCCGGATGTTGCGGATGTCCAGATTACCCCACTTGGTCATCATGTCCATACGCCAGGAAGCCAGGTCCTTGGCTGCGGCGCATTCCTCGCGGGTCAGGCGGTTGTAGTTCTCAAGGGCCGGCCCGTAGGCAATGCGGGCATAGTCCTCCACCATGCGGTGGGAGTTGTAGACCGGCGTGAGCTGGCAAATGGAATCCTTCATCTTGCGAATCCAATTGCGCGGCAGATTGCCGTGGCCCCGCTCGTAAAAGGTCGGGATGATCTCGTTTTCCAGGATGTTGTAGAGGGTTTGGCTCTCCACGAAATCCTGGTATCCGGCGTCCTCGTATTCCTCGCCCATGCCGATGGCCCAACCCACGCTGTTGTCGGGCTTCCAGGCCTCGGCCCACCAGCCGTCCAGAGTGGACAGGTTGAGCACACCATTGCACATGGCCTTCATGCCGCTGGTGCCGCAGGCTTCAAGGGGCCGGCGCGGGGTATTGAGCCACACGTCCACGCCCTGCACCAGATAGCTGGCGATCTCCATGTCGTAGTCTTCGAGGAAGACCATGTTGTAGCGGCACGGGGCCGTGCCGCACAACTGCACCAGATCCTGGATCAGGCGCTTGCCTTCGTTGTCGTGGGGATGGGCCTTGCCGGCGAAAACGAACTGCACGGGCCGGTCGGCGTTGGAAATGATGCGGATCAGGCGCTCCTTGTCCTGGAGCAGCATGTTGGCCCGCTTGTAGGTGGCAAAACGCCGGGCGAACCCGATGGTCAGCGCCTGGGGATCAAGCACTTCCTCGGCATTTTGCAGCTCGATGCTCTTGGCGCCGCGGGCCAGCAACTGGTCGCGCAGCCGCTCGCGCACATAGCCGACCAGCCGTTCGCGCAGGCGTTCGTGGGTGCGCCACAACTCGGCGTCGGAAATCAGATGGGCCTGGGAAAAGACGCGGCTGGTGTCCGGATCCTCGCGCCAGTTGGCCCCGAGGTAGCGGTCATAGAGCGCGGCCAGATCCTGGGCCACCCAGGTCGGCACGTGCACCCCGTTGGTGATGGCCCCGATGGGCACGTCTTCCACGGGATACTGGGTCCAGACCCGGTTCCACATCTTGCGCGACACCACGCCGTGAAGCTGCGACACGCCGTTATTGAAGCGCGAGAGCTTAAGGGCCAGCACCGTCATGCAGAAATGCTCGGTGTCGTTTCGCGGGTCTTCCCGGCCCAGGGCGAGGAGCACCTTGAAGGCCAACCCGAGCCGCTTGGCATAGTCCTCGAAATAGGCCTGGATCAGGTCCGGCGGGAACCGGTCGTTGCCGGCCGGCACCGGCGTGTGGGTGGTGAAAATGGAGCTCGACGCCACGAGCTCCATGGCCGCCTCAAAGGACAGCTGATGCTTGTCCATGAAATTGGCGATGCGCTCCAACCCGGCAAAGGCCGAATGGCCTTCGTTCATGTGGATGACCTTGGGCTTTAACCCCAGGGCTTCCAAGGCCCGGACGCCGCCGATGCCAAGCAGGTATTCCTGGCGCACCCGGGTTTCCAGATCGCCGCCGTAGAGGCGGTTGGTGAGCTGGCGGGTGGCCGGCTGGTTTTCCGGCACATTGGTGTCCATGAGATAGAGCGACACCCGCCCGACCTGCGCCTTCCAGATCTGGGCCGTGACGCGCTCGCCCTTGAGATCGACAGTGACCAGAATCCGTTCGCCGGCGGCGTCCTTGCACAAGGTCAGCGGCATCTGCTCGAAATCGTAAATGGGATAGCGTTCCTGCTGCCAGCCGTCTGGCGTCAGATACTGGCGGAAAAAGCCCTGCTGGTAGCACAACCCGATGCCGACCAGCGGCACGCACAGGTCGCTGGCCGATTTGAGATGGTCGCCGGCCAGGATGCCAAGGCCCCCGGAATAGATGGGCAGGCTCTGGCTTATGCCGTATTCCAGGCTGAAATAGGCCACCACCAGCGAACCGTCGCGCTCGGGGAACGGGATCGAGGCGGTTTTGCGGGACAGATAGGTGGCCAGGCTCTGGCGCAGATCAGCCAGCCGTTCGACGAAAAATTCGTCTTCGGCCAGGGTCTCCAGCGTCTTTTGCGGCAGACGGTTAAGGAAGCACACCGGATTGCCGTAGCACTCGCGCCACAGCCGCCGGTCCACCTGGGCAAACAGCGACACAATTTCATCGTTCCAGGAAAAAAGCAGATTATAGGCCAAATCCCAAAGCGGTTTGAGCTTTTCCGGCAGTTTCGGCACAACGCTGTAGACACGTAACGGCTGCATACGTTCCCCTTTTTCAGTCCGGCCGTAACGGAACATGCCGTCCGGCCAACTTCTCGCCAGCATCTATCCACAAGGCCCTGCAAAAGGCAAGGCCGGCCGGAAAACGTCACCACCTTGACACCAGCTCTTAAAAATACTTGTATTTCAGTCAATTAAAAAGCATTTACAAAATTGCCCAAAGGGGTAGTTTTACGCCCCTGATTTGTCTTTGCGGAGGTGTGCCCATGACCGGCCAAACAACTGCTCTCCATATCAAATTCCTCCGGGAATCCAGCCGCAACAACCCGCCCGCCGTGGCCACTCCCGGCTCGGCCGGACTCGACCTGCGGGCCGACATCGAAACCGAGTCCCTGACCATCGCCCCGGGCGGCCGCGCCCCGGTGCCCACCGGCATCGCCATCGCCATCCAGACGCCCGGCATCGCCGGCTTCATCTATTCCCGCTCCGGCCTTGGGGCCAAACACGGCCTTACCGTGGCCCAGGGCGTGGGCGTCATCGACCCGGACTACCGGGGCGAAATCATCGTCTGGCTGCTCAATACCTCCCAGGAACCCAAAACCATCAGCCGCCACGAACGCATCGCCCAACTCGTCCTGGCCCCCATCGTGCGGCCCAGCATCACGCCCGTCGACGACCTCGACGACACCAGCCGGGGCGACGGCGGCTTCGGGCATACCGGAAAAGCGTAGGGGGAGAGACGGGAAGATGCCTCCGGCGGCCGGGGGGATGATCCCCCGGACCCCTCAATAGCGGTATCAGGATTTCGGCTGGCCCGGCTGTCGCGGGGCGACAACCGGGCCAGCCGAAATCCTGATACCGCAAGGGCCTCGCCCTTCGGGCGAATAGAACTCGTTGGGACAAGGCAACACGCCACCCCTTAAAAGTTTTTGGGGAAGGTGGGGGTCTGGGGGAGGAAACCCCTTTTTCAAAAAGGGGTTTCCTCCCCCAGGAACCTACTATCCATCCACCCATAAAGGAGAATCGCGATGAGTGAAGCGTTCGACGCGCTGCGGGCGCGGGAGCAGGCATCCGTCATGAGCACCTATGGCCGGTATCCGATGGCCGTGGCCTCGGCCGACGGCTGCCGTCTGCGCGATCTCGACGGCCGTGAACACACCGACCTGCTGGCCGGCATTGCCGTGTGCAATCTGGGGCATTGCCATCCCGAGGTGGCCGACGTTATTGCCGCCAAGGCCCGCGAACTGGTGCATGTGAGCAATCTTTTCTACCAGCGCGAGCAGGTGGAGCTGGCCGAAGCCCTGTTGGCCACCTGCCACATGGGCAAGGTCTTTTTTTGCAACTCCGGGGCCGAGGCCAACGAGGGCGCGATCAAACTGGCCAGGCGGTACATGCGCACGGTCAAAAACCGCGACGCCTATGAAATCGTCACGTTGACCGGCTCGTTTCACGGCCGCACCCTGGCGACGCTGACCGCCACCGGCCAGGACAAGATCAAGTTCGGCTTCGATCCCCTGCCCGAAGGTTTCGTCACCGTGCCGGCCGGCGACATCGGGGCCATGCGCGCCGCGGTCGGCGAATGCACGGCCGCGGTGCTCCTGGAGTGCATCCAGGGCGAGGGCGGCGTGAAGCCGTTCCCCCGGGAATACCTCGAAGCCGTGGCAAAGCTTTGCCGCGAGCGCGACGTGCTCTTTATGATCGACGAGGTCCAGACCGGCATGTGCCGCACGGGCAGATTCTGGGCCTTCCAGAACTACGGCCTGACTCCGGACGTCTTTACCTGTTCCAAGGCCCTGGCCAACGGGCTGCCCATGGGTGCGGTGCTGGCCACCGACGCGGTTGCCGCCGGCTTTGTGCCGGGTTCCCATGCCACCACCTTTGGCGGCGGGGCGCTGGTGTCCTCGGCGGCCTTAAAGACCATCGAGATCATGAACCGCGACAAGATTGCCGAACGGGCCGAGCGCATGGGTGATTTTGCCATGGCCCTTTTTGGCGAACTGAAAGACCGGTTTCCGGACAAGATTGCCGATGTGCGCGGCATGGGGCTGATGCTTGGCATCGAGCTGGCCTTCCCCGGGATTGACGTCTGGAAGGCGCTCATGGGCCGTGGCTTTGTCCTCAACCTGACCCAGGACACGGTGTTGCGGCTTCTGCCGCCGCTGGTCATCGAGCAGGAGGACCTCAAACGGTTTTCCGAGGCGTTGGGACAGGTGTTGGCTGCGGTCTGAGCGGTCGTACCGAATAGGCGACAGGGCCGGGAATGCCGCGAGGCGTTCCCGGCCCGGTCTTTTTGGCGGCTCAGGTGGCGATGCGGAAAAAGGCGATGGCCTGGCGCAACTGGTCGGCGTGGCTGGACAGTTTTGCAGCACTGGAAATCCTGCTTTCCGGCTCCGGCGTGCGGCTTTACAACGTCCATGCCCTTGGCAAGGCACTTCGGACACCTCCGCTGCAGTAATTCAAGACCTTGTCGCCCTTGAAAAATTCCCCTTTTTTTTCGTCGGGATTTTTCGTATACGAACAATCCCATGGCCCACTTGTGTCTTTCCGATGTCAGCGTCCACTTCGGCGGGCTGCAAGCCCTTACGGAAGTGAGTTTCGATCTGCGCCCCGGCGAGATCGTCAGCCTTATTGGCCCCAACGGGGCCGGCAAAACCACAATTTTTAACGTCATCACCGGGGTCTACCGCATTTCCGGCGGCTCGGTGACCTATGACGAACGGCCCCTTTCCGGGCTTCGCCCGCATCACATCCTGGCCCGGGGCATTGCCAGAACATTCCAGAATATCAGGCTTTTTACCGCCATGACCGCGCTTGAAAACGTCATGGTGGCCCGGCATTGCCGCAGCCGCGCCGGCGTGTTCGGCTCGGTCCTGCGCACCCGGCGGCAACGGGCCGAGGAACGCGACCTGCGCGACCGGGCCATGGCCGCCCTGGTGTTTGCCGGCCTGGGCGAATTCGCCCATGCCGTGGCCAAGAACCTGCCCTACGGCCTGCAGCGCCGCCTGGAAATCGCCCGGGCCCTTGGCTCCGACCCCAAGACCATTTTGCTCGACGAACCGGCCGCCGGCCTCAATCCGTCGGAAAGCCGCGAACTGATGGCCATGATCCAACGCATTGCCGCCACCGGCATCAACGTGCTGTTGGTCGAGCACGACATGAGCGTGGTCATGAACGTCAGCCATCGGCTGGTGGTCCTCGACCACGGCGTGTGCATCTGCCAGGGCACACCCGAGGAAGTCCGGTCCAATCCGACCGTGATCGAGGCCTATCTCGGCTCCGATATCGACTAGTCCGCGTTCACAACAAACATTTATGCTAGTTGTGAATAAAAATTATAAGTCCCCTGTGTTGCGGCTTGGCAGGCCCTCGCGGAAATGATCGCCCGCAACACGCGTTTCCCGTGCCGCGAAAACGCCCACGCTGGCCGCAACCTCGCGGCGGGAGGGGCGACACCATGAAGGAAGGAGGTTTGCGGACCATGAAAGCCAGAAGCATCATCCTCGCACTCGTCGCCGTATGCCTGATGGCCGGCACGGCCACGGCTGCCACCCTGAAAATCGGCAGCCTAAGCCCGCTGACCGGCTCCTACGCCGCCGACGGCAACGACATTGCCAACGGCACCCGGGCTGCCATTGCCGCCATTGAAAAAGACGGCGGCATTCCCGGCTTCGACAAGATCGAGCTGTTTGCCGAAGACGATGCCTGCGATCCCCGGCAAGCCGTGGCCGCGGCCAACAAGCTGGTCAACGAGAAGGTCGTCGGCGTCGTCGGCGCCTATTGCTCCTCGGCCACCATCCCGGCCTCGGAAGCCCTGGCCGAAGCCGACATCCCCATGCTGACCCCGGCCTCCACCTCGGAAAAAGTCACCGAGCGCGGCCTGCCCTACATGTTCCGCGTCTGCGGCCGCGACGACGACCAGTCCATTGCCGCCATGAAGTTCATCAAGGACGTGCAAAAGGCCAAGACCATCTACATCGTCGACGACAAGACCACCTATTCCCAGGGTCTGGCCGACAACGTCGAGAAGCTGGCTGCCAAGGAAGGCGTCAAGGTCATTGCCCATGACCACGTCAACCAGGGCGACAAGGACTTCTCCGCCGTTTTGACCAAGATCAAGGACGCCAAGCCCGACGTTTTGTACATGAGCCTGCAGAACTCCGCTTCCGGCGCGCTCATGCTCATCCAGGCCAAGCGCACCGGCGTCACCGCCGCCATCATCGGCCAGGATGCCGTCTACCATCCCCAGCTCATGGAAATCGCCAAGGACGCCGCCGAAGGCATGTACCTGACCTTTGGCTACATCGACGAGACCACCCCGTCGTACAAGAAATTCCAGGCCGCCTACGAGAAGTTCGGCAAGCCCGGGGCCTACTCGGCCTATGCCTACGACGCCGCCTATTCGCTGCTTTCCGCCATCAAGGCCGCCAAGAGCACCGATCCGGCCAAGATCAAGGCCGAACTGGTCAAGACCGAGATGCAGGGCGCGTCCAAGAAGATCAAGTTCGAAGCCAACGGCGAGTCCGGCTCCAACTACATCATCCGTGTGGTCAAAGACGGCCAGTTCGCCAACTTCTGGGACCCCCAGACCGGCAAAAAGTACTAACCCAACGCATCCTCAAGCAGGGGGGAGGACCGCCCTCCCCCCACCCGGCGGCACCGACCCATGGATTATCTTTTCCAGCAGCTCATAAACGGCCTGACCCTTGGCGGCGTCTATGCCCTGGTGGCCCTTGGCTACACCATGGTCTACGGCATCATCTCGCTCATTAACTTCGCCCATGGCGAGATCTTTGCCGCCGGCGGCTACCTCGGCGTCATCCTCTTAAGCTACATGGCCTCCCAGGGCCTCATGGACAGCCACCCCTGGTTCGGGCTGGCCTTTGCCCTGATCCTGGCCATGGGCTACTGCGCCATGCTGGCCATGGCCGTGGAAAAGGTGGCCTACAAGCCGCTGCGCTCTTCCTCGCGCCTGTCGGTCCTGCTCTCGGCCCTGGGCATGTCAATCTTCCTGCAAAACGGCCTGATGCTCACCCAGGGCGTCTACGACAAGGCCTATCCCACGGAATTTACCCACGGCGGCTTCGAGTGGCTCGGCGTGCGCGTCAGCTTCATGCAGATCGGCATCCTGGCCGTCACCGGCCTGCTCCTCGTCCTGCTCAACGCCCTGGTCTTTAAGACCCGCATCGGCAAGGCCATGCGGGCCACCTCCCAGGACAAGGTCATGTCCGCCCTGGTCGGCATCCATTCCGACAAGGTCATCAGCACCACCTTTGCCATCGGCGCGGCCCTGGCTGCCGCCGCCGGCATCATGGTGGGCCTGTACTACGGCTCGGTGCGCTACGACATGGGCTTTGTCCCCGGCATCAAGGCCTTTGCCGCCGCCGTCCTTGGCGGCATCGGCAACATCACCGGAGCCATGATCGGCGGCCTCATTATCGGCATGGTGGAGATCCTGGCCGCCGCCTACATCCCCCACGGCGGCGAATACAAAGACGTCTTCGCCTTCGTCATCCTGATCGGGGTGCTCTATTTCATGCCCACCGGCATCATGGGAGAGAACGTCGATGACACGCGGGTCTAGGAAATCCTGGCAGTATTTCGGCCTGGGCCTAGCCTGGTTTTTTCTCCTGCTCTGGCCGCTTATGGGCATTCGCGATGGCCAGTTCCACTTTGCCGACGCCTTTGCCGTCTGGCTGCGGGTGGCTGTTGCCGCAACCATCTGCTTTTCGCTCTACCGCCTGGGCAAGGCCGGCCGCCTGGACGGGGTGTTAAACCCGCTGGGCGCCGCCCGCGACGCCGTGGGAGTCGCCCTGGGCCGGGCTCCCCGCTGGATGCTGCTCGTGCCCCTGGCCGCCTTTGCCCTGAGCTATCCCATGCTCACCAACCGCTATGCCCAGGATGTGGCCATCAACGTCCTGGTCTATATCTGTCTGGGCCTGGGCCTTAACGTGGTCGTCGGGCTGTGCGGCCTGCTCGACCTCGGCTACATCGCCTTTTATGGCGTCGGGGCCTACACCTACGCCCTGCTCTCCATCCACTATTCCGTGCCGTTTTGGCTGTGCCTGCCCATCTGCGCCGCCTTTGCCGCCATTGCCGGCTGCCTGATCGGCTACCCGACGCTGCGGATGCGCGGCGATTATCTGGCCATTGTCACCCTGGGGTTTGGCGAGATCGTGCGCATCGTGATCAACAACTGGATGGCGCTGACCGGCGGTCCCAACGGGCTCCTTGGCATCAAGTCCCCGGGCATCTACCTGCCGCAGTTTGCCGACGGCTCGTTTTCCTTGGAATATCTGGTCCTGCGCAAGCTCGAATACCTCTACTACATCATCCTGGCCTTGGCCGTGTTCACCATCATTGCCGTCTACCGCATCAATTTTTCCCGCATCGGCCGGGCCTTCGAGGCCATCCGCGAGGATGAGACGGCGGCCGAACTCATGGGCGTGGACACGTTTCGCTTCAAGCTGCTGGCCTATGCCCTGGGCGCGGTGTTCGGCGGACTGGCCGGGGCCTTTTTCGCGGCCCGGATGCGCTTTGTCAGCCCCGAGAGCTTCACCTTCATCGAGTCGGCCATGGTGCTGGCCATGGTGGTGCTTGGCGGCATGGGCTCGATTCCCGGGGTCATCCTGGGCGCCCTGGCCCTGGTCGCCCTGCCGGAAATGTTCCGGGGCTTCGAACTGTACCGCATGTTGGCCTTTGGCGGGGCCATGGCCGTCATGATGCTGGTGCGCCCGGCCGGCCTGTGGCCGGCGGCGCGGCTTGGCAAACGTTCTGACGATACGGAGTAGTTGTGGCCGCGATTTTGGAACTTGAGGGCGTCTCGGCCCATTACGGCCGCATCCAGGCCCTTCGCGACGTGACGCTTCGCGTCGAGGAAGGCGAGATCGTCACCATCATCGGGGCCAACGGCGCAGGCAAGTCCACCACGCTCATGACCATCTGCGGCATTGTCCGGGCCAGTGCCGGCGATGTGCGCTACCTGGGGACCTCGATCCTGGGCAAACGGGCCGACGAACTGCCGGCCCTGGGCCTTTGCCAGGTGCCTGAGGGACGGCGCATCTTTCCGCGCCTGACGGTCCAGGAAAATCTCGACATGGGTGCGTTTTTGCGCCGCGACAGCGACGAGATCGAGGCCGACCTCGGCATGGTCTTCCGGCTCTTTCCGGTTCTTTTCGAGCGGCGCAAGCAGCACGGCGGCACGCTGTCCGGCGGCGAGCAGCAGATGCTGGCCATTGCCCGGGCCTTCATGGGCCGTCCGAAAATGCTGCTCCTGGACGAACCGTCCCTTGGCCTTTCGCCCATGATCTCCCAGCACATCTTCCGCATCATCCGAAACGTCAACGAAGAACGCGGCGTGACCATCCTGCTGGTTGAGCAAAACGCCAACATGGCGCTCAAGCTGGCCGACCGGGCCTATGTCATGGAAACGGGATCGGTGGTCATGGAAGACAAGGCCAGCGCCCTTCGGGAAAACGCCGACATCAAGAAGGCCTATCTCGGCCAGTAGCCGCCTCGTCCAGGCTGTCGTCCCCGACCGTAAAGCGCAGGGCAAACGAAAACACGCTGCCCTTGCCAGGCTCGCTCTCCACCCCGATCTCCCCGCCCATAAGGCCGACCAGCCGCCGGCTGATGGCCAGCCCCAGGCCCGTGCCGCCGAAACGCCGGGTGGACGAGGCGTCCACCTGGGTGAAGCTCTCGAAAATCCGGGCCTGATCTTCCGGGGCGATGCCGATACCGGTGTCGCGCACGGCAAAATAGACATCCGTGACCAGACCGCCGTGCCCGGGCAACACGCACGGCCGGGCACAGGCCACATCCACGCTCACCCGGCCCGTTTCGGTAAACTTAAGCGCGTTCCCCACCAGATTGAGCAGCACCTGCCGCAGCCTGTCGCCGTCGCCGACCAGCAGCCGGGGCACCTCGTCCCCGATCCGGGCCGAAAGGGCCAGCCCCTTGTCCCTGGCCAACGGCTCCAGGGTGGCGGCCACGCCCTGGATGATGGAGGACAGGACAAACGGCTCGGCCACGAGTTCCATCCGCCCGGACTCGATTTTGGACAGGTCGAGAAGATCATTGACCAGAACCAGCAATGAAGCCGCGGCGCTTTGCAGGTCATCGAGGCACTGCACCTGCCCTGGCTCCAAGGGGGTGGTCCCAAGCAGTTGGGCCATGCCCATGATGCCGTTTAAGGGCGTACGCAGCTCGTGGCTGACATTGGCCAGAAAGTCGCTCTTGGCCCGATTGGCCGCTTCGGCCGCCTCCCTGGCCCGGATGATTTCGGTGACGTCGCGGGCGAAAACGGCTGCCCGGCCCGGCGTTCCCGGAGCGGCCGGCAGGGGGGCGATGATGATGTCGAACAGGATGCCGGCGCGCTCGTCGGTGAAACGGACCGGACGGCCAAGGAGCAGGGCCCGGTTGAGGTGGGCCAATCGCGACCGGGCGAGGTCCGGGGGAAAGACCGTGTCAAAGGTCCGCCCCGCGACCACCTCCGGGCCAAGGTCGAGTCCTTGGGTGGCGGCCATGTTGGCGGCCAGAATGCGTCCGGTGGCGTCGGCCAGGAACACCCGGTCCGAGGTGGCGTCGAGCAGGGCCGTCACTGTGGCTGCATTTTCCCTGGCGGCGGCCTCGGCGGCCTTGCGGGCGCTGATGTCGGAGACCACGCTGATGTAATGGAGCGGCGTCCCGGCAGCATCGCGCAACAGCGTCACGGTCAGGCTGACCCAGACCAGGGAACCATCTTTGCGCACATAGCGCTTGTCCATGGTATACGAGTTGATGGCGCCGGCCCGCAGGCGCTCAACCTGATCCAGGTCTTCGCCCAGGTCGTCGGGGTGGGTGATGGCGGTATAGGTCCGGGCCAGCAAGGCTTCGGCCGTGTAGCCGGTAATCTGCTCAAAATGGGGATTGACGCGCAGGAACTGCCCGTCAAGGCCCACATGGGCGATGCCCACGGCGGCCAGCTCAAAGGTGTCGCGAAACCGCCGTTCCGAAGCACTGAGGGCTTCGCGGGCCGCGATGTTCTCCCGGGTGGCGCAGATGGCCCGGCGCAGCACCAATGAGGCGAACACGCCCAAAACCAGCGTGCCAAGGCCAATGGCAGCCACAGCCAGCCGGGCGTGGTGGTCCTGGCTGGCCAAAAGCCCCAGCACGGCGGTTCGGATGCCGGCGCGGGTCTGCTCCAGGCAGTCCCGGAGCTCGGTCCGGGCCGACCGGGCGTCCTGCCCCTGCAACAGGGCCAGGGCCGGGCCGGAGCCTCCCGGAGCGAGGGTCAGTTGCATGGCCTGATCCCCCAGGTCGAGGACGGCCTGCAAGCGCCGGTCGAGGCAGTCCGGACTGGCGAGTCCCCGGGCTTGCAGCGCGACGCGGCGCAGGGTCCCGGCGCTGGCGAGGCAGGATGCGGCCTGCTCCCGGTAGGCGGCGACAGCCCGGGCCTCCCCGGTGACGGCGGCCGACAGGGCCAGGGAATGCATTTCGCCCACAGCCGCCTGCACATCGGCCACGGCTCCGTCCAGGGCAAACCGGAAGGTGGCCGTGTTGTGCTCGGCGGTCAGTTCCATCCAGCCCAGGGCAAAAGCCAGAGCCAGCCCAAGGCCAAGCAGGGCCAGGAAGGCATGTGTCGGAAAACGACGGGATGGCGGGCGGAGGCTTGGCATGGCGTTGTCTGGCATTGCGGGTATCGCTTCAGTTCAGACGCCTAACAAGCCGTCAGGGAAAAATGCGTAAACTCTGACCTGTTTACCGGATGGCCCGGCAAAGGGCAAGGCGGCCGCTGGGCTAGACGGATTTGTCCACAATGGCCGTGGCGGCAAAGGCCCGCAGTTTGGCCGCCAGGCGCAGCCACTGGTCGTCGGGCAGATCGTAGACCACCTTGCCGGACTCCGAGTCGCGGACCTGGGCCTGGATGATCTGGGTGGCCTCGTCGATTTTAAGCCGGACCCGGTGCTCGGGAAAGGGCGACTCGGCCGTGTGGGCCGGCGTCTCTTCCGTCTTGGAGGGCTGGCTGGAACGGGGGGCAGGCGCGGCCGCAACCGGGGCCTGCGCCAGGGATGGCGCGGCTGTCGGGGCCGGGGCGGCCAGGGTGGAGGTGACGTCGCTTGCGCTCATGGTATGTTCCGGCGGCGAAGACGATCCGCGCGGTCCTCCGTATCCTTCCTATCGGAATCGGGCCGACCCGACTTTAGTCTGCCTGGCGCGCCGGTGCAATCGGCGGCAACGGGGCGCGAAACCGCTCCCTGGCCCCGTCCCAGATGGTCAGCAGCACCGAGGCGATAATGAGGCCCGCCCCGAGATAGCCGACAATGCTGAAGCGCTCGCCAAACATGGTATAGGCCAGAAGAGCCGCCATGACCGGCTCGAAGGTGGCCGTCACCGCCGCCCGGGTGGCCTCCAGACGCTTCAAGCCCGCATAATAGAGTGAATAGGCCCCATAGGTTGAGCACAGGGCCAGGATGAGGCAGGGCACGGCCCCGGCCAGGGTCGGGGTGGTGAACTTCGTAAAGGGGAGCAGGGCCAGGGACCCGACCGGCAGGGCATACAGGAAAAGCGTCGGCGTCTTGTACCGGCCCAGGTAGTATTTTCCGAAGATGTAGTACAGGGCGTAGGTCACCCCCGAGAGCAGGCCGAAAACAATGGCCCGGCCGTCGACCGCGGCCCCGCCGTCGCCCGGCCCAAGGCTCACCCCGGCCACGCCGGCAATGGTGGCCGCCACTGCCGCCACCTTGTAGCCCCCCATCCGCTCCTTGAGAAAGAGCCAGGACATGAGCGCCACCCAGGCCGGAGCGGTATAGAGCAGCACCGAGGCCAGGGCTGCGCCGCCGGCTTCAACGGCCACCACATAGGCCCCGAACAGCCCGGCAATGCCGGCCACGCCGAAACCGGCCACCGCCGGCAGGTCGCGCCGGTCGATGTGCGTTTCCCGGTTGACTACGGCCTGGGCGGCAAAAAGCACCCAGGCCAGGGTCGTGCGCCAGAAGGCCACCTCCACCGTGTCCATGCCGGCGGCAAACGACAGCTTGGACAGCGGCCCAATGAGCCCCCACAGGGCGGCGGCGGCAAGGACATAGAGGTAGCCCGACATGTTCCCTCCGAAAAAGCGTGTTGCGGCGAGGCTTGCAGCTACCAGAAAGTGCGCCCCCGCGAAAGGAAAAACCCCCTCCACGGGCGGGTGATTGCCGCCGGTTTGTTGATTGTTTCGGCCTCCCGTACTATGCCCTAAACGGTTGCGCCCCGAAATTGGGGCAAAAGGAGCGAACTATGCTTTCGCGCAAACTTTTTTGCGTTGCCGATCCCACCCACGCCGATTTCGGCTGGGCCGCCGAGAGCCGTTTCCTGCATATTCGCAAATACGACGCCTGCGGCAACACCACCAGCAACTGGACCTTCCCGGTGGCCGACACGGCCACCGGCGAAATGACCTGCGCCATCTGCGGCAGCCCGGCCTACATGGCCCTGCCGCCAACGGCCGCCGGCACGGCCTCGGTGGTCAGCTGCGATTTCCTCGGCCACTGCCAGTCCGGCCCGGCCGACGCCAATCTGGCCCGCCTGGACGCCCTATGCTCCAGGCTTGCCGACATTCCCTTTCCGGTTGAGCGCGCCCGCATCGCCTCGGCCGTGGCCGCGCTGATCCGGGCCACAGCCGATGATCCGGCCGCCGTGGCCATCCTTGAGCGCCACAAGATCAAAGACGTTTACGCCGCCGGCTGATCCGGCCGGACGCACCTTTTCGGGCCACGCGCCCCGCCACGACAAGGAGGACTGCATGACCAAGACGGATATGACCGCATTTGACCAGGCCCTGGCCGTTGGCCGCCCGCCCAACATCAAAACCATTTTCCCCAACTCCCGGGCGCTTATCGTCAGCGGCAAGGCCATCGACCGGGCCATGCTCAACAAGGGCAAGGCCATGACCATTGCCGCCAACTCCCGCAGCAACGCCGTGCTGCGCGGAGCGCTCATGGCCGCCCAGAAAGCCGATGCGGCCATCATCGTCGAGATCGCCCGGTCCGAATCCAACTACTGCAACGTCACCATGTGGAACATCGCCCGGCAGGCCGACCAGGCCATGAACGAACTGGGCATCACCGTGCCCGTGGCCATCCACGCCGACCACTACGGCATCAAAAAGGCTTCCGATATCGCCGAAGCCCAGGCCGAGATCCCCACGCTGTTCGAGGCCGGCATCACCTCCATCGCCATCGACGCCTCCCACCTGCCCGACGAGGAAAACCTGCTGGCCAACATTGCCCTGGCCCCGTTCGTTCCGGGCTGGGCCGGCTACGAGACGGAAGTGGGCGAGATCAAGGGCAAATCCGGCCTTTCCACAGCCGACGAAGCTCTTTTCCTCATCCGGGGCCTCAATGCCAACGGCATCCACCCGGACTGGATTGCCCTCAATAACGGCACCACCCACGGCATCGAGGCCTCGGCCACGGGCATCCAGGTGGAGCTGACCGCCGAGATCCACCAGGCGCTCACCGCCTACGGCATTTCCGGCGCCCAGCACGGCACGTCAGGCAACTCCTCGGAAAAGCTCAAGGAAATTGCCGCCCTGACCCGCACCACCAAGGCCAACGTGGCCACGGCCCTGCAGATGATCGCCTGGGGCGTGGCTGTCAACGACTACGGCAACGCCATCATGGACGCGGCCGGGGCGTTTATCAAACAGCCCGGCAAGGGCCTTGATGACGCGCTGTGGGCCGAGATGGTGGGCTATGCCGACGGCAAGGCCATCAAGGCCGGCGACTACAAAAAGCTCAACTGCGTTTTTGAAAACAAGATCCTGGCCCAGCCCAAGGACGTGCGCGACCGCATGGCCGGAGCCGTGGCCGAGTTCGTCACCTGGCTTTTGACCGACGTCTTCAATGCCGGCGGCACCGCCTCCCTTGGCATCGAAGCCCTGCTCGCCGCCGGTTCCTATGATCTTGGCCCCAAGGCCGGACGCATCGAGAACCCGGCCGAATGGACCCGGGAAAAGATTCTGGAACGGGCCAAGACCCTGTCCCGCGACAAAGGCCCTGAGGGCGATTTCGACGACTAGCGCTGCGTTTTCCCAAAAGCATGCGGGGGG
>NZ_MLBG01000059.1 GCF_001936595.1 Desulfovibrio sp. DV
GGCCGCCGGAGGCATCTTCTGCCTTTTCTTCCCTCTCAAC
The DNA here is from genome assembly GCF_001936595.1 of Desulfovibrio sp. DV. Lineage (GTDB taxonomy): Bacteria > Desulfobacterota > Desulfovibrionia > Desulfovibrionales > Desulfovibrionaceae > Solidesulfovibrio. The sequence continues at coordinate 41 of NZ_MLBG01000059.1, forward strand.
ACGCCGGAATAACAGCCGCCAGCAGCCGCACAAGGGCGCTTTCGGCTTGTTTGGCTGTGGCGATGACGGCTTCCAGGGTTGTCTCGGCCATGCAGTCGGGCAGATTGCAGTTGGTGAGGCAGGAGATGGCCAGCACGGAGAGTCCCAGGTGTCGGGCGGCGATGACTTCGGTTACTGTGGACATGCCGACCGCGTCGGCTCCGAGCAGGCGCAGCATCCGCGTTTCGGCCGGTGTTTCCAGGCTTGGCCCGGACACGCCGGCGTAGACGCCGCGTTCCAGTCGGATGCCCAGTTCCAGGGCTTTGGCGTCGGCGATCTCGCCCAGGCGGCGGTTGTAGGCCTGGCTCATGTCCGGGAAGCGTGGTCCGGTCCCTTCGTCGTTGGGCCCGGTGAGCGGATTTTTGCCGGTCAGGTTGATGTGGTCGGTCAGGCGCATGAGGCCGCCGGCGCTGAAGTGGGGATCGAGCGCGCCGGCGGCGTTGGTCAGCACCAGCGTCTTGACGCCAAGTCCGGCCAGGAGCCGCACGCCGTAGGCCACGTCGCGGGGGGAGTGGCCTTCGTAGAGATGCAGCCGGCCGGAGAGGAGCAGCACCGGCCGGGATTCGATGCGGCCCAGGGCCAGGAGTCCGGCGTGGCTTGGGGCCGTGGCCCGGGGAAAGCCGGGAATGTCCGCTGTGGCCAGTTCCCGCCGGTCGGGCAGGAGGGCGGCAATGCCGCCGAGGCCGGTGCCGGAGACCAGCCCCACGCACTGCTGCGGTATCGGTCCGAACCGCGACGCCACCGCTTCGGCTGCGCGCTTTACATCATCGTTATAATACATAAGAGTACCCCCGTTGCCTGCCGTCGTAGCATGGGAGCGGCGCATCGGGAAGGGGGAGGCCTTTTCCGGCTGACGCCTGTTCCAAAACTGCCCCAATACGGACAAAACGGATGGATCTCGGGACCTTTCTCGGCCTGGCTTCGGGTATTTCGCTTGTCCTGGGGGCCATCTTCATGGGTGGCTCGCTGCGCGAGTTCCTGGATATCGCCAGTATCATGATCGTTCTTGGCGGCACTCTGGCCTCCACCTGCGTGGCCTTTCCGGTCCAGGAAGTGATGCAGGCCTTTTCCGCCATGCTGCAGATTTTTTCCTCGCGCAAGGTCCGCGACGCCGAGGTCGTGGAAATGATGGTGCGCATTGCCGAGATCAGCCGGCGCGAGGGCCTGCTCGCCCTGGAAAACATCCAGACCGACAACGCCATTCTCAAAAAAGCCTGCCAGCTTATTGCCGACAACGCCGATCCGGCCCTTATTCGCGAGACGGTGCGCATCGAGATCAGTTCCATGAAGCGCCGCCATGCCGTGGGCGAGGCGGTATTCAAGTCCCTGGCCGGCTTTGCCCCGTCGTTTGGCATGGTCGGGACGCTCATTGGCCTCGTGCAGATGCTCACCCGCCTCGACGACCCCAAAAGCGTCGGGCCGGCCATGGCCGTGGCCATCATCACCACGTTTTACGGCTCGATCCTGTCCACGCTCTTTTTCCTGCCCGTGGCCGGCAAACTGCGGGCCCGCACCATCAGCGAGGCGCACCAGCTCGACATCATTTTTGAAGGTGCCAAGTGCATCCTGCAAAACAATAATCCGCGCTTGGTCTACGAGAAGCTGTCGTCTTTCATTGCCCCCAAGGAGCGCCGCAATGTCCGACGATGAAGACAGTTTCGAAGAGGAAGAGATCGGGGAAGCCGAGACGCCAAACGAGTGGCTGACCACTCTGGCCGACATGTCCATGCTGCTGATGAGCTTTTTCATCATGCTGTTTTCCATGTCGAGCATTGACGTTAAAAAGTTTACGGAGTCCTTTACGTCGGTCAAGACGGCCCTTGGCACCAAGGAAAAGTCCACGACCATGGCTCCCATTTCCGTCGGCGACATGAACGTGCTGGTGGAACAGGCCAAGATCAAGCAGCGCATTATCGGCGAGCAGCGGCGCGTCTACGATCAGTTCAAGTCCTATGTTTCCAACAAGGGGCTCGACGGCGTTGTCGCGGCCACCCTGGAAGCCGGGAAGATCACCATCAATTTTCCGGCCGGCGTCTTGTTCCCCAAAGACGGCGTGGACCTGACCGACGACGGCAAGGCCCGGATTCGCACCATGTTTGAATTCCTCATTAAAACATCGGGCGAACGCATCAATATCCGGGGCTTTACCGACGACGCCCCGCCGGGAGGCGGCAGCCGGTTTCGGGACAACTGGGAAATCTCGTCGTTGCGGGCTGTTGCCGTTTTGCGCTATCTCGTCTCCCTGGGGATGGCCCCCAACCGATTGACAGCCACCGGATTAGCTGATTTAGAACCCCTCTACCCCAACGACACCCCCGATCACCGGGCCAGGAATCAACGCGTGGAGTTTGTGTTGGAACGCTGGATCGGCGAATAGGAGGCGGGGTATGATGGACGTCACGTTCCAGCTGGAAGGCGAGGGCGGCAAACGAGCGGCCCATCGTGAGCGCGTGAAGGGCCTCGTGGCCCGCCTTGACGATGAGGATATGGTGTATGTCGTCCATGATGTCAGCGCCTCGGGCGTGGCCCTGGTCGACGCCGAAGGACGGCTTGTTGCCGGACGCGTCTGCCGTCTGGCTCTGGGTATCGGCCCACGGGAACTCATTGCCGGGCTGCCGGCCACGGTGGTTCGCCGGGCCGACGCCGGCCTTGTCGGACTGGCCTTTGGCGCGCTCGGTTTGCGGCAGGAAGCCTGGCTCGACAAGCTGATCCTGGAGATTCAAAAGCGGCGCATCGATTTGCGCAAATCGCGCGAGGACGCCGAAAACCCTGAGGATAAAAAGACCGATCGTGTCGACGAAAAAACATAAAGTCCTGGTGGCCAACCGGGGCGAAATAGCCATTCGCATCATCCAGGCTTGCGTTTCGCTCGGCCTGGATTTTGTTTGCGTCTACACCCGGGCCGACGAGGCCTCGGGCCATCTGGCCCTGGCCCGATCGCTTGGCGGCCCTGACGCGGCCTACCGCGTCAGTTCCTACCACGACGCCAATGAAATCCTGGCCGTGGCCGACCATGCCGGGGCAACAGCCATCCATCCCGGCTACGGCTTTTTCGCCGAGGATTTCCGCTTTGCCCGGCGGGTGGCCGAACGCAAGCGCAGCCTGATCTTTATCGGACCGACCTGGCGCATCATCCGGTCGCTTGGCGACAAGATCAACACCAAGCGCCTGGCCCGCAGCCTGTCCATTCCCACCGTTCCCGGCTCCGACCGGCCCGTCTACGATGAGCTTGAGGCCGAGGAGATCGCCGAAACCCTGTTCGCCTTCCAGGCCGAGCAGGGCATCAGCAATTCCGTGGTCCTGGTCAAGGCCTCGGCCGGCGGCGGCGGCATGGGCATCGAGGAAATCTACGACATCGAGCAGTTCAAGACCGTGTACCGGCGCATCCGCAACTATGCCAAGCGCCAGTTCCACGACGAGGGCGTGCTGATCGAACAGCGCATCTTCGATTTCAACCACCTCGAAGTCCAGATCGTGGCCGACCGCACCGGCAAGGGCATTGTCCATTTCGGGACGCGCAACTGCACCATCCAGTCCACCGGCCGGCAAAAGCGCGTGGAAATCGCCCCGGGCTTCCGGCCCCAGGAAGTGGACTACGCCTTTGACGCCAGCCGGCTCATGGACGACATCGTGGGCTACTCCCTGGCCATGGCCCGCGAGGTCGGCTACGACAATGTCGGCACCTGGGAGTGGATCGTCTCGCCCACGGGCCAGCCGTTTCTCATGGAAGTCAACACCCGCATCCAGGTGGAAAACGGCGTGTCCGCCGCCATTTCGCGCATCCGGGGCCACGGCGGCGTCAACATCATCGCCGAACAGATCCGCCTGGGCCTTGGCGACCCCATAGGCTACGACCAGTCCGACATCACCTTCGACGGTGTCGGCATCGAATATCGCATCATCGCCGAGGACCCGGCCAACCGGTTCACCCCCTGGGTGGGGCGCATCGACCAGTTCCTGGCCCCGACCCTGCCCTACGCCTCCCTGCACACCCATATCCCCATGGACGCGCCCTACGAGATACCGACCGAATACGACCCCAACCTCGCCCTGGCCATCGTCTGGGGCAAGGATCTAAGCGAAGCCAAGAAACGGGGTGCAGGCTATCTCGACGAACTGACCCTGTCCGGGGCCGACGGCACGGGAACGGAACTCAAATCCAATGTCCGTTTCCTGCGGGAAAAAACCTCCACGATCCTGCAATTTTAGCGTCCGCTTCGTCAGGAGCGGGCGTTTTCGGGAAGACGCACTATGGAAATTGAAAAGCGTGTGGTCGAACTGACCGACCGCCTGAACTATATCAAGGACATCTTCGGCGGCCGGGAAAACGCCAATATCGCGCTCATGCAGTCGCGGCTCGACGAGTTCGCCGGCCGCGAAGGCGCGGCCTCCCCGGGCGAAAAAGCCCAGATGGTCCGCCAGATCGAGGATCTCTTCGAGTTCCTGGAAAAGAAACTCGACGAAGAACTCGTGCCCATGGATATGGTGCGCATCGTGCGCCACCCGGCCCGGGTGTCGCTCAAAGACATCCTGGAAAACGTCTACGACAACTACACCGAGATTGGCGGCCAGGACGAGTACTCCATCGACCCGAGCATGCTGATCGCCCGGGCCTACATCACCCGCCGCCAGGGCGACAAGGTGGTCAATCAGCCGGTCATGGTCATCGGCCAGGAAAAGGGCCACGGCCAGGAGTTTCGCAACGGCGGCTCGGTCAAGCCCTGGGGCAATGCCAAAGCCCTGCAATACATGAAGGTCGCCGAGACCGAGCGCATCCCCATCCACACCTACGTCTTCACCCCGGGCGCGTTCCCGGTGGAGGACTACCCCGGCGCGGCCCAGCAGATTGCCCGCAATCTCTACGAGATGGGCGGCCTGCGCGTGCCGGTGGTCTCGGTCATCTCCGAAGGCGGTTCCGGCGGGGCCGAGGCCATCGGCCTGTCCGACGTGCGCATGATGCTCTCGCGCGGCTACTATTCCGTCATCTCCCCCGAGGGCGCGGCCGCCATCGAGTCCGGCATCCGCCAGGGCCAGCGCGTGGTCCCGGAACTCATTGCCGAGTGCGCCAAACGGCTCAACATCACCGCCGCCGACAACCTGCGCATGGGCTACATCGACAAGGTCCTCGACGAACCGGCCCTGGGCGCGCGGCCCCATCACTACGATTTCTTCAAGACCCTGCGCCAGGAAGTCATCCAGGCCACGGACCAGGTCTTCCTCGGCATTGCCGGTTTCAAGCTCTTTCGGGCCCTGGTCGCCTCGCGGCGCAAGGGCAACGACGCCGACAACATGTTCGTGCGCTGGACACTCGACGATGCCGCTGCCGACCGCCTCGTCTGGAAGCGCTACTGCAAATACCGCCGCATGGCCGAAACCGCCTTCCGCGACGGCCGGCCTTCAGGCCAGCGCATCGCCTCCCGGGCCAAAAGCCTGGCCTGGTCGGGCTATTCCTTTATCCGCTACGATTTCCTGCGCAAGCATACCAAGAATCTGGCCAAGGCCGCCAGCGACCTCGAAGCCGAACTGCGTCTCGTCGCCCACAAGCTGATGGCCCCGCTGCGAAGGAGCCGGGACAAGAACGCGCCAGTGGTCTGTGACCCGGAAAAAAGCCGGATGCTCACCGAACTCTCCCAGCCCGAGCAGGGGGCCTGCCTGGAAGAATTCGGCTGGTGCTACGTCAGCCCCAAGGCGGCCGAGGACCGGGCCGTCACCTGCCCCGGCGCCAAGACCTACGGCTGCCCCGACCTCTGGGCTCCCGATCTCTACGGCGACTTCGCCGGGGTGTGCGTCAACTGCGGCCACCATTTCCCCATGGAATACCAGTGGGTCATGGGCAACGTGTTCGACGCCGGCTCCATCGTGGACTACGACGCCGAGATCGAAGCCGGCAATCCCCTGGATTATCCCGGCTTTGAGGAAAAACTCGACGCGGCCAAGAAAAAGACCGGACTCAAATCCGGCTGCGTCTCCATCGACGCCAAGATCGAAGGCATCAAACTCGTCTCCACCGTGCTCTATTCCGCCTTCCGGGGCGGCTCGGTCGGCGCGGCCGAAGGCGAGAAGTTCATCCGGGCCCTGGCCCGGGCGCGTCGCCGCCATTATCCCTTCCTGGCCTACGTCCACGGCACGGCCGGCATCCGCATCCAGGAAAGCTTAAACGGCCTGATCCAGATGCCCCGCGTCACCCTGGCCGTCCGCCGCTACATCGAAGCCGGCGGCCTCTACGTGGTCCTTTACGACACCAACTCCTACGCCGGACCGGTGGCCAGTTTCCTCGGCTGTTCGCCCTACCAGTTCGCCGTGCGCTCCTCCAACATCGGCTTCGCCGGACCGGGCGTCATCCGGGAAACCACCGGCGTGGACATTCCGCCGGACTACCACCAGGCCCATAACGCCCTGGCCCGGGGCCATATCCAGGGCATCTGGGACCGCCGCGAGATTCGCAAGAACCTCAAGCAGGTGCTCCTGACGATTGGTGGCCGGAATTTGTATTACAGGTAGAGAAGAATGCCTCCGGCGGCCGGGGGGATGATCCCCCCCGGACCCCCTCGAAAGGGTGGGGTGGGCAGGCGGGCTGGCGCGTGGAAGGTCCAGGCCAATAACCGGACTTGGGATCTGGTGCCGCAGTGTAACGCAGGGACGCGGGGATGCCCCTCCGGGTCGCGGATACCCCCGGTCCTCGCGATGGATTATTCCGTACCTGCCGGGAGCATCCCGGCCGGCGACATTCCACCGGATTTGAAGTCCGGTGTTCCCGCAGGTGCGGGATACTCCGGCCCCGGCCGGAACGGCAACTCCGATTTGGCTTGCGGCGCTGTGCACCGCATTGTAAATAGCCGTAAATTTCCAATGTCGCGCCGCCAGCGGCCGACGGGGGATGCTCTCGTGATCGACGTCAAAGCCCTGCTTGAAAATATCAAGGCCGCGCCCTACGAGGAAATCGTGGTGGCCGCTCCCCATACCGGCGTCGTGACCTTCGCCGGCATCGAAACCGGTGCCCATGTCACCGGCATCTCCGGCGCTTTCGGCGAAAAACCCGGTACGCTTTTGGCCAAGCTCACCCGGGAAAATAACGACAAGCCGCTTTTCGCCAACGCCAAGGGCGTCGTCGGCGTCGTTCATCGGGAACTCGAAGGCCGCTTCGTCGAGGCCGGCACGCCGCTGGTGGTCATCCGCCACTACCTGTCCAAAGACGAGGTCATCGCCAACATCCTGCAAAAGGTGCTCTATCTCTTCTGTGCGCCGGAGCGGGCCAAGTACTATTTCATCCCGAGCATCGACAAGAAGGTCAAGGCGTCCGGACCGCGCTCGGTCACGGTCAAGCCCGGCCTGGAACTCTTTATCGTTTCGCGCATGAAGCGGGAAAAACCGCTGCTCTATGAAGGCCCCGAAGGTATCATCTATGCCGTCTATTTCCAGCACGACCAGAACGTGGACCAGGGCGCGCCCCTTGTGGGCGTGTGTCCGGCCGACCAGACCGACCTCATCCAGGACGTGGTCAACAGGGTTCGCACGGACTGGGAGGAAAAGGAGTAGTCCATGGGCGAGTATCTGCAGATTCGCGTCATAGCCCAGACCTTTGACGCCGAGGCGGCCGAGAAGCGCTACCCCAAACTCTATGCCCTGGCCTGGCCGGTCGAGGCCACTCCGGCCGACAGCCATCGCGGGCTTCTGGAACTGGCCGCCACCCTCGACGACAAGGTGCGCCTGGGCGATCTGCCGGCCGCCGAGCGCCAGTCGCTGGCCCCGGCCCTGGACAAAGTCACGGCTGCCAAGGCTGCCCTGGAAGGGGCCCTTGGCGAGCGCGACGCCAAGGCCGCCGACCAGGCCTCGTACCAACTCGAGGACGCCCTGGCCGAGCTGGAAAAGCTCGCGCCGCGTCCCTAATCCGTCAAGCCCATCACCGCTCAGGGAGGCCCCATGGCTGGAAGCATCAATAAAGTCATTCTCGTCGGCCGCCTCGGACAGGACCCCAAGCTGACCTATCTGCCTTCGGGCCAGCCTGTGGCCGAATTTTCCGTGGCCACCGACGAATCCTACAAGGACCGCGACGGCAACAAGGTGGACCGGGTGGAATGGCACCGGGTCAAGGTCTTTGGCCGCTCGGCGGAATTTTGCAATAATTATCTGGCCAAGGGCCGTCTGGTCTATATCGAGGGAGCCATCCGCACCCGCAGCTGGGACGACCAGCAGGGCCAGAAGCGCTACATCACCGAGGTGGTGGTGACCGCCCCCGGTCACACCGTGCAGGGCCTGGATTCGCGTGGCGGCCAGACAGCCGAAGCGCCCATGGGCGGCGATGAGGGCTTTGCCCCGCAGCAGCCGCCCCGGCGTCCCGGTCCGGCGGTCGGCGGCCAGAACGCGCCCCAGGGCGGCTACGGCGGCGCAGCCCCCCGGCAGCAAGGCGGCGCTCCCCGGCCCCAGCAGGGGGGAGCCCCGCGCCAGCCCTATCCCGAAGAGGACCTCGGACCGGCGTTTCCTTCCGAAGCCTCGGGTATGGACGACGTGCCGTTCTAAGGCTTTTTCTTGAGTGACTCCCCTGCCAGAGAGGGGATGCCGGCAAACAGAGCCGGTGCGACTGCCGCTTTTCGGCTGGTCGCACCGGCTCTGTTGCGTTGGAAGGGGCTTAGGCGGCGAAGCCGCCGTCGATGGCCAGGGTCGTGCCGGTGATGTAGGACGCTGCCGGGCTGGCCAGGAAGGCGATACCGGCGGCGATTTCCTCGGGGCTGGCGAAGCGGCCAAGAGCCGTATTGGCTTTGAGCACGGTGGCAAAGTCGCCGGAATCGGGGCTCATGTCCGTGGCCGTGGGGCCGGGCTGGACCACGTTGACGGTAATGCCGCGCGGTCCCAGGTCATGGGCAGCGCCCTTGGCGTAGCCGGCCACGGCCGCCTTGGTGGCGACGTAATCGGCCATCCCGGGAAAGGCGGCTCGGGAGGCCACGCACGAGCCCACGATGATGATGCGCCCGCCGTCGGCCATGACCGGGGCGGCGGCCCGAATGGCTGTGGTCACGCCGCCGATGTTGACGGCGTACTGTCGGGCCAGGGCGTCGGGGTCCACGCTGGGATCATCCAGGCGGCCCAGAGCCAGAACCCCGGCGTTATTGACCAGGATGTCCAGGCGGCCGAAGCGGGCGACCACGTCGGCGATCAACCCCCGGACCTGGGCCGGATCGGCTTGGTCGGCCTTGAAGGCGGCGGCATCCACGCCAAGGGCGGCCAGTTTTCGGACGACGGCCTCGGCCTTGTCCGCCGAAGCTGCGTAGCTCACGGCCACATGCGCGCCTTTTTCCGCCAGGATCAGGGCCGTGGCTGCGCCGATGCCGCGCGACCCGCCGGTGACCAGGGCGATTTTTCCAGTCAGTTCCTTGAGCATACGACACCTCCTGTATGCGGTTTCCGAATTCTCCCCCAAGATAGGGCCGGGGGACGGCCTGTCAAACCGCATACAGAGCGTCGCCCGCTAGCGCCGCAACAGCCGCAGCCCGTTGGCGATGACGAGCAGGCTCGTGCCCATGTCGGCAAAGACCGCCAGCAGCATGGAGCCGTAGCCGAGAAACGTCAGGACCAGCACCAGGCCCTTGAGGCCAAGGGCCAGGGCGATATTCTGCTTGAGCGTCGCAACGGTCGCCCGGGAGAGCCGGATAAAGGCTGCGATCTTGCGCAGATCGTCGTCCATGATGGCCACGTCGGCCGTTTCGATGGCCGCGTCCGTGCCGGCCGCGCCCATGGCAAAGCCGATGTCGGCCCTGGCCAGAGCCGGGGCGTCGTTGATGCCGTCGCCGACCATGCCGACCAGGGCCGTGCCAGTGTCCTGAGCCACCTGGGCTGTTAGTGCATCCACATCCCGGGCCTTGTCCTCAGGCAACTGGTCGCCCTTGGCCGTATCGATGCCGACGGCTTTGGCGATGGCCGCGGCCGTGTGGGCGTTGTCCCCGGAGAGCATGACGGTTTTGACCCCAAGGGCGTGCAGTTCGGCCACGGCCTCGCGGCTGTGCGGGCGCAGGGCGTCGGCTGCGGCGAAAAGGGCCAGGACGCCGGTGGCGTCGGCCAGGAGCACGGCTGTCTTGCCGGCTCCCTCCAAAACGTCGAGCCGGGCTTCGATGGCCGGCGAGCACAGGCCCAGTTCTTCAATGAGCCGGTGGTTGCCCAGGTGGTAGGGTGTTTGGGCCACCATGGCCCGCACGCCGCGTCCGGGCAGGGCGGTGAAATCCTCAACCGGCAGCAGGGCCACGCCGTCCTCGCGTCCGGCCCGGGCCACGGCCTTGGACACGGGATGGTCGGACCGGGCGGCCAGACTGGCGGCAACCGCCCGGTTGGCTGCGGCATCGCCGGCCAGATTCTCGAAATCCGTGGCCACGGGCCGGCCGGTGGTGATGGTGCCGGTCTTGTCTAAAACAAGCGTCCCGATGGCGTGGCCCTGTTCGAGGAACAGCCCGCCCTTGATCAGGATGCCGCGCCGGGCCGCTGCGGCCAGGCCGCTGACCACCGACACCGGGGTGGAGATGACCAGGGCGCAGGGGCAGGCAATGACCAGGATGACCAGCGCCTTGTAGATCCACTCGGCAAAAGGCGCGCCAAAGACCAGCGGCGGCACCACGGCCACGGCCAGGGCAGCCACGAAGACCGAGGGCGTGTAGATGGCGGCGAAACGGTCCACAAAGCGCTGGGTGCGGGCCTGCTTGCCCGGCGAGGCCACGACGGCCCGGGTGATGCGGGCCAGGGTGGAATCGTTGGCCATGGCCGTGGTCCGGTAGTGGAGTTCGCCCTCCTGGTTGACGGTGCCGGCAAAGAGGGTATCGCCCGGTGCCTTTTCCACGGGCAGGCTCTCGCCGGTGATGGCCGACTGGTCAAGCGACGACTGGCCGGCCGTGACCACGCCGTCCAGAGCCACGCGCTCTCCGGGCTTAAGCCGCACGGTTGTCCCGACGGCCACGGTATCGGCCGGGACCACGGCAAAGCTGCCGTCCGGCCGGCCGACGGTCGCTTCCTGGGGGGCCAGGGCCATGAGGGCGGTGACGGCGTTTTTGGCCCGGGTGAGGGAGGCGGATTCGAGCTTCTCGGCCACGGCGAAAAGGGCCATGACCATGGCTGCCTCAGGAAACTGCCCGAGGAGCAGCGCGCCGGTTGCGGCCACGCTCATGAGCGCATTGATGTTGAGGTCGCGGTGGCGCAGGGCAATGAGGCCCTTTTTATAGATGGGCAGGCCGCTAAGGGCGATGGCGACCAAGGCGCAAATGGCCGGCAGCCAGGGCGTGGCCACCTGCCGCCATTCGAGCAGTTCCGAGGCAACGGACAGGACCAGGGCCACGATCAGGGCAGGGGAGAGCCAGGCGGCCGCTGGCTCGGCGCGCGGCGAAGCACCCGTGCCTGTGTCCACCGGCACGGCCGTCATGCCCAGGTCGGCAATGGCTGCGACGATGGGCCCGGGGTCGGGCAGATCGTGGCACACGGTCAGCTCCCGGCCAAGCAGGTTAAAGGCCAGCCCCTTGATGCCGGGCATGGGCTCCAGGGCCTTTCGGATCATGCGCTCTTCGGTCGGGCAGTCCATGGCCTCGATGCGGTAGGTGTCGGCATGGCCGGCCCGGGGGAGGGGCCCGCCAGCAGCCGGACCGGGCGGGGGTGTCGCGCAGGAGCCGCCGCAGCAGCAGGGAAACAGGTTGCCGTCGCTGCGGTTTCCCAGCAGCGGCGGGGCGCCGGCCGAGGTCGGGGCATGGCTATGGGGCTGGTCATGGCTCTGGCCATGGTCGTGGGTGTTCTGAGACATGGACATACTCCTTGCTTCTTCAATCCCGATGAGACACCTTGGAGTTGCTACAGGGTCAAGGGATATTTTCAAGGAGATGCACATGCGTATCGGCGAACTGGCCAAACGGTCGGACTGCCTGCCCGAGACGGTGCGGTATTATGAGCGCGAGGGCCTGCTCCCCAAGCCGGACCGGTCGGAAGGCAACTACCGGCTGTACACCGAGAGCCATCTGTCCCGGTTGCTTTTTATCCGCAATTGCCGGGCCTTGGAGATGAGCCTGGGCGAAATCCGGACGCTTTTGGCCATTAAGGACGGGGCCGGGGCAGACTGCCGCGAGGTGTGCGCCTTGCTTGACGCCCACATCGGCCATGTGACCGAGCGGCTGACCCGGCTGGGCGCGCTTCGGGAGCAGCTTGCCGCCTTGCGGGACCGCTGCGGCGGGGTGACGCCGGTCGAGAGCTGCGGCATCCTGCAAGGGTTGACCGAGGCCGTGGCCGGGGGCCGGGCCGACGGCAGCCCGGTCGAAGGCCATGTCTGCCTCGGCGACAGCGGCAGCCTGTGCGGCCGGGGGCGCTGAAGTCCGGCTCCTGGTGGCGGGTCGGCCTGTCCTGGCCCGGGTTTCCTGCCGGGCCGGACGCTTCTTCAGGTTCGTGGGAGCGCCCGGCCAAAGGCCGGGCCAATGAAAAAGGCGGGACCGGCTGGTCCCGCCTGAAAAAAACGAACGCTTGGCTGTTCCTACTCGCCCAGGGCCTTTTTGACGGCCACCAGGACCGCTTCGGGCTCAAAGGGTTTGCGGATGGCGGCAACCGCCTTGCGAATGGACTGGTCATGGCCTTCCAGTCCGCTGATGACGATGACCGGAATGTTCTTGAACTCTTCTTTCTGCGAATACTTGCGATAAAACCGCGGCCCCCACTCGTTGGGCATTTCCAGGTCCAGGGTGATGCAGTCCGGGCGTTCCTGTTCGAGGGTTTTAAGCGCCACTTCGCCGTCGGACGCGCTACAGGTGTCGTAGCCGTTGTCGGAAAAAAGGGTCGTCAGATACGAGATGATCTGCGGATCGTCGTCGACCACCATGATTTTCTTCGCCATACCCGCCTCCTTGTGGAATTGGCCCGGATGATGGCTTCGTCCCGGGCGTGCCGTATCGCATCCTGTTGGTATCTACCGCGAATTCCAGCTGTTGCCAACCGTGAATTGCACGATCCCGCTGATCCAGGGTTTCCCGACCTTTTCACGCCCCGGGCGGGCCTAAGATGTCACGGAGTGCGGCCAGAAGGGCCAGCCGGTCGATGGGCTTGTCAAAGACCGCCCGCGCGCCGGGGATGACGTATTTGAGGCCCGGATGGCCGGTGATGACCACGATGGGGATGTCGCGGCCGGATTTCTCCAGGGCGCGGTTGAATTTCGGGCCGGTCATGTCCGGCATTTCCAGATCCAGGGTGATGGCGTCCGGACGTTCGGATTCGATGGCGGCCAGGGCCTGCCTGCCGTTTCGGGCGGAAATGGTATCATAGCCTTCATCGGAAAAAACATCTTCCAGGTAGGCGACAATATCCGGATCGTCGTCCACGATCAGGATTTTCTGGGCCATGATGGGGCCTCCGGCAGCGTTGATATGCCTTGCCGTTATGGAACGGATTGCCGGGGGCAGGCAAGGAAAAAACGTCCCGGCCGGCAGGGGAATGGCGGTCAGTCGCGTGTGACCCCGGGTTCCTGCCAGACCGGCAGGCGGATGGTGAAGCGCGCCCCGCCCTCGGGACCGGCAGCGGCCACGATGTCGCCGCCGTAATCCTTGATGATGCCGTAGCTGATGGACAGGCCAAGGCCGGTGCCCTTGCCCACTTCCTTGGTGGTGAAAAACGGCTCGAAGATGCGTCCGAGCACTTCCGGGGCAATGCCGGACCCGTTGTCGGCGATGCTGGCAGTCACGAATTGCCGCTCCCCGGTGGTTTCCAGGCCGGCGGCAATGGCGATGCGCTTGTCCCCGGGCCGGCTGTTTGGGCCGTAGCATTCGTCCACGGCGTCGCGGGCGTTTAGGAGCAGGTTCATGAACACCTGTTCCAGAGGATTGGCCTGGGCAGCCACCGGCGGCAGGCCTTCGGGGATGTCGAAGGCGACGGTGATGTTTCGCAGCTTGAGCTGCTGGGAAAAGAGCTCGAAGGTGCGGTGGAACACGGCCCCGAGATCCACGGCCGCGACATGGCGGTCGGCCTTGCGGCCAAATTCCCGCATGTGGTTGATGATGCCGGTGGCCCGGGCGATGTGGCGGCCGATGCCCTCGGCCATTTCGGTCAGCGTTGCCTGATCCACGCACTGGCCCTTTCGCACCTTGCGCACGAGCAGGTCGGAAATGGTCTGGATCACGGTCATGGGCTGGTTGAGTTCGTGGGCCACGCTGGTGGACATTTCGCCAAGGGTGGCCATTTTGCTGGCCTGAATGAGCTGCTGTTCGGTCTCCAGACGGTTGGTGATGTCGGTGACCGAGGCCAGATAGACCTGGCTGCCGGGAAAGGCGGCGGTGGAGACGCGGATGGCGGCGAAAAAGTGCTGGCCGTTTTTGCGGCGGTGGCGCACCCGGTCGATGGGGCGTTCGGCCCGGATGGCCGCCTCGAAGGGGGCGATGTCGGGTTCGTCAAAAAGGGCCAGAAACGGCGTGCCGAGCAGTTCCCCCGGCTCGTAGCCGTAGAGGGTCTGGGGCCGGCTGTTGCATTCAAGGATGGTCAGGTCGTCCAGGCTCAGCACAAAAAGGGCCGTCGGGATGCAGCTGAAGATGGCCTGGTACTTCATGCGCGAGCGTTCCAGTTCCTCTTCCAGGAACTTGCTCTCGGAAATGTCCAGGCTGATCTCCATGACCGAGGTGACCTTGCCGGACTCGTCGGTCATGGGCGAGGTGCTGACGAAAAAGGTCCGCTTGCAGCCGTCGCGGTCGAGCGTGATCTCTTCATTGGCGTGGGGCAGGCCGTCGTCGAAGGTGCGGATGACCGGACAATTGGTGCACGGCTCCTCGCGGCCCTTGTAGGCCTTGTAGCAATACTGGCCCGGATGGACGTGGAACTCGTCGGCAAAGGCCTGGTTGTAGCTTATGAGGCGCAGGTTTTTGTCCTGCACCGTGATGGTGCAGGGCACGTGCTCAAAGAGATCCTGGTAGCGGTTTTTCTGGCGCACCAGTTCGGCCTGCTTGGAGAGCACCTCCCGGCCCATGGCGTCGATGGCCCGGCCAAGTTCGCCCATTTCGTCGGCCTGGCGCAGGTCCACGCCCCGGAAGGTGTGCCCGGCGGCAATGGCCCGGGTGGCCCGGATCATGGTGCGCACCGGCCGGTTGACGAGCAGGTGGGTAAAAAGAAACAGGACCAGGAAGGTGCCGCCGGCCACGGCCAGGGCGGCCAGGAAATTGCGTTCGGTGTAGCTGGCCAGGGTGGCCTCGTTGGCGGCCTGGGACACGGTGATGTCGAGCAGGCCGAGAATCTTCTTGTCGGCCGGGTGGACGTGGCAGGCGTCATTGACGCAGGACGGCTCGTTTTCGATGGGCCGCAGGATGCCGATGCAGGGGTGGCCGGATTCGTCGGTGAAAAACCGGGTGCGTTCGCGCAGGGCCAGATGGACCTGGGGCGGGGCCGTGCGGTGGCAGACGTAGCAGGCCTCTTCCTTGATGTCGGTGATCTCGTCGATCTCGGAAAGCTGGTTGGAATACTTGATCTGGCCTTTTTTATTGTAGACGCGGATGGACAGGATGCCCTGCTGGGTGCCGATGCTCTTGATGATCTCCCGGATGGTTTCCGGGGCGTAGGTCAGCATGGCGTAGTGCAGGCCGAGATTGATGGTGTTCCCCAGCCGGTTCATGTCCGACATGGTGGCTTCCGTGGTCAGGGTCTTCATGGCGTTGATATTGAGCGACGACCACAGGAAGAAGAAAAACATCAAGGCCACCCCGGAGACGATGGCCAGCTTGGTGATAAGTGAGCAGCGGATGGTGCGCAAAAGGCGCGGCAGGGCTTGGGCCAGATCAGCCAGACGCAGGGGCAGCGAACGGGGCCTCATGGCGCAACTCTCCTTGTCCTGGCCCTCCAGGGGCGCTGCGACCGGTCAGGCAAGTCCGGGCCTGATCCCGGGAGGCCGGCCGGTCAGCCGGCGGCCACAATCACGGAAAAGGCGCTGGCTCCGGCCCAGACGCCGTCGCCCTGGCCCAGGTGCATTTCGCCCAGGGCGTCCAGACCCACCGTGGCCGAGAGCTTGGTGCCGTCGGTCAGGACCACCACCACCTCGGCTGCGTCGCCTCCCCGGGTCACCCGTTCGACCACGCCCCGGAAGCGGTTTTCCGCCCCGGTCTCGGCCTCGGCCGGGGCCGCGTCCAGGGTCACCCAGGGGGCCTTTATCCGGGCCGTCACCAATCCCCCCTCCCGCAGGCCGAGACTCTCCAGGCTCTTGGTGGAGATGATGGCGGTGAGCACGTGGCCGCCCAGGGTGCGCACTGTCAGTCGCGACTGGATCTCGCCGGCCTCAACCGAGGCCACCTTGCCGAAAAAGGTGTTGTGCACTCCGGCCGAGCGCCGGTTCTCCCGATCGAGAAAATGCTTCTCCATCCGCTTTTGTTCTTCCTCGGGCAGATCGAGGAAGGCGGCAGTGGAGTTGGCGGTCAGATGGCCGAGGATGCGCTGGACAACGGTGAGGGGCACGCCGTTGTGGAGCAGTTCCACGGCCCTGGAGCGGCGAAGCGTGTTGGGATTGGCCAGATGCTTGGGAATGCCGGCTTCATTGGCCCGGTCATAGATGACCCGGCGCATGTAGCCCTGGTCGAGATGGAAAATACCCCCGCGGTGGGGGGTGTAATCCGGGTCGCGCAAAAGCTGCTTCAGTTCGGCGTGCAGTTCGCCGGGCAGGTAGACCTCGCGGCGGGGCTTGGCGTCCTCGCCCTTGCCGCCGCCAAGGAGCACCTTGCGGTACGCCAGGACAAAGTCGGTCCGGTCGTCAATGGCCAGGATTTCCCCGAGTTTCGCGCCGGTCGAGCGCAACAGCAAAAAGACCAGCCGGGCCCTGTTTCGGGACACCACCGAGCGCTTGCCCTTGGCCTTGGCCACCCAGGCAGTGAAGGCGGCGTCAAGACGCCGCATCTGTTCGGCCGTGAGGAAGTTCGGCTCGTGCGGCTCGGCCGGGGCCGGGGAGTTATCATCGTGCATGGGCTGTCCCATATCATCCAGGACATGCTCGAGGTCAATGCCGCTCAACGTGGCCTCCGGGTTTCGTTTATCACGAAAACAAAAAATGAGGTGACAATTTTCACAAAAGCGGTTAGTTTTATTGTCACGCAAGTTTTGCAACTCGTGACAAGTTTGGCTGGCACTGTCAATAGGCAGTTTCTGCCAAATCTGTCCGCGGGTTGCGTCTGGAGCACGGGCTAAAGCGACCACGGACCAAGGGAGGTGCGCGGGCAGGAGCACTACGTCTATTGCAAACCGGGGAAGGGCGAACGCAACACGTAAGCAGAGGGTCGAAGAAGGTATGAAAAACGGAAAACGGCGCATGAGACAGCTGCTGGCCGTCCTGGCCATTTGTGGCGTGGGCGGTTGGTCCGCCTTGCCGGCCAGCCGGGTAATGGCCAGCCAGCCAGGAAGCGACAAACAGCGGGCCGATATCGTCACTATTGACGGGATGCAGGCCTACGGTTCCCTGTCGCAGCCCAAAGTGGTCTTTCTCCACGATAAGCACACCACAGCCTTGGGCAAACAAAAAGATTTTTACAAGAAAGAGTGCGGCACCTGTCACACGTCCGACAAGGACGGCGTGATGCAGCTGGGCTACATGCGCGAGGGTGCGCCTGTGTCCGGCGAGAAGCTGCGCGACGTCTACCATAATGGCTGCATCAGCTGCCACAAGGACATGGCGGCCGCCGGACAGAAGACCGGCCCCTCCGACGTCCAGTGCAAAGGCTGCCATAACGCCACGCCTGACGTCGCTTCCAACTGGCAGCCCCTGACCGTGGACAAGCGGCTGCACTACCGGCACGCCGCCACCCAGGAAAAAGCCGAGAACAAGTGCGGCGCCTGCCACCACATTTACAGCGAAAAGGCCGGCAAGACCGTTGCCGCCCCCAAGCCGGAAGAGGTCCCCGGGTCCTGTTCCTACTGTCACGGCGACACCACCACCGTGGATGCCAAGCGCCAGCCCAAGGAGATCCGCTCCCTGCGCCTGGCCGCCCACGGCGAGTGCGTGACCTGCCACAAGGCCACGGCCGCTGCCGGCAAGGACGTCCCCACCGGCCCCATCACCTGCGTCGGCTGCCATGGTCCCCTGGATCAGAAGGCCATCGCCGAGACGTCGCTCAAAAAGGTTCCCCAGGGAGCCGACCTGCGCATCAAGCGCGGCCAGCCCGATTTCACCATGGTGCGCCCGGCTGTGGCCGAAACGCCCATGATCGTGGACGGCAAGCCGGTCAAGCCCTATGCCGGAATGCCGGCCGTGCCTTTTGACCACAAGTATCACGAAGCGAAAAACGAGACCTGCGTTTCCTGCCACCATGCGTCCCTGACGTCCTGCGCGGCCAAGTGCCACACGCCGGCCGGCAACGCCGACGGCGGCTTCGTCACCCTGGAAGCGGCCATGCACAAGGTCGGCGCCACCCAGAGCTGCGCCGGCTGCCACGCCGTCATCCAGAAAAAGCCCGAGTGCGCCGGCTGCCACGACGCCAAAGCCAAGGGCGTTGGCGACGTTGCCCAGTGCGGGTCCTGCCATGTCAAGCCCGAAGGCGACCTCAAGGAAGCCGCTGCCGTCATGATGGCCAAGCCGTCCACCAAGGACACCGCCGCCGCCGAAGCCGACATGGCCAAAAAGCTCCTGGCCGGCAAACGCGACGTCACGGCCACCTTCCCGGTCGACGACATCCCCCAGACCGTGACCATCGGGTCGCTGTCCAAGGACTATGAGCCGTCGGTCCTGCCCCACCGCAAGATCGTGCTGGCCATGCTCGAAGGCATGAAGGACAGCAAGCTGGCCGGGGCCTTCCACGCCTCCGACGCGGCCGTCTGCCAGGGCTGCCATCACAACAGCCCGGCTTCGACGACGCCGCCGCGTTGCAGCAACTGCCACCAGGCCGTCGAAACCACCACTGCCTCGGCTCGTCCGGCGCTCAAGGCCGCCTACCACACCCAGTGCATGGGCTGCCATACGTCGATGGGAATTGCCGGCAAGGTTGTGGACAAGGCTGCGGATGCCAAGCCTGTGCCTGCGGCGACGGACTGCACCGGTTGCCACAAGGACAAGAAGAAATAGGACCCAAACCAGCAGAGGTCTCGCTACGATGAAACGAAGACACTTTCTGGGCTTGCTGGGCGCGGCCGGGGTGACCATGGGCTCGGGCCTTTCGGCCCAAGCCGCCTCCAGTGCCGATGTCAAGGGCCTGCCCAATGCCAACGGCGTGCTCTTTGATGCCACGCGCTGCATCGGCTGCCGCAAATGCGAAGCGGCCTGCAACCAGGTCAACGAGCTGCCCAAACCGGCCAAGGCCTTTGATGATCTGACGGTGCTCGATACGATTCGCCGCACCGATGCCAAAACCTATACCATCGTCAACAAGTACGTGCCCGAGGCCGGCAAGCCGCCGGTCTTCCGCAAGAGCCAGTGCAACCATTGCATGGAGCCGGCTTGCGCTTCGGCCTGCTTTGTGGCGGCTTTCAAGAAGACGGAAACCGGCGCGGTCGTGTACGACGAGTCGGTCTGCGTCGGCTGCCGCTACTGCATGGTGGCCTGCCCGTTTAACATTCCGACCTACGAATACGACAAGGCCTTCACCCCCCGGGTGATGAAATGCACCATGTGCTACCCGCGTCTGCTCGAAGGCAAGCTGCCGGGTTGCGTCGAGGCCTGCCCCAAGGAAGCCTTGCTCTACGGCAAGCGCCGGGAACTGATCAACATCGCCTGGGACCGCATCGGCGCAACCCCCGGACGCTATGTCGAGCATGTCTACGGCGAACGCGAAATGGGCGGCACGAGCTGGCTCTATGTCGCGCCCAAGCCGTCCTTTGCCGCCATCGGCATGGATGAGAATCTGGGCACGGCCTCGGCTCCGGAACTGACCTCCGGCGCGCTGGCCGCCGTGCCGGCCGTGGCCGGCATCTGGCCGGTGCTCCTGACCGGCCTGTACGCCATCACCAAGCGCAAGGACAAGATCGCCGAGGCCGAGAAGCAGGCTGCCGTGGCCGCCGCCATCGCCACGGCCAGCGCCGATGCCGCCGCCAAACTCTCCGAAGAGCTGGCCAAGGCCGAGGTCGCCAACAAGCGGCGCATCGAGGTCGAGGTCACAAAGGCCCTTGAAGCCGCCGCCAAGGCCGCTGAAGAAGGGGAGGACGCCTAATGTCGACGGAACACACCAAAAGCGGTACGCTGTTTACGCCGTGGAACATCCTGGCCGGCATCATCCTGGCCGCCGGCGTCGTGGCCACCATCATGCGCTTCACCATGGGCATCGGCTCGGTCACCAACCTCTCCGACAACAACCCCTGGGGCATCTGGATCGGCTTTGACCTCCTGTGCGGCGTGGCCCTGGCCGCCGGTGGCTACACCACCTCGGCCGCCTGCTACATCTTCGGGTTCAAGCGCTTTCACGGCGCGGTGCGCCCGGCCATCCTGACCGCCTTTTTGGGCTATGCCCTGGTCGTTTTTGCCCTGAACTACGACGTGGGCCGGCCCTGGCGTCTGCCCTATCCGATCTTCTACCAGCAGGGCACCACGTCGATCCTGTTTGAAGTCGGCCTGTGCGTGTTCATCTACCTGACGGTGCTCTTCCTCGAATACCTGCCGGCCGCTCTCGAGTGGAAGCGGGGCTTCGACAAGTACCGCGGCATCCTTATAAAGCTCACCATGGGGCTGACCATTCTCGGCGTCATCCTCTCGACCCTGCACCAGAGCTCGCTTGGCGCCCTGTACCTGATCGTCCCGTCCAAGCTGCATCCGCTCTGGTACACCCCGTACCTGCCGGTGATGTTTTTTATGTCGAGCATGTTTGCCGGCATGTCCATGGTCATCACCGAGGGCACGATCTCCCACAAGTACTTCCATCATAAGATGGACGGCGAGTACAACGAGGGCTACCTCGACCTGCAGTTCGCCTTTGCCAAGGCTTCGGCCTGGGTCATGGCCGGCTATCTGGCCATGAAGGTGCTCGGTCTGGCCATGGACAACCGCTGGCACTACCTGTTCACCGGCTACGGCGCCTGGTGGCTCTTCGAGGTTGTCGGCTTCGTGGTCCTGCCCTGTTACTGCTATGCCGTCGGCTACCGCGACCGCAACATCGGACTGGTGCGCGTGGCCGCTCCCTGGACGGTCATCGGCATCATGCTCAACCGTTTCGACGTGAGCCTCATTGCCTTTAACTGGCAGTTGCCGAGTGCGGATCGCTACTTCCCGAGCGTCGGTGAGATCACCATCTCGCTGTTCGTGATCACCCTGGGTATCATCGCCTTCCGTTTCATCGTCACCCGGATGCCGATCTTCTACGTCCACCCGGCATACAAAGACTCGTCCCACTAGGATAGGGGAACTACGCCATGTTTAATACGCTGCAAGACCTGATGCTCCACAACAAGAGCATCACCTACGTGCTCATGGGCGTGCTGCTGATCTGCTTTGTCGGATTCTGGCACTTCCTCACGGACAAGGAAGAGCGTAAACGCCGCTACTAGGCTGATCGGACCGCGATCACCAAGGAGAACACCATGTATGCATTCCTGACGGGTCCGATGCTGTGGCTGTCGTTTGCCATATGCATCCTCGGCTGCGCCTGGCGCGCCTACAAATACGTCAAGGGCCTTAATTGGCAGCTTGACCGGGTGGCCTACGGCCACTACCCCGATCTGGCCTTCAAGGGCGCAATGAAGTCCATCTTCCATTGGCTCATTCCGTTCGCCTCCTGCAGCTGGCGGGCCAAGCCGGTCTTTGCCACGGCCTTCTTCCTGCTGCACATCGGCCTTATCATCGTGCCGCTGTTCCTGTTTGGCCATGTCATGATCGTGGCCGAGCGCTTCGGCCTGTCCTGGCCGACCATGCCCGGCGGGTTGGCCGATGTCCTGACCATCCTGGCCGTTTTGGCCGGCGTGTTTATTCTGCTGCGCCGCTTTGGCCTCAGCGAAGTGCGCATCATCACCACCCGCCAAGACCTTATGATCATGGCCATCAGCCTAGCCCCCCTGGTCACCGGCTTCGTGGCCGCCCACCAGTCCGGTGACGGCAACGGCTGGCTTCTGGCCCATATCATCACCGGCGAAATCTGGCTGATTGCCGTGCCCTTTACCAAGCTGTCCCACGCGGTGCTGTTTTTCTGCTCCCGGGCTCAGATCGGGATCGATTTCGGCGTCAAACGCGGCGGCCAGCGCGGCAGCGGCATCGTCTGGTAAAACGGCCGGCGGGACATCGCCAAGGAGTGAAACGTCATGCCTGAAGGGATTTATTGTAATAAGCGGCCGATCAACACGGAGGAGGAGCTCAAGGCTCTGCTCTCCGATACGCGCGGCACGAAATACTACGAGGAAATGCTGTCGCTGGAGGTTGACCGCGAGAAATTGTGGGCAACCATCCAGAAAACCTGCAAATCGCGCACCCAGACCTGGCTCGACGTCTGCGCCCGGTGCGGACTGTGCGCCGACTCCTGCTTCCTGTATCTGGTCAACGACTGCAAGCCCGAACAGGTGCCGTCGTACAAGATCCAGTCCACCCTGGGCGAAATCGTTCGTCGCAAGGGCGACGTGGACAACGCCTTCATGCGCCATGCCATGGAAGTGGCCTGGTCCCAGTGCACCTGCTGCAACCGCTGCGCCATGTATTGCCCCCACGGCATCGATATGGGCGTCATGATGGGCTACACCCGCGGCCTGCTCTATTCCCAGGGATTCGTGCCCTGGGAACTCAAGATCGGCGCCGGCATGCACCGTGTCTACCGCGCCCAGATGGACGTCACCACCGAGGATTGGGTGGAGACGTGCGAATGGATGGCCGAAGAGCAGCAGGACGATTGGCCGGGCCTTGAAATCCCGGTGGACAAGGAAGACGCGGACATCATGTACACATGTAATGCCCGCGAACCCAAGCACTACCCCGAGGATCTGGCCGAAGCGGCCATCCTGTTCCATATTGCCGGCGAGAATTGGACCGTGCCGAGCGAAGGCTGGGAACAGACCAGCCTGTCCATGTTCGCCGGAGACTGGGAAGCCTGCAAGCTGCAGGTGGAAAACGTCTATGCCGCCATCGACCGCTTAAAGCCCAAACGGGTCATCGGCACCGAATGCGGCCACGCCCACCGGGCGACCGTCATCGAAGGCCCGTACTGGGCCGGACGTCCCGACGGCCAGCCGCCCGCGCCGTATATCCACTACGTCCAGTGGGTGGCCGAGGCCCTGCGCGAAGGCAAGCTCAAGATCGACCCGGCCAAGCGGATCAAGCAGACCGTCACCTACCAGGACTCCTGCAACTACATCCGCAACTGGGGTCTGGCCGAGACCGCCCGCGAGATCCTTTCCTACCTCGTGGAACCGGGCTATCTCGTTGAAATGACGCCCAACAAAGAGCATAACTACTGCTGCGGTGGCGGCGGCGGTTTCAACGGCATCGGCAAGTTTAGGCCCCAGCGCAACAAGGCGCTTCTGACCAAGCGCGACCAGATCGTGGCCACCGGGGCCAAGCTGGTCATTGCGCCCTGCCACAACTGCTGGGATGCCATCCGCGACCTCGAGGAAGAGTACCACATCCACATCGACTGGTCCTTCCTTAAGCCCTTGCTGCTCAAGATGGTCATTATACCGGACCACCTGAAGCCTCAGGACGAAGAGGGCGACGAGGAATAGGACGAGGTGCGCTAGTGTACGCAACCTCCACCTCTAACATGAAATAGGGGTTTGGAATGTTTGAAAAGATACTCTTTGCGACCACGGGTTCGCCGGAGTGCGACAGCGCCGCCCGCGTGGCCTTCGACATGGCCCGCCAATACGGCTCCAAGATGACGCTGTTCCACGTGCTCGGCATCCCGGGCAAGGGCGACAGCAATGTTGTGATCGATATCCGCAGCGGTGAAGAAGTGGACGTCGATGCCGAGTACATCGAGGGCGTGGCCGAAGAGCTGCGCACCACCTACGCCAAGCAGCTCGCCGGCCTGCCCGGCGTCGAGATCGAAGTGGGCGTCGGCGTGCCGTCGCGCGAAGTGCTGCGCGTCGCCCGGGCCAAGGACGTCGACATGATCGTCCTTTGCGGCCCGTCCGAAGGCCAGGAAGCCGGCTTTTACAAGCGCGGCGTGGTCGGCGACAACCTGCGCAAGGTGGCCAAGGCCGCCCGCTGCCCGGTCCTGACCGTCAGCCGCCCGTCGGCCTCGTTTTGGGGCGGGTTCTCCAATATCGTGTTCGCCACGGATTTCTCCAAGGCGTCCGAATCGGCCTTCCAGTTTGCCAAGACCGTGGCCCAGGCCGTGGACGGTGAACTCCATATGTTCAATTGCGTGGATTTGAGCCGCTTCCAGTCGGCCATTGCCCTCACCCAGGATGGCATCGAAGCCAAACTGGCCGAGGCAAGGCGTCGGCTGCACCACGAATATGCCTCGCAACTCGGGGATTTCAAACGGTTTACTTCCGAGGTATGGGAAGGCACGCCCTACGTCGAAATCGTCAAGTTCGCCCGTGAACGCCAGGCCGACCTGATCGTCCTGGCCCACCACGCCCGCGATGTCGATCCCGACGAGCGCCCCTTCGGCAGCACACTCGAGCAAGTCATCGTGCGGGCCTCCTGCCCGGTGGTGAGCGTCAACCGTCCCGACAAGCTGCCCCAGGCGGCCGAGGCGTAAGCCCCCACAACCTCCCGGGGACGCAAAAGGAGAAAGGGAAACATGCCCAAGACCATCCTTATCGTGGACGACGATCCCAATATCCGGGAATACCTGGAGACCCTGCTCACCGACAACGGCTACGAGACCATCGTGGCCGAGAACGGGGAAAAGGCCCTGGAAGTGCTGGCCGCCCATACGCCCGACCTGATCACGCTCGACATCGAGATGCCGGACAAAACCGGCCCGTGGTTCAACCGGGCGCTGCAGCGGGGCAAGACCTACGCCAACATCCCGATCATCGTCATCACCGGCCATACGGGGCTCAAATACGTCATCCCCAACGCCGTGGGTTCGCTGAGCAAACCCTTTGAACAAAAGGAACTGCTCGATCTTGTGCGCGAAACCATAGGTTCGTAATCCCGTGCCCCCGGGACGCGGCTGCCGGCCGCGTCCCGGGGCTACGGATCATGAGCCTCAAAACGCGGCTTGGCCCGCCCTGACCGCACACGCGGTCCAGGCGACGCCGGATCGTCCCGGGCTGTATCGGGGACGTCGGACGCCTGCCGGCAAACGGTCCCCGGACCCTGCCGGCGAAGCGGCCAAGGCGACACAGGACCCACGGCCATGAGCGAACGCCTATTGCTCGTCGATGACGAGGAAGATATCCGCCGCTTCCTCGGGATGTTTCTCGCCGACCTGGGCTATGAGGTCCACGCCGCCGAGAACGGCGCCCAGGCCCTGGAAATGTTCGACGCCGTCGATCCGGCCATTGTCCTCACCGACATCAAGATGCCGGGCATGGACGGCTTGGAACTTTTAAAACGCATCAAAGCCCATGCCCCGGAAACCGAGGTCGTCATGATCTCCGGCCACGGGGACATGGATCTGGCCATCGGCTGCCTGCAGTACGAAGCCGCCGATTTCGTCACCAAGCCCATCAATCACGACATCCTCGACGCGGCCTTGAAACGCATCGAGGAAAAGCTCGCCCTGCGCCGCCAGCTCAAGCAGTACACCCAGAACCTGGAAAAACTGGTCCAGGAAAAGTCCCACCGCGTGGTCGAGCTGGAACGCCAGGTCGCTGCCGGGCAGATGGTCGAAACCATGTGCCAGGCCATCTCCGGTCTGTCGGCCGATTTCGGCGACAAGGCCGGCTATTTCAACGAAATGCCCTGCTTCGTGGCCGTGCACAACCGCTCGCTCGAAGTCGTGGCCACCAACCAGCTCTACAAGGACCGCCTGGGCGAAATGGTCGGGCACCACAGTTGGGAAGTCTACGTGGGGCAGGCCCTTCGCGGCTTTGATGGCCCGGTCTGGAAGACCTTCGAGACCGGCAAGGGCCAGCGCTCGCGCGAGACCATGCTCTGCAAAAACGGCCGCGAACTGCCGGTCATGGTCCACACCTCGCCCATCAGCACCATCGACGGCAAGCCCGAACTGGTCCTGGAAATGGCCGTCGACGTCAGCGAAATCAAACGCCTCCAGGAAGAACTGCGGGTCACCCAGCAGAAGTACATGGATCTTTTCGAGGCCACGCCGTGCGACATTGCCGTGCGCGACCGCGACTACCGCATCGTGGCCAACAACACGCTTTTCAAGGAAGATTTCGGCGAAGGCGTGGGCAAGCTGTGCTACGAAATTTTCCGCCACCGCGACGGGCCCTGCCCGGATTGCCCGGTTGACGCCACCTTTGCCGACGGCGAGCCCCATACCCTGGAAGCCGTGGTCACCTGCCTGGACGGGCGCACCAAAAACGTCCTGACCTTTTCCGCCCCCATCCGCAACGGTAACGGCGACATCACCGAAGTCATGGCGCTTTCTTCAGACATTACCCGTATCCGCGAACTGCAAGACCACCTGACCTCCCTGGGCCTCATGCTCGGGTCCATCTCCCATGGCGTCAAAGGCATGCTGACCGCCCTGGAAGGCGGCGTCTACCGCCTGGAGTCCGGCATCAAGCGCAATGATGCGGCCCGTATCGCCGACGCCGGCGATACCATCAAGTCCCTGGTCGGCCGGGTGCGAAACCTCGTCCTCAATGTCCTGTACTACGCCAAATCCCGCGATATGGCCGGCGAACCCGTGGACATCTCCCACCTCGCCACCAACGTGGCCCAGATCGTCGAACCCAAGGCCGCCCGGGAACACATCGCCTTTGCCTGCGACATTCCCCCCGATCTGGGGCTGGTTTCCCTCGATACCGCCAACCTCTCGGCCGCCCTGGTCAATATCCTGGAAAACGCCATCGACGCCTGCGTGGCCGACACGGCCAAGGAGTCCCACGCCATCAGCTTCAAGGCCGCCGCCACCAGCGAGGCCATCCTTTTTGACATCACCGACAACGGCATGGGCATGGACCAGGAAACCCGGGAAAAAGCCTTCACCCTGTTCTTCTCGTCCAAAGGCCTCAAAGGCACCGGCCTGGGCCTTTTCATCGCCCACGACGTCGTGAAAAAACACGGCGGCCGAATCGACCTGACCTCCGAGCCCGGGGTTGGGACGCAATTCCATATCGTTATTCCAAAAGGATAGCCGGAAAGAAAAGGCGAAGAAGCCTCCGGCGGCCGGGGGGATCATCCCCCCCGGACCCCCTGAAAGGGGGCGCGGGAGCGCATGGCGGCTATGCCGCGTTGAGGCGGTGATTGGCTTCACCCTGTCTGGTAGCTCTTTTTCCAACGAAATGCGGCCAAAGGCCGCTGGCGACTTCGGGTCTGGATTTCGGGTAGCGGGTCCGGCGCGGCTTCCGCGTCGGACCCGCTACCCGAAATCCAGACCCGATTCTCTTCGCTCCCGCCACCGGCAACGCCCACAACCC
>NZ_MLBG01000060.1 GCF_001936595.1 Desulfovibrio sp. DV
ATTACCGTCCGCCGGTGCCGCAGCCGGAGCGCACGGACTGGCAGTAGGCGAGGCAGGCCTTGTCGCCCCGGCATTTGGCCACGCAGGACTGGTACTGTTTGGCGCACTGTTCCGGGGTTTCGGGCGCGCCGTTGCCGATAGAGGCGAGCATTTGCTGGGTGACTTGGACGGTGGGCAGGTTGGGGGCGATGGTCACGCCCGAGGTGATCTGCATGACGGCGCCGCAGGTCAGGTAGCATTGAGGGGCGACGGCGTTGCAGACAACGCTCGGGTCATGGTTTGAGCCGTAGGGCATGACGATGGCGGCGACGGGTACGCCGTCGGGTTTGACGCAATACAGCTGGGTTTGGGCGTAGGCGGCGGTGGCCGCGAGCAGCAGGCCCATGACGAAAAGCGAGACGACGAGACGTTTCATATGGGTTTCCTCCTTGCGGAACGGTTCTCCGCTATCCGAGGGCTACAACAATTTCTGGTCGTTGTCATGATTTTGGTTTAGAGATGGGCGGTTGCCGCGGGGATTGGAACCGTGTGAAATGCGCTGATCCCCGTTGACTTTTTCCGGGGGCCTGTGCTAGGCCTTCGCCACTTGTGAACTTGTGCACGAGCGCAGGCCCGGCGGGCCGGGGGGCGCGTCGCCTGTTGCAAGGCAGGAGCCTTTCCAATGCTTGGCAGGTTGATCAAGGACAGAAGTGTTCGCGAGTCCATCGCCTCGGCTTCCGTGGTGGGACTCAATTTGGTTTCGGCCACCTTCGTGGGACTGCTCATCGGATGGTGGTTGGACCGCTGGCTTGACACCAAGCCCTGGCTTTTGCTGACGTTTTTAATTCTGGGCATCGCAGCCGGGTTCAAGAACGTGCTGGTGGAAGTCAAAAAAATCCAGAAGGCTGACGCCGAGGAACATGAAGATCATGGCGACACTGATGCGAAACCTTAAGGACGGACTGGAGCGCTGGCTATATCGGCGTGGCTACGTTCATCCCGAGGTGCGCGAGCTGGTGCGCAACCAGGTGGTTATAACCGCCCTGGTCTGCCTCGGCTGTCTGCCGTTTTCGGGCGTGTCCGTGGCAGCCTGGTCGTTTGCGGCCGGCACGGCCATCATCAGCTTGAATTTTTGCTCGCTGGCCAAATTCGGGCAGCAGATCACGGGATATGGGAACAAGCGCGAGGCTATCGCGGCGGTGCTGGTCCGGTTTTATTTCCGGCTGGCGCTTACCGGCTTTGTGCTTTTTGGTTTGATTGTCTGGTTCGAGGCTCTGCCGTTGCCGCTTCTGGCCGGCATTTCGACGGTGGTGGTTAACTTCCTCGTCTGGGGCGTCGCGCGCCACGCCGGCTCCAAGACGCACCAAACGCTTACGGGAAAGGAGGCATAGGACATGGCTGGTGGGTTGCCGCATCCGATTCTGCTCGTTGACGAGGCCGCGAAGAGTGTGGGGCTTTACAAGCTCAACGATGTCTTCCACGCCCAGGTCATCGACACCAACGTCATTTACGCCTGGTTCGCCATGGGCCTGCTCATCATTTTGGGTATGCTCGCCACCCGCAAGCTCGCCATGGTGCCGAGCGGGTTGCAGAACTTTTTTGAGGTCGTCGTCGGCGGACTCGAATCCTTCGTCGTCGAAAACATCGGCGAAAAGGGCCGCAAGGTTTTTCCGTTCCTGTGTGCCTGTTCCTGTTCATCATCACCGGCAACCTGATCGGTCTGGTTCCCGGCCTCGATTCCCCGACCAACAACGTGAACACCAACGCCGCCATGGCGCTGACCGTGTTCGCCTACTACAATTTCTGGGGCATCCGCATGTGGGGTGCCGGCTACATCAAGCACTTCATGGGACCCTTCTGGTGGCTGGTGCCACTCATGCTGCCCATCGAAATCATCTCGCATCTGGCCCGGCCCCTTTCGCTCACCCTGCGTCTTTTCGGCAACGTGCGCGGTGAAGAAATCGTCCTGGTCCTGCTCTTCGCCCTGGCTCCGGTCGTCGGCACGTTCCCGATGTACTTCCTGTTCTCGCTGGCCGACTGCATCCAGGCCTTCGTGTTCTTCATGCTGGCCATGATCTACCTCAAGGGCTCGCTGGAACACGCGCACTAGAATTCGGGGGAAATGGTCCTTAGGACCGTAACTTTAAACACCTGTTTTCAGGAGGATCGACATGCGTAAGGCTTTCATGACCATCTTCTCGACCGCTGCCCTGCTGACCCTGGCTTCCGTGGCCTTCGCCGCCGACACCGCCGGCGCCATGGGCGCCATCGGCACCATCTCCTGGGCCACCGCCATCGGCATGGGCCTGGCCGCCGCCGGCTGCGGTCTTGGTCAGGGTCTGGGCCTCAAGGCTGCCTGCGAAGGCACCGCCCGTAACCCTGAGGCTGGCGGAAAAATCACCGTCACCCTGATCCTCGGTCTGGCCTTCATCGAATCCCTGGCCATTTACGCCCTGGTCGTCTGCCTGATCCTGCTCTTCGCCCACCCGTTCGCGAAGATCATCACCGGCTAATGACGGTATGACCCGAAAGGAGGCCGGAAGCCCCGGCCTCCTTTTTTTTCCACCAAACCTGCACGCACCAAAGGATGCCGCCTTGAAAAGCGAACACATCCCAAAGGCCACGATCAAACGCCTGGCCATGTACGTGCAAGTGCTCGAAACGCTCAAGCGTGAAGGCTCGCAAGTCGTTTCCTCCGAGCTGCTCGCCCGTACCTGCTCTGTCAATCCCTCACAGATCCGAAAGGATCTGGCCTATTTCGGCGAATTCGGCGTTCGCGGCGTCGGCTACCATGTCCAGGATCTCATCTATTCCATCAAGCATTCCCTTGGTGTTGACCGCGTCTGGAAATGCGCCCTGGTCGGCGTCGGCAATCTGGGCAAGGCCCTGCTCCGCCATCAGGACTTCAAGTTTCGCGGCTTTGACATCGTGGGCGCGTTTGACTGCGACCCTTTCAAGATCGGTGAGGAAATCTCCGGCCTGGAAGTGGTCTGCACCCGTCGCCTCAAGGATGCCGTCAAGGAACTGGGCATCGAGATCGGCCTGATCACCACCCCGGTCAACCGGGCCCAGCGCGCCGCCAATTTCCTGATCGAAGCCGGAGTCAAGGGCATCATCAACTACTCGCCGGCCATGCTCACCGTCCCGGCCGACATCTACGTCGAACACGTGGACTTTTTCCACTATTTCTATTCCGTGGCCTTTTCCATCACCCTCGACCGGCATCAGGATCGGATGGGGGGCGAGAACGAGTCTGACGAAGACGATTGAGGCCAGGAACAACCGGCGCCTTGCAAGCAAGGCTTTTGACTCCCGGCTGCGGCCGGGTTTCTTTTTTGGGGCCGCAGGGCCCGGGGGATAGACCACCATGCAGCCTGTGCCGAAACCGCCTGCCCCGGCCAGCGAAGCGCTTCGCAAAGCCCTGTCCCTGACCCTGCCCATTGCCCTCGGCTACGTGCCTGTGGGCATGGCCTACGGGGTCCTGGCCGGCAAGGCCGGGTTGTCGGCCCTAAACGTGCTCCTCATGTCCATCCTGGTCTATGCCGGCTCGGCCCAGCTGGTGGCGGTTGGGCTTTTTGCCGCCGGCGCCACGGCTGCGGCCCTGGTGGCCACGACCTTTGCCGTCAATCTGCGCCATGTGCTTTTTTCTGCCGCCATGGCTCCGTTGCTGACCGGGTGGCGCAAACGGGAACTGGCAGCCTTTGCCTTTGAACTGACCGACGAAAGTTTCGCCCTGCATGCGGCGCGCTTTGGCCGCGGGGACCGGGACAAGGCCGTGACCCAGTGGATCAACGTTCTGGCCCAGGCCTCCTGGGTGGGCGGCACGGCCCTGGGAGTGGCCCTGGGCGACGTTCTGGGCGACGGACGGGCCTTTGCCCTGGATTTCGCCTTGCCGGGAATGTTTCTGGCCCTGTTGGCCGGGCAGCTCGGGAGCCGGTCCCAGGTGGCGGCGGCAGTCAGCGGCGGGGGTTTGTCCCTGCTGGCGGCTGGACTGGGCATCACCGGCTATGGAGCTTTGGCGGCCGGGTTGATCGGGGCCGGGTGCGGCCTGGGAGTGGAACGATGGATGACGCGACAGCCTTCCTGACCATCGCCGGCATGGCCGCGGTCACCTATGCCACGCGAAGCGGCCCGCTGCTTTTCCTGGCCGGCCGGACCCTGCCTCCCGGGGCCATCCGGTTTCTGGCCCATGTCCCGGCGGCGGTGCTGGCGGCATTGGCTGCCCCGGCCCTGCTGCGCCCTGAAGGCCGTTTCGACGCCAGTCCCGCCAATGTCATCTTTTGGGCCGGCCTGGCCGCCTTTGCCCTGGCCCTTCGGACCAAGGGCTTTTTCGGCCCGGTGGCCCTGGGCATGGGCCTGGTGGCCGCTGCCCGGTTCTTCTGGGGCGGGTGACCGCCCTGGTCAGCCGGTGCGACGCCCGAGAAGCCGATAGCGGGTGGCCGGACCTTTCCCTTCCTTGAGCACAATGCCCCGGGTGACCAGATCCTGCAGGTCGTGTTGGGCCGTGCGCTGGGGCACGTCGTTGCCGACAGCGTCCTGATAGTCCTGCCGGGTGAAGGTCGGCCGGTCGAGCAGGGTCCGCAGGGCCTTGCGTTGCCGGGCGGACAGGGGCGCGTCCAGGGCCTGGGGCTCGCTTTCGGCCGCGGCCGGCGGCTGGGCCGGCCCGCCAGCTGCCGGTTCGCCCGCCATCTCGTCTTCAAAATGGATGTCCTCAGCCAGGATCAGTTCCCGTTCTGCCAGGGCTGCGGCCCGGATGATGCAGTTTTTAAGCTCCCGGACGTTACCCGGCCAGGCATGGTGCAACAGTTTGTCCAGCGCCCCGCGGGACAGCGACAGGTCCCCCTTGCCCATCCGCCGGACCGCGAGCTTCAGGAAATACCCGGCCAGGATCGGAATGTCGTCCTGGCGTTCACGCAAGGCCGGCGTGTTCACGGCCAGGACCTGGAGCCGGTAGAAGAGGTCTTCCCGGAAGGTCCCCGAGGCCACGAGATCCTTGAGATTGACGTTGGTGGCGGCGATCACCCGGGCGTCGAAGGCGTGCTCCTCGTCGCTGCCCAGGGGGCTGATGCGCCGCACGGACAAGGCCCGCAACAGGGCCTGCTGCACCCGGGGCGAGGCGTTGCCGATTTCATCCAACAGCAGCGTCCCGCCGTCAGCCGCCAGAAACGCCCCCTTGCGATCGCTTTTGGCCTCGGAAAAAGCCCCTTTGACATGGCCGAACAGGGCGTCCATGAGCAGGTTTTCGTCCAGCGCCCCGCAGTTGATGGAGATAAAGGGCATGTCCTTGCGCCGGCTTAAGCGATGGATGGCGTCGGCCGTCAGTTCCTTGCCCGTGCCGGTCTCGCCGACAATGAGCACATCGGCGTCGGTGGCGGAAATTTTCTGGATGCGGGACAAAAGGCGGTTCATGGCCGAACTTTCGCCCACCAGATCCTCCAGGGCCTCGCCCTGCAAGCCTTGGCGCGATGTCGGCGCGACCAGCTGGACCCGTTCCCTGGCGCGAACCGAACGCAGCCGTTCGTCCCGGGCCTTGATTTCCATTTCCTTGGACAGCAGGGCCGCGACCAGACGGTTGATGGCGCGTTTGAGCGTCGATGTATCCAGGTCGCTGTCCGGCAGATCAATCTCGTGCAGCCGGCCTTCCAGGCGCATGGAACGGACTTCTTCGGCCAATCTGAGGATGGGTTTGGTAATAACCCGGGCCAAGAGAATAATACATCCCGCCATGGTGATAATCGCGCCAAGCGTGGTGACGAACAGGATATTGAACTGGCCGAATTCCGCAGCCCGGGGGAGCAGGCTGCGGTCGATATAGACAATTCCCCCAATAATCTCCGAATCCTCGGCATCCCCGCTCCGAAAGCGGACCGGAGCGTAGCCGATATAATCCTCGCTGGAGGCAATCTTGGACGGGCCGAAATCAGCCTCGCCGCGTTCCATGCCGGAATGCCCCTGCTGGATGGCGCTGATCATCCGCCAAAAGGTCTCATGGCGCGGTCCGGGCCGAAAGGCCCCGTCGTAGCCCGGCTTGCCGTGATCCCCGGACAGGCCGGTCTTGGCCATTTCCACGGACAACTGGCGGGCCGGGTCTTCGACGTTTTCCGACTGGAATAAAAACCAGCCGCGCTCGTCAAGAAACAGGCTCAGACGGTTTTCTGCCGTGCGATTGTAGCCCAGAAGCGGCGAGCGCGGGGAATTGTAGAGCGACAGGACATTGCGCAACTGCCGGGCGTCGATGGACAGGATCAGGTAGCCGGCCACCCGGCCGTCTTCCTCGGCCACCGGCGTGGTCAGGCGCAGCAGGGTCAGATCCCGCTGCCGGGGCTGGGCCCCGAACCCGGTCGGGGGGTAATAGACCTCCAGCAGTTCGGACAGGGCCACCTGGCCGCGACTCAGGCTGACGGCTTTGCGCGATACCACGAACGGGCTGTTCTTGGCCTGTTGCACCACCTCGGCCGGGACTTCCTCGACCCGCTCGCCATTTTTCAAAAACGCGTACTGGTTGTCCGTCCCTTCGCCGACGTAGGCGGCCTCGGCGTACAGTTCGCCCCGGGCGGCGGCAGAGGCGGCCATGAAATTGTGGAGCCGTTCCCGGGTCATGGGCCGGTGGGCCAGGGCTACGATATCCTCCCGGCAGCCTTCCAGGACGACTTCGATTTCATGGGCCTGGGCCAGGGTCATGGTCAGGGTGCTGCGGCCCAGGGCCAGGTCGATGTAGCGGTTGGAATAGATGTTGAGCACAAATCCCGTGACGCCGAGGGTGAGGATGACCGGCGGAATCAGGAATACGAGGAGTTTTTTGCGGATGCTCCAATCGGCGAGGCCCTTGAAGGTGGTCTCTGCGGGGTTGAACGCTGGCTTCGTCGAAGCAGGTGCAGCATGGGGCCTCCGGGGCGGCGCACGCCCACTGGCGCGTTTTGCGGGACAGGCTGATTCTGGCGCTATTAATGCGCAAAATACCCGCAACTCTGTCAAGCGCTTTTTTTCACGAAACTGTTTTCTTCAATTATTTCAAAGCACAAATCGCGGTGGCACACCCCTTGCTCTAAGAAGTGCGAAATCGGCGACCCGCAAAGCGCCGGATCAAAAAGGAGGTGTTCTGATGCAGATTCTCGTGGCACTCGATCAATCACCCTTTGCCGTGACCGTTCTGGACAAAGCCATCACCCTGGCCAAGCAGCAGGGGGCGACCCTGTCCATTATGACCGTGGCCGAGGATTTTCTTGATCTGGGCGACTACATGGACGTCAACTCTATAAGCGACAAAATTTTAGCCTCCACCAAGGCTGCTGCCGAGAATTACACCGCCGTCGCCCAGAAGGCCGGCATCCCGGCCAAGGTTGTGGTCGAACAGGGTGTTTCCCCGGCCGACCTGATTATCGCCCACGCTGCCAACAACGCTATCGATATGATTGTCATGGGACACCAGGGCAAAAAAGGCCTGTCGAAATACCTGATCGGCAGTGTGGCCGGCCGGGTTGTGTCCCACGCGCCCTGCTCGGTTCTCGTCGTCCGCTAACAACTTAGGGGGAAGAGATGAACGCCAAAATCAAGGCCCTGTTCGCCACTGTCCTGACCTTCGTCCTCATGGCCCCGGCCATGGCCTTTGCCGCCGGCGGCGGCGGCGCGCCCATCGTCATGGTGGCCGACACCAGAAAGCTCTCCGGCATCATGGCCTGGTGGGCCAATCTGTATAACGAGTCCCACCTCTACTTCACCATCCTGACCATCATCCTTATTCCGCTGATCGGCGTCATCTTCGGCGTGCTGGCCGACATCATCATGCACTTCATCGGCATCGACCTGAAGTCCCGCGACCTGGCTGAACATTAAACCGGACCGCTAGGCAAAAAGGAGAATCCACATGGAATGGCTTTACATCCTCATGCCCATCGCGGGCGTTAAAATCTTCTGGCCGGGCCTTATCATTCTCGGTATCGGCGTCGGCGTCATCGGCGGCTTCTTCGGCATGGGCGGCGCCTGGATGGTCACCCCGGGGCTCAACATCCTTGGTTTCCCCATGGCCTTTGCCATCGGCACCGACATCGCCCACATGGCCGGAAAATCGCTTATTTCCACCATGCGCCACGGCAAGTTCGGCAACGTCGATTACAAACTCGGCTTTATCATGCTCTTCGGGACAATCGCCGGCTTCGAAGTCGGCGCCCAGATGATCATGTGGCTTGAGCGAATCGGCAAGGTCGACATGGTCGTGCGCTGGATCTACCTCGGCCTGCTGGCCTTCATCACCTGGATGGTCTTTACCGACATCGCCCGCCGCAAGGCCAAGGACAATGCCGCCATCGCCGCCGGCAAGGAAGTGGACAAGAACGCCACCGGCCTGGAGTGGCACAAGGCCCTGCACAAGATCAAGATTCCCCCCATGGTGCACTTGAACGTGGCCGGCATCTACTGCTCCGCCTGGCTGCCCATCGCCGTCAGCTTCTTCACCGGCTGGCTGGCTGGTATCCTCGGCATCGGCGGCGGGCTGATCCGCATGCCCTCCCTGATCTACCTTGTTGGCTGCCCGACCCACGTCGCCGTCGGCACCGACCTCTTTGAAGTCGCCATCTCCGGCCTCTACGGCGCAGCCTCCTACACCTACAAGGGACGTACCGAACTCGTGGCCGCCATCATCATGCTCATCGGCGCAGCCATGGGCGCCCAGGTCGGCGCTGTGGCCACCAAGTACATCAAGGGCTACGGCATCCGCTACGTCTTCGGCCTGGCCGTCATCGGCTGCGGCATCTCGATTCTCTTAAAGCTCATGGGTGTCTACGTCCCCTCCATCGCCGAAGTCTGCGACATCATCGCCACCTACCTCATTTTGGGTCTGGTGTCCGGCATGGCGCTCTACATCACGGTCAAGATGGTCCAGGGAGCGAAGCAGGAAATAGCCATGAAGAAGGCCCGGGCCTAAGCGCGCAACAGCCAAAGGAAAGGAGAACGCCATGCGTACCATACTCAAGAAAATGCTGCTGGCCGCCCTGCCCGTCGTCTTCCTGGCCGGCTGCGTGGATTACGGCAAGGTTGACCAGGGCCGCACCGTGGCCGTGGACAAGGACAAAAAGACCCTGACCTTCATCCGCGACAAGGCCAATGACTGGCAAAAGCCCGATTATACCTATCTGCCGGCCCTGACCTACTCATTCCCGGTCGTTGCGGCGGAAATGGGCGAAATCCCCAAGGCCGGCCTGCGCATGAAGCTTGATGCCGACAAGAGCCAGATCGTGATGTACGATCCCAAAAAGCAGAACTTCGAAACCATTGCCATCCAGGTCGTGGACAAGCAGGAAGGCATTGACTCCAAGCACCCGCTGGTCTTTGACGCCGCAGCCGAAAAGGCCAAGCCCTTCCCGGCTGTTGACAAGGACAAGAAGACCGTCACCATCTACTCCGGTCGCCAGAAGCTGCTCGTCACCTTCATCGTCCCGGACGAGTACCTGGCCCTGCCGGCCGCGGCCTGGGACGCTGGCGACGAAGTGCGCGTCTACTACAAGGACGAAGGCAAGGCCCTGCGCCTCATGAACGTGACCAAGACCAACATCTTCAAGAAGTAGGAATCAACCCCACACCCCGCCAAGCCGTCCCGGTTCGCCCGCGCGGGCCGGGACGGCCCTTCAAGAACAAAGGAGATTGCCATGCTGTTCGAACGCTCCTCCTCCCCGGCCCCGGAACTCAACAGCCGCCAGCGCTGGGCCGTCGTCTGCATGGATGTAGCCATGCTTGCCGAAGTCACCCTTTCCGTCTATCTAGCGTCCAGGCAACCCGACGATTTCACCCCGGTTTTCATGAAGGTGTTTTTCTCCATGCTGATCCCCACCATCGCCGCCGGCATCTTTGCCATCCGCCGCTTCCGCGACCGTACCCCTGAGACAGGAGCCGAAGCGTGAGCGAGACCGGGTTGTTGCGGCTTCGCGCCACCCTTGGCTGGATTGCCGCCGCCCTGTGCCTGTGCGCCGCCCTGGCCCTGGCCGACAGCTTCGTGGCCAGCTTCCATACCGGCCCCAACACCCTGTCCATGCTCGTTGGCGGCGAAGAAAAACTCTCCGGCCCCCTGCCCGTGGAGGCCAATGACGCCACCGCCATGGTCGCCGTCATCGACCACCCGGGCCTGACCTTTTCCATCACCAATCAGGCCAAGGGCTTTTGGATGGGCAACCGCATGTGGCAGGGCACGCTGCAAGCCGCCCCGGACGCCAGAGCCGGCACGGCCACGGTCATCCTGCGCAGCCCCGGCAGCGACGCCAACGCCCCGGTCCAGGCCTACGTCATCCATCTTTTCCCGGATGAGGCCGCCCTCAACGCCGCCTCCCATTCCAACGCCGTCCGCCTGCTGGGTCAAAGTCCCATGGCCATTGCCGGCTACTGCCTGGCTGCCGCCTGTCTGGTCGGAGGCTGCGTCTACCTGACCACCCGCCGCCTGGAGGCCATCTGGACCCGGCTTGGCAAGGCTGTCGTCTACATGACCAAAAAGACCCCGGACGGTCTGCTCATCTCCTTTGGCCTGGGTTCCGACCAGGGGCTGGCCACCGGAACATCGGTTGCGGTCCACGACGAATCCGGCCTGCCCGTGGCCATGGCCTCGGTGGTGCGCTGCTCCCCGGCCGACGCCGCCGCCCTGGTCGTCGGAGACGGCAAGGTGGGCCTGGGCAACATCGTCAGCCTCGCCCCGCCGGCCGACGAGGGCACGGCCGCAGCCGCGCCCCAGCGTTCCTGACCCCTCCCCCAAACGCCGCTTTGCCGGCCGGCTGCCTTACGCAACGCCCTTCATGACAGCCCCGTAGGGGTAATGGACGCGTCGTGGCTCGCGTGCAGCTTCTCGAAGGCACTCGCATCAACGAAGCTCCTTCGCGCCAACGATGGTGATCCCGATCCAACCAACGCTCGCCGTTTGAACCTGCACTTTGCCAAGAAGCGACAGTTCCTCCACGGGATGGTCCTGCACCTGGATCGTCGCCGAAGCCTCGTGCCAATTTGACGCGACCTTGTCCTGGATGTCGGGCAGAAGCCAGCGCAACTGCGGGGAATTTCCCGATACGGTCAGATCCGGCCAACCCACTGTGCCAATAGTTTTATTGGCCAAAAAACCCAGAGGCTGCCCCGGATTGCCCGTGAGTTCGAGTGCGGCATCGATCAGCCGTCTATCCTTGACGCACAGGGAAGCCCCCAACCGAGTGCCGGCACGAAGCGGCGCTGCCGCCGGGTGCTCGAGAGGCATGGAGCGAGTGAGGAAGGTGGAACCAAATTTCTTGGGCCAGCCCTGAAGGAGGCCACGCATGAGAGAGATGTCTTGGTCCACCCAGATAAAGGGGCAGAAATTTGCGAGACTCCCATCCGGGCGTTCGATCTCCACAATGGCAATGGTCTCGCGGTATTGGGCGTACACAGGATCGATCATTTCCCGGCCGTCGGTGGTGGCCTGCCAATCCGCAAAATGGATGCAGCCGTTTCCGGTCAACCGGCCAAGCCCAGGCGATACGAGACTGCGGCTGTTCACGGTTTCGCAGATGATGGCCACATTGATCAGCCATCCTGCATAATGCCAGGGTGGCGGCGGCACCAGGGCAGCGCGGCCGCTGGCGGTAAAGGGCGCAGTGAAACTGGTCAGGGCGAACTCCATACCATCTCCTCATTTGCAGTCGACATCCATGCATCTTGACGAAACTGAGTTGAAACAGGAAGGAAGTCCCCTCCGGGAAGACCGCTACCCCCAACCCGAGCATGGGTCAATTCCACATAAAACGTCAAAGAACCCAAAAAAGAAAGGAACCACGGCCGGGCCATGGTTCCTTGTCACGTTTGGGTCGAATCGTCCGATTGCACTGCGGGGGATGGCCGGCCAAGCCGGCCATCCCCCGGGGCCCGGATTCAGCCGAGGTTCTTGGCCGCAAAGTCCCAGTTGACGAGCTTTTCCAGCACGCCCTTGACGTAGTCGGCCCGCCGGTTCTGGTAATCCAGATAATAGGCGTGCTCCCAGACGTCGATGACCCACAGGGGCTTTAAGCCTTCCTGCATGGGATTGTCGGCATTGCCGGTCTTGACCACCGACAGTTTGCCGGCCGGATCCGCCACCAGCCAGGCCCAGCCGCTGCCGAACTGGGCCAGGGCCGCCTCGGTCAGGGCTTTCTGGCAGGGCTCAAGGCCGCCAAAGGAGGTCTCAATGGCCTTGGCCAGCTTGCCCGAAGGCGCGCCGCCGCCGCCGGCCGTCAGGCCGTTCCAGTAAAACACATGGTTCCAGGCCTGGGCCGCGTTGCGGAAAAGCCCCACCAGCTTGGGGTCCTTGGCTGCCTCCAAAAACACTTTTTCCAGGGGCTGCCCGGCAAGCGGGGTGTCGGCCACCAGCTTGTTGGCGTTGTCGAAATAGCCAATGGTGTGTTTGCCGTAATGAAAGCCCACGGTTTTGGCCGAGATGACCGGTTCCAGGGCATTTTCGGCATAGGGCAGGGGCGGAGCGGCAAAAGTGGCGGCCCGGGCCTGTCCGGGACGGAACATGCCGCCGGCCAGGAGCATGAGGCTCGCTCCGGCGGCAAGACGCAGAACCTGGCGTCGGGAAGGGGATGCGTCGCACAATACTGGCATGTCGCTTCTCCTTGGCGCACCCCTCGCCCGAGAGCGGGTAAGGCAAAGGCTGCGGAAAGACAGCCCTGGCGGGAGCGCGCGTTGGCGTTGTGGCGGGCCGCATCCGGGATGCGGCCCGCCAGAGGATGACACCAGTATTGCCAGAAAAGGCGCGGCAGGGGAACGGAAAAACGATTATGGTGCGGTCTTGCCGGCTGCGTCCGGGGCCGGTTTGGCCCCAGCCGGCGGCGCTGCGGCGTTTTCCCCAGGCTTTTCAGACTGTTTGGCTGGGGCATCCTCAGGCCGCTGTCCGGATGGCCGGGTGGCCGGTGCCCCGGGCGGCGGTCCCGGATGCGGGCCGGGGGGCGGCAGATCCCACTCCGGATCAAACAGATCCGGCGGCGGCGGCGGGAAACCCTCCATGCCCGGGGGCGGGCCGAAGCCGTGCGGCGGCGGATACCCTTCCATGCCCGGGGGCGGCGGATAGCCTTCCATGCCGGGCGGCGGCGGCGGCGGGCCGAAGCGGTCCATGGCCTTGCGCCGGGATTCCAGCCGGGCCATGGTGGCGGTAAATTTTTCGCGTTGCTCAGGGGTGAGCATCGCCTTGGTCAGCTCGATGCTCGTGGTAATGAGTTCCCGAACCCGCGGTTCCTGCTCGCGACGGATGGCCAGGATCTGGCGGGCCGTATCCATGATCAGCGGCCGCAGTTTTTCCTGCTGTTCGTCGGTCAGATCGAGGTCGCTGGACATGCGGCGCAGGGCCATGGCCGCAAATTGCCTGGGGTCGCCGTGGATCATGGCCAGGGGGCCGCGGTCGCCGAGCAGGCGGGAGGCGATAAAGCCCATGACCGCGCCCGAGGCAAACAGCACCAACCCGGCCAGCACCATGGCTGCTTTCTTATTCATGCACACACCTTACACACCAAGCAGGGAAACCACGACCTGGCCGCTGGGATCATAAAACAACAGGCGCCCCAATTCTTCCTCCAACCCCGAACCAAACGTCAGGGCAAAAAGCACCGTGGCCGCAGCCAACACCCCGGCTCCGGCAGCCATGCGCCACAACACCCTATTTTCCGGGACAACAGGCGCGGCAGCCTCGGCCTTGAGGGTGGCCAGCACCGAAGCGGCCATGCCCGGATCAAGGGGCGGCCCGCTGCGGTCGGCATGGGCAAGGCGCAGCACGGCTTCCAGGCGGTCGAGCCGATGGGAGCCGTCGTCGCCAGCCGGCGGCGGCGCGGCAGCCGGTGACGCCTTGATGGCCGCGAGCACCGAGCCGGCCAGCCCGGCATCCGGCAGGGGGGCGGACCGACGGGCCTGGGCCGCCCGCAAGACCGCTTCCAGGCGGTCGATACGCCGTGAATCGTTTCCGTCCATGGAGTCCTCCTTACGCGCCGATGACATCGCCAAGTATCTCCCGAAGTTTTTTCCTGGCCCGAAAGGCCCGCACCTTGACGTTGGGGACGCTCATTCCAAGCATCTCGGCGGCTTCGGCCACGGGCCGCTCTTCCAGATGGGTCAGCGTCACCACCATGCGGTCCGTGGCCGAAAGCTTATCCAGGGCCCAGCGCAGCAAATCCTCGGCTTCCCGGCGCGAGGCCGTCTCTTCGGCGGCCTCGCCCGTGGCCAGGGCTGCCGCTTCTTCGGCAAAGGCCCGGCACTCATCGGACAGATCGCTTTCCGGGCGTTCCTTGATGCGGTACTGCGCCCGCCAGAAATCGTGGCAGGTGCGCACCGCCACCTTGGCCAGCCAGTGTCCCAGGGGGCTTTCGCCCCGGTAGCCGTCCAGGGAACGGTAGGCCCGCACAAACACCTCATGGGTCAATTCAGCCACCCGGTCCCGGGGCGCGTGCCCGGAAACGATTCCGGACACGCGCCCCTGGTACTTGGTCATGATCACAGCGTAGGCATCCACGTTGCCAGCCCGAATCGCCTTCAGGACCCGGGCGTCCTCCATGTCTACCACAGCTTCAACCATAACGCTCCGGAGCTTAGCTGTCCTTGCCGGCGTGGGTGTCGATCCAGTCATTGACCAACTCGCGACCGGCATGAAAACGCTCCTTGGGGTCCCTGGGCATCGGCGGTTTGCCGATTTCTTCCCAGATTGTACGCTGTTGCGGGGTCAACAGGGTCAACAATGCGGCTTCGACCTTGCCCCGCAGCACAGCCATGTCCTCGGCGGCGACAGCAATGGCCCGGCTGGCCTGGCGCACGCTGTTCTCATTGCCGGGATCGGTCCGCATGACGTCGCGCATTCCGTCAAAAGATTCACGCATGGCCGTCATGCCGGACTCGAAGGCCGCCCGGTTGCGTTTGAGGACCACGGCCACGTCATGCTTCTGGGCGTCGGTCAGCTTAAGCGACAGCAGCCTGTCAAGCAATCCTTCCGGTCCGGGTCCGCCGGGACCGCCCGGGCCGGGACCGGCGGCCACTGCATAGGCCGAGCCGATCAGGATGGCCAGGGTGAGCATTCCATAGAGCAACTTCTTCATGATGGGATAACCTCCCGCGTGGTTTGGGCGGCGTTGCCGTCCATTGCGCGGTTGGTCGGGGGACCGGGCCGACTGGTTACAGATTCGGGGCCCTCGGCAGAAAGCACCCGGACAACTGCCCGCCGGTCGGCGGCGGCGGCCAAAAGGCCC
Source organism: Desulfovibrio sp. DV (assembly GCF_001936595.1). Taxonomy (GTDB): domain Bacteria; phylum Desulfobacterota; class Desulfovibrionia; order Desulfovibrionales; family Desulfovibrionaceae; genus Solidesulfovibrio. Next base: position 15,183 of record NZ_MLBG01000060.1, read on the forward strand.
TTGGGCGGCGTATGCAACGTCCGGCCAAGGGCCTTTGCAACCAACGCTCCGGAGGTCTTGCGTTTCGTTTAAAACCGGCCGTCAGGCGATGGTGACCTCGGGGCACAGATAGACGTCCTGGATGGCGTTTAAGAGCTTCACACCCTCGGCCATGGGCCGCTGGAAGGCCTTGCGGCCGGAAATAAGGCCCATGCCGCCGGCCCGCTTGTTGATGACGGCCGTGGCCACGGCATCGGGGAAATCCGATGCGCCCGACGCGCCGCCGGAATTGATGAGGCCGATGCGGCCCATGTAGCAGTTGGCCACCTGATAGCGGGTGAGGTCGATGGGATGGTCGGTGGTCAGCTGGCTGTAGACCCGCTTGTCGGTCTTGCCAAAGCCGATGGCCGTGTAGCCGCCGTTGTTGGTGGGCTGTTTTTGCTTGACGATGTCCGCCCCGATGGTGGCGGCCAGATGGTTGGCCTGGCCGGTCAGGTCGGCGGCGGTGTGGTAATCCACGCCGTCTTTGACGAAGCCGGGATTGCGCAGATAGGCCCACAGGATGCAGGCCATGCCCAGATCGTGGGCCCGGGCAAAGGCCTCGGAAATCTCCTGGATCTGGCGGCGGCATTCCGGCGAGCCGAAATAGACCGTCGCCCCGACAGCCACGGCCCCCATGTCGTAGGCCTGCTCCACCGAGGCAAACAGCGTCTGGTCGTGGATGGGGGGCAGGGAGAGCAACTCGTTGTGGTTGATCTTGAGGATAAAGGGAATCTTGTGGGCGTATTTGCGGGCCACGCTGCCAAGGACGCCAAGGGTCGAGGCCACGGCGTTGCACCCGGCTTCAAGGGCCAGCCGGACGATATTTTCCGGGTCGAAATAGACGGGGTTGGGCGCGAACGAGGCCCCGGCCGAGTGTTCGATGCCCTGGTCCACGGGCAGAATCGACATGTAGCCGGTGCCGGCCAGACGGCCGTGGCCGTAGAGCGCGGCCATGGACCGCAGCACGGGCAGCGGCCGGTCGGTCTGGGTGAAAATCGTGTCCAGATAGTCCGGGCCGGGCAGGTGCAGGGACTCCTTGGCAATGGTCTGGCAGACGTGGGTCAGAAGCGAATCGGCTTCGCCGCCGAGGTATCCGGTAATGGCATCGATCATGATGGCCGCCTCCTTTGGCAGATTAAAGGGATAGTAGGCCAGGTGCCGCCGCGACGACAACTAAAAAACGCCCTTTGTTCCTGCCCCGGTTCCGGCGACGGGGCCGTGGCGATCCGGCAAAAGACGGGCGACAGAACCACGCCGGCCCTTGCGCCCGGTTCCCGGTCCGGCTACCGTATGCTCTCGATCCAAAGGAGGCCTGCCATGCTGCTCGAAACCCTTCTGACCCTGGCCCTGGTGGCGACGTGCGCCGTGCCGGCGGCAGCGGCCCCGGCATCGGACACCTTCGACACCACGGCCGGACCGCTGACCGTGACCTTTATCGGCCACGGTTCCCTGCGCTTCGATTTCGCCGGCAAGACCATCTATGTCGATCCCTTCGGCAAGGTGGGCGACTACAGCGCCATGCCGCCGGCCGATCTGGTCCTTTTGACCCACGAACACGGCGACCACCTCGACCCCGACGCCCTGGCCAAAATCACCGGCCCCGACACCCCGATCCTCCTGACCGGGGCCTGCCTGGAAAAGCTCGGCCGGGGCACGGTGCTGGAAAACGGCCAGACGACCGAACGGCTTGGCATTACCATTGCCGCCGTGCCGGCCTACAACCTCAGGCACAAGCGCGACACCGGCGACCCGTTTCATCCCAAGGGCCGCGGCAACGGCTACGTCCTGACCTTTGGCGGCACAACGGTCTACGTGGCCGGCGACACCGAGGACATCCCGGAGATGGCTGCCGTGGCCGGGGTGGACGTGGCCTTTTTGCCCATGAACCTGCCCTACACCATGACCCCGGAGATGGCGGCCCATGCCGCCCGGCTGGTGCGCCCCACGGTGCTCTATCCGTACCACTACGGCGAGACCGACCCCAAACAACTCGTTTCCCTCCTGGCCGGCGACGGCATCGAGGTCCGGATCCGGGATTTGCGCTAGCCTGGGCTGCGGCACGGGATTTGCTGTGGTCCCGGACGGAGGTCCGGGACCATGCTTGTCGTCTGTCGCATTGCCCTGCTCGTCCTTTGCGCGCTCTCCCTTGGCGGCTGCGCCTTTTCCGTGGGCGGCCGCGAGCCTGTCCCCCTGGCCCCGGGCCAGGAAACCGTGCTGGAAACGGCCAAGGCCCTGGTCGGCACGCCCTATCGCCCGGCCGGGGAGAGTCCGGACCAGGGCTTTGACTGTTCGGGCTTTGTCAAATGGGTCTACGCCCGGCACGGCATCCGCCTGCCGCGCCGCACCCAGGACCAGCTCATGGCCGGCCGGCCGGTGCCCCGGGAGGAGCTCAAAGCCGGCGATCTGATCTTTTTTGCGCCCTCGGGCAAGCTCTCAAGCCTGCACGTGGGCATCTTCGACGGCCACGGGGGCTTTATCCACAGCCCTTCCCCGGGCGGCCGGGTGCGGCAGGAATACCTGCTGGCCCCCTACTGGCGCTCCAGCTATTACGCGGCCAACCGGGTGCTGCGCTGACCCGTCCTTTCCGGGAAAGCCTTTGACAGCCTCTGCGGTTTGTTTTTAAGAAAGATACAAATTCATACTGCCTGCTGCAGCGGCGCGGTTCCTTCCAGCAGCCCCCCGGACTGCGGGGCTTGCCGGAGCGGGGCAGCGGACACCTCATGCGCGGCCTATCCTTGCGACTCAAAATCAATACGGCGATTTTACTCGCCTTTCTGGCAGCAGCTGCGGCTTTCGGCGGCGTGTTGCACCTGTACATGCACGACCGCCAGGCCGCCGCCCAAAACCGCACCCGCACCCTGCTTGGCGTCCTGGCCGCCCACCGCCTGGAAAACCTGGCCCCGCTCGTCCATTCGCCCCAGGCAGCCAACGCCGCCACAGACATCCTGACCCGCCTGGTGCGGGTCGAGGGCGTCACCGAAGCCAGCCTGTTCACCGCCACCGGCCGTCTGGTGGCCACGGCCGGCGACCGCACGCCGGCCCCCCTGTCCAGCGAGGCCGACGGCGGCCTGCCCACCGGGCGGCTCTTCACCGTCTCGGCCGAGGACGACCGGCTGACAGCCACCCTGATCGAGCCCATCCGCACCGAAAGCCAGGACCTGGGCTTTTTGCGGCTGCGCTACGCCCTGAAGGAAAGTTCGCCCCTGGCCGCCCAGGTCTGGACCATCTTTGCCCTGGCCGTGGTCGGGGCCTATATCTTCCTGGCCGGCCTTTTAAACCTCATGCTCCACCGCTTCGTGCTGGAGCCGGTCGAAACCCTGCGTCAGGCCCTGGAGGCCGTGGAGGCCGGTGACCTCGACCAGTCCGTGCCCGTGGCCACCACCGACGCCCTGGGCCGGGTGGGCATGGCCTTTAACGCCATGGCCGCCCGGCTGCGCGAAACCTCGCGCTGGCTCGGAGAGTCCCGGGCCGAAGTGGAGGAGCATCGGCTGCTGCTGGCCCGGCGGGTGGAGGAACGCACGGCCGAACTGGCTGCGGCCAACACCCGGCTGGTGGAGGAGATTGAAGCGCGACGCCGGGCCGATGAACGCCTGTCGCGCCAGATGGCCCTGTATATCGCCATCTTGGAATCCACGGCCGAAGCCGTGGTCTGCGTGGCCGCCAGCCCCCCGGATTTTGAAATCCTGGCCGTCAACAAGCGCTTCCTGGAACTCTGGAGCCTGTCGCCGGACTGGGCCAGGGACAGCGATGCCTCTCAACGCTTCAGGCCCATCCTCGACCAGATCGTCGGAGCGCCGGAGGTCAGGCAGCGGTTTCACCAGCTCATGACCGACACCGAAAGCCTTGCCGAGGCCTGCCTGGAGCTGCACGACGGCCGCTACATCGAACGCCGCAGCGGCCCCATCCGCCAGGACGGCGTCTCCATTGGCCGGGTGTTCTCCTACATCGACGTCACCACCCGCCGCCGGGCCGAGGATTCCCTGCGCCAGGCCCTGGCCCAGCGCGACGTCGTGCTTGGCAACACGCAAATCGGGCTGGCCACCACCCGCGACACCATCTGCACCGAGATCAACACCCGGGGAGCGGAACTTTTCGGCTATCGACGGGATGAACTCATCGGCCGCAGCACCACCGTGTTGTTCGGCTCGAAGGATGCCCACGACACCCTGGCCGGGGAAGTCGACCAGATTCTCTCCAGCCAGGGCTTCGTCAGCCGGGAATGCCAGGTGCTGCGCAAGGACGGCCAGACAATCTGGATTCGCGTCCACGGCAAGGGCGTGACGCCCGAAGCGCCGGCCGACCTCGTGGTCTGGGCCTTTGACGACATCACCCAGGAGAAGAACCGGCAGGCCAGCCTGGAACAGGCCAAGACCGAAGCCGAGGAAGCCTCCCAGGCCAAGGGGGCCTTCCTGGCCGTCATGAGCCATGAAATCCGCACCCCGCTCAATGCCGTCATGGGCCTCACCGATGCCCTTCTGGCCGGGGAGGCCAGCCCGGAACAGCTCGGCCATCTGCGCACCATCCGCGATTCGGCCGGGCATCTGCTTGGCGTGGTCAACGATATCCTGGATTTTTCCAAAATCGAGGCCGGCAAATTGATCCTGGAACGCATCGACTTCGACGTGCGCGAAGTGGTGGCCGAGGCCGCCCGCACCGTGGAACTGGCCGCCAGCCAGAAGGGGTTGGCCTTTACCGTGGCCATCGACGAGGCTGTGCCGTCCGCCCTTCGCGGCGATGCCGGCCGCCTGCGCCAGGTGCTGCTCAACCTCCTCGGCAATGCCGTCAAATTCACGGCCGCCGGATCCGTGTCCCTGGCCGTTGCCCCGGTTGCCGCCACAGATACGCCCCCGGACCGGGTCGGGCTGGCCGTGGCCGTCACGGATACCGGCATCGGCATCGACCCGACCCGTTCGGCCGAACTCTTCGAGAGCTTCAACCAGGGACCGGGCAGCATCGCCCGGCGCTTCGGCGGCACGGGCCTGGGCCTGGCCATCACCAAGGAACTCGTGGAGCGCATGGGCGGCCATATCGCCGTGGCCAGCCGCGAGGGAACCGGCAGTGTCTTCTCCTTCACCGTGTTCCTGCTGCCCGGAAACGCCGACGCCGTGATCCGCCGCACCGCCGCACCGGCCGGCGGCTCCGTCGCCGGACAAAAGGCCCTGCGCATCCTGCTGGTTGAGGACAACGCGCTCAATGCCGCCGTCACCCGGCTGCACATGGCCCGCATGGGCCACGATCTCACCGTGGCCGACTCGGCCCGGGAGGCCTACGCCCAATTGGCCCGGCAGCGCTTCGACGCCGTGCTCATGGACATCGAGATGCCGGAAATCGACGGCATCACCGCCACCCGGACCATCCGCAGCGGCGGTCCGGCTGCGCTGCCGGTGCTGGACCCGGGCGTGCCCATCATCGCGGTCACCGCCCATGCCGTGGAAGACGTGCGCCAGCAGTGCCTGGACTCGGGCATGGACAGCTTTGTCACCAAACCCGTCAACTACCGCACCCTGCAAGACACCCTCGACGCCATCCGGCGGGGGAGCTGCCCCCTTGAGCCGCTGCCGACGCAGATGTTCGGCCTGGACGTGTTCGCGCCGGCCAAGGCCCGGGAGGCCATGGGCCTGTCCTGGCCCCAGTTCCGGGGCTTACTGCGCACAAGCTATGACGAGGGCTCCAGGCGGCTGGCCGAAGCCCGTCTGGCCTTTGAACGAGGCGACATGGACCAGACCGCGCTGGCCGCCCACACGTTTAAAGGAACGGCCGCCACCATCGGCTCCTACGCCAGCCGGCAGGCGGCCATCCTCCTGGAACAGGCCCTTGGCCGCAAGGACATGGTCGAAATCGGCCGCCATCTGGACCAGATGCAACAACTCTGGAGTCAGGTCCGGCTGGCCCTGGACGCCTGGACCTGCCCCGACGAGGGTTGATCAGCCCCGCCGCGACGCCACCACTTGGCCAGGGTCACCCCGGCCAGATTCTGCTCCAGGCTGAAAAGCGCGGCCGGCAAGGCCGCCGCCGGCGTGAAATAGAGCTTGGCCAGAGCCACGCCCAGGCCGGAATTCTGCATCCCCACCTCAATGGCAATGGCTGCCACGTCGGCCCGGTCCCGGGTGAGAGCCCTGGCCCCAAGCCAGCCAAGGCCAAAGCCGGCCAGATTGTGCACGACCACCGCCGCCAGCACCAGCCCCGGAAAGGCCAGCACCGTCTCGCGGTTAAGCCCCACCACGCAGGCGATGACCATGGCCACCACCACCATGGACAGCGAAGGAAAGACCGCCAGCACCGGCTCCAGGCGCTGGCGCAGCAGCCGGCGCAACAGCAGGCCGTCCATGACCGGAAAAGCCACGATCCAGAAGACCGAGGCAGCCATGGCCCAGGCGTCCACGGTCAGCCGCGTGCCGCAGTAGGCCGACACAATGGCCGGGGTCAGGATGGGGGCGAGCAGGGTCGTTGCCAGGGTGAGCACCACCGACAGGGCCAGATTGCCGCCGGCCAGATAGGTGACGACATTGGAAGCCGTGCCGCCCGGACAGGCCCCGACCAGCACCACCCCGACCGCGGTCTGGGGATCGAGCCGTAAAAGCCAGGCCACGGCCATGGCCACCCCGGGCATGATGGTGAACTGCAGGACCGTCCCCAGGAGCACCAGCCGCCATTTGGGCAACAGCCCGGCAAAATCCCCGACGCGAAGCGTCAGGCCCATGCCGAACATGATGACTCCCAGGGCCGGTGAGATGTACGGGGCAAGCCAGGTGAAAAGGCCGGGCCAGACCAGGGCCAGGGCGGAAAAGCCCAGGGCCAGGGACAGAAATGCCCCTTCCACGAATCGTGCAATGCGCGTCAGCATGGCCGGCGATACCGGCCCGCCGCCACGCGGTCAAGCCCGGGCCACGCGCACTCCAACCGACCAAAGAGCAAGCGAGAGTCCATACAGCGTCCGGCTTGGGCTGTCGCAACGGCCTGCAACCAGCCCGCCGCAGCCGCAACATCCCACCCGACCCCCCTTTCCCCCTGTCAGGTAGGGTCCGGGAGGGGGTTACCCCCTCCCGGCCGCCGGAGGCTCTCCAGCCTTCTCTTCCCGCGCTCCCCCGGCTGGTGCCGACCGCAGATCGATAGCCACCTTGACGCTGCCTGTGCCCCGCTTGTCAAAGGCCGTGCCGAAAGCCTGGCGCCACTGGTCCAGGGCAAACGTATGGCTCAACAGGCCGGCGGTAGGATAGGTGCCCGAAGCGAGCAGCTCCAGGGCCAGGGCGTAGGTGCGAACGCGCTCCCCGGGCCGGCGCGGATCAGGACCGGTGGCGCAACCAGACGAGCCGGCAATCGTCAGCTCCCGAAACCACAGGCTGGAAATATCCACATCGCTGAGGCGCGCCCCGGCCCCCACCATGACATAGGTGCCGCCGGCGGCCAGGGCCAGCAGCCCGTCGCCAAAGGTGCGCGAAGAACCCACGCAGTCAAAAACAACGTCCACCCCGCCCTCGATATTGCCGCCGCCAAGGGTGGTCGGCACATACCGCGCCCCGATGGCCTCGGCCAGCTCCTTGCGGCTTCGCGGCGAAATGGTCGCGTCCGCCCCGCCCTCCCGGGCCAGGGCCACCTGGACCGGATGGCGCGCCGCCACCAGTATCCGGCTGCGGCTGCCAAGCCCCCGCAGGCAGCGCAGCACATGCTGGCCCACGATCCCTGCCCCGTAAATGAGCACCGTGGAGCCGTCCTTCGGAAAATGATCGAGCACCGGCTGCAGCGCCGAGGCCAGGGAATCGGTCAGCACCGCGTCCTCGTCACGAAGCCCGTCCGGCACGGCCAGAAGGCGCGAGGGATGGGCCGCCGTGCGCTCGGCCATGGCCCCGCCGGCCCGGCGGGTGAACCCGAGAAACGACCCCGGCGGCAGATGGCCGTCGAGAAACCGCTCGCAACGGTTGTACCGCCCCTCCCGGCAACTGGGGCAGTCCGGCAAGCCCCGGACCGCACACGGCAGCCCCGGCTCCACCACCACCCGGGCCCCGGCCCGCAGCCCAAGCTCCGGCACATCCTGCCCAAGATCGGCCACCATTTCGTGGCCCAAAATAAACGGCAGGCTGGCATACGGTTCCAGCAGCGGCGATTCCACCCCGCGCAAAAGCCCCAGGTCCGAGCCACACAGGCCGCACAGCCGGGGCGTGAGGGAGACCCAGCCCTTGGGCGGGTCAAAGGGCACGGTTTCAAGCGACAGCGGGGCCAAAGACGAAAAAAAACGCCTCGGAGCCAGCTTCGAGGCCAACGCGCAAGCCAGATAACGCGGGACGCTGCGACGGTACAAAAGGGCCTTCATCAGTTTTTTTCCTTTTCCGGAGGGCTGGAATCGCTTGAAATAATGGCGGAAACACGTATAGATCAGACAAATGTCCCGACGCTGCCGCGCCGCGTGATGTCCGGGCCTTATACCACAATCGGCCCGCCCTCAAGGGACCGCCAAGGAGACGCACATGCTGATAAAGGATTGGATGAGCAAGTCCCCGGTCACGGCCAAGCCGGCCACCTCCATCATGAAGGCGGCCAAGCTCATGAAGGAAAACGGATTCGGCCGCCTGCCCGTGGTCGACGATAACGGCCGACTCGTCGGCATCGTCTCGGACCGCGACATCAAAGAGGCCTCGCCTTCCAAGGCCACCACCCTTGATATGCACGAGCTGTATTACCTGCTCTCGGAAATCAAGGTGGGCGATATCATGACCAAAACGGTCGTCTCCATCGGCCCGGACGATACCGTTGAAAAGGCCGCCGTGCTCATGCTGCGCCACAACGTCGGCGGCATGCCCGTGATCGACGACGCCGGCATCGTGGTCGGCGTCATCACCGACAGCGATATCTTCAAGGTGCTCGTCAGCATCACCGGCGTCTTGAGCGGCGGCATGCAGTTCGCCTTCGAACTGCCCAACGTCTCCGGCAGCCTCAAGACCGTCCTGGACGACCTCAAGGCCCACGACATCCGCATCTTGAGCATCCTCACCAACTACGACGACGACAAGCCCGATACCCGCACCGTCTACATCCGCGTGCGCCCCATAGACGACGCCAAGGCCAAAGACGTCATCGACCGCCTCAAGGCCAACCATAACCTGCTCTACTGGGCCAAAGACGTCATGTAGGCCCGGCCGCCAGCCCCCCTCTCCCTGCCCAATCCCTGCCGCCGCCAGCCAAACGGTTGACGGCGGCAGGATCATGCCTATTGTTGCAGCAGGCCGGCGGCCTCTGCCCGGCCCGACGCCACCAAGGAGTTCTCCATGCTCGAAGAACGTTTTTGCCCGCATTGCAAGGCCCAACTCCAACCCTGGGTCGGTCCCCCGGAGACCGGTTGGGGCGAAATACTCGTGTGCAACAACAATGAGTGCACCTTCTACCGCTGCTCCAAAAACGATATCCAACACAAAGACGAAGACAACAGCCTCGGTTGCCGCTACGCCGAAGATCCGGACAATGAATACAAGTCATTCAATCTGCTGGCCTGGCACAAAATCTAGCCAGACCACTCCCCCACCGCCGGCCCTGCCGGCGCTTTTTTTTGCCCGGCCCCAAGGTGAACAGTCTGTCATCTTCAGGCTTTTATCCTTGCCTGCCGCGCCGCCTTGCGGCTATCTTCGGCCATCAACGACGCCGGAACGGTTCACCCGCTCCGACCGCATGGACCACACCACACACATGAGCCGAATAGCCATTGCCAATAAACACGGCGTCCTCTGGGCCCGTACCGACGGTCCCCTGGGCGCTCCCATGTCCCTGGAACTGGAAACCGCCGTGATCGAAGCCGCCAACGTCGGACGCTATCCCGTGACGGTCCTCGACCTGTCCCAGGCCCCCACCATCGACAGCAGCGGCGTCGGTGCCCTCGTGCGCCTGCAAACCGCCCTGGCCACCAAAGGACGACGACTCATCCTGGCCAACCCCACCACCGCCGTGGCCGACGAACTGCGCCTGCGCGACCTCTACGCCTTCTTCCAAATCTCCCACGACCTGCACCCCGATATGGACCAGGAAGAACTGCTCCTGGCCAGCGACCTGTAAGCGAAGCGAACAGAGACGGAGGGAGGCGAAGGCAACGGCGAAGGCGAAGGCGAAGGCGAAGATGCCTCCGGCGGCCGGGGGGATGATCCCCCCGGACCCCTGCAACGGGGAAGTTGTGCAAAGGGTTTCCGGCGTTGGCTGGCAATCCGGTCGGTGGCAGACCGGGACGGTACGCGGGAAACAGGAATCGCGTCGGGCGGGCGGAAGCCTTGTCAGCGGGAGCGCATCAGAAAATGCCAGCGGCCCGGAAGGAGACATCCTTCCGGGCCGCATTTTTTGGGGCGCAGACAGCGTCCCGGTCTATCCTATCCCAATAATTCGTTGACTTTGCGCATGACCTCAAAAGCATCAGCCACATAGAGCACGTCGGCTTTGCCCTGGGCCCAGCCGCAGGAGGCGTCGAGGTTGACGGCCCGGCGTTCGGTAATAAAGCGCCAGCCGACAACGTGCGGCTCTTCGCCGTGGCAGCAGGTAGCCAGCCCTTTCTGGTGGCGCGGCGTCGCGCCGGTCTGGCCGACCTGATGCAGGTGGGTGAGGAAAGGCAGCACGGACTCGCCTTCGCCGCCCATATCGACCAGGGACTTGCTGCTGCCAAGGGATGCCTTGGCTTTGCCGAGGAAGCCGAGGATCAACTGGCCGGCTTCGGTGACATGGGGCACGCCGTCGGCCTGCTTTTTGGTCCAACCGGCACCGGCCACGAAAAGCGTGGCCGCATCGGGGCGGATGGTCTGCTCATCGGCCGAAGGTGCGATGACGGCTTTGACCGTGGTGCGGGTCATGGCCTCGGTGACGGCCACAGGCACGGCGGTAACGGCCGCCTGGCCGGGCGCGCCGTCGTAGGCGGCGTAGCAGCCGCCGGAGACGGTGAGGCACCAGGGCCGGGCGGTGCGGGTCAGTTCGGCGGCCATGCGCTGGCGGTAATAGCCGCGGGTGGCCACGGGCTTGCCGTCCTTGGCGGTGATGGCGGTGACGTGGGCGTCGATGCGTCCGCCCAGGCGGGCGGCCACGCCGGGCAGGGCGCGGGAGGTCCGGGAGTCGTCAGGGGCGACGACGATGGTGGTCGAAGCCGCCTTGGCCAGCGCTTCCATGGCGGCCACGTCGGTGGCATAGCGCGGAGCGGCAAAGGCCTCGCCGGTGACGGCGAAGATGGTGCCGCAGGCAGCCACGGCAGCGGCGGCCGGGGCGACGTCTGCGCCAAACAGGCCCACGGCCAGACCCGCGCCGAGGCCTTCGGCCAGGGCCTTGGCGGCAGTCAGGGCTTCAAGGGACGCTTTGGCCAGGGTCCCGTCCGAGGCCACGGGGGAGACAAAAAGAATGGTTTCCATAGGGTAAGCCTCCGGCTAGCTCTGCAGCCAAGCAATGATTTCCTTGGCGATGTCGTCGACGGGCGTGTCTTTGACCACACGCGTCTCGCGCTTCTGGGCCGGCAGGGTCACCGACTGGTAGTCGATGGCTGCGGCGTCGATGGCGGCCGGTTTGGCCTTTTGCAGGGCCGGCATGACGAGGCGCATGTTGGCCATGCCCACTTGCGGGTTGTTCGGCGGTTCGGGCAGCTCGCCCGTGGCCCAGCCAAGGACGGCCGGCGCGCCGGTGCAGGCGGTGATCTGGTACGCGCCGCCTTCGATGCGCTCCATCACTTCCAGGCTGCCGTCAGCGCCCACGGTCAGCTTGTCCACGCCCTGGAACTGGTCCACGATGCCAAGCTTCTCGCCCAGAAGCTGCAAGGTGGAGCCGGAACCGCGGGAAGCCGACTGCCAGCCGCCAAAAAGGAGCAGCTTGGAGGCGTCCAGGCCGGCAATGCCCGAGATGGCGGCATACAGGGCCTCGGCCACCTCGAAGGAATCGACGAAGCCGCCGGCCGGGCCGTCGGCCACCACCAGCTCGAACGGAGCCTTCTGGGCCACGGTCATCATGACCTGCTGCAACTTGGCCTTGGGGCCAAGCGACACCAGCCAGACTTTGCTGCCCGGCACGGACTTGGCCAGATGGGCCGCCTCGTACAGGGCGTGGGACGCCCACGGATCGAGGATCGACGGCAGCATCAGTTCGTTTTTCAGGCCCCAGCCGGCCGGTCCCTTGACCGGCTCCAACGTCTGCAACGGATCAGGCACGATGCCGCCGCATACGACGATATGAAACATAGGCACTCCCTTATGCGGGGGCGCAGGAG